>NZ_JBYSWM010000007.1:0-160548 GCF_058781125.1 Pseudogulbenkiania sp. FW507-F1 | reverse complement strand
CTGAAGGGGGAATTTGGCGACGAAAATTCCCCCCCCCCGTCCGCCGGGCGGAACCGGCACCCCCCATTCTCACCAGCCATATAGCAATAGCCCATAACTTCGCCGAAAACGTTATTCCAGACCGTACCTCCGTAAACAACAACGCCCCGCCAGCGGACTGACGGGGCGTTGGAAATACGGAGGGAGAACGATCAGCCGACGTGCGGCGCCAGCGTATGCAGCAACTGCGCCAGCACCTTCGGGCTGCCGGCCACGATGTCGCCGGATTCCAGCCAGCCGTCCTCGCCCTTGAGGTCGGTGACGATGCCGCCGGCTTCCTGCACGATCAGGCTGCCCGCCGCGATGTCCCACGGCTTCAGGTTCAACTCCCAGAAACCATCGACACGGCCGCAAGCCACGTTGCACAGATCGAGCGCGGCCGAGCCCTCGCGGCGCACGCCGGCGGTTTTGCCCAGCACGTCCTTCAACATGCCCAGGTACTGGTCGATGTAGCTCTGGTCGGTCACCGGGAAGCCGGTGGCGATCACGCATTCGTTCATGGCAATGCGCTTGGAAACGCGGATGCGGCGGTCGTTGAGGAAGGCGCCGACGCCGCGCGAGGCGGTGAACAGGTCGTTGCGGTTGGGGTCATACACTACGGCCTGCTGGATTTGACCCTTGTGCATCAGGGCGATCGACACCGAGTATTGCGGGTGGCCGTGCAGGAAGTTGGTGGTGCCGTCGAGCGGGTCGATGATCCACTCGAACTCGGCGTTGCCCAGGCCTTGGGCGCCGGACTCTTCTGCTAGAATCCCATGCTTGGGGTAGGCGTCGAGAATGGTCGAGATGATGGCCTCTTCGGCGGCGCGGTCGATTTCGGAGACGAAATCGTTGTGCTGCTTCTTCTCGACGCGGATGGTGTCGACGTTGTGCGACGCGCGCTGGATGACGCTGGCGGCGCGACGGGCGGCTTTCACCGCGACGTTGAGCATGGGATGCATTGACGGCCTCTAGTAAAGACAACTACCCCGGCCTTCCCGGTAGGGAAAATCGTAGTAGGAAACAATCTGGGTTAAGGAACGAAAAAACCCGGCTCATGGACGGGCTTTTGATAAGCCGTCTATTTTAATGCGAAATGGCGAATGAAGAAACCCGAAGTCCCTGATTTTTTGAAGAACATTCGTGTGGTGCTGGCGCGCCCCAGCCATCCGGGCAATATCGGATCGGCGGCGCGGGCGATGAAGACCATGGGGCTGTCGCGGCTCTACCTGGTCGAGCCCAAGACCTTCCCCAGCCCCGAGGCCGACACGCTGGCCTCCGGCGCGGTCGACCTGTTGCAGCAGGCGGTGGTGGTCGACACGTTGGCCGAAGCCTTGTCCGGCGTCACCGTGGCCTGCGCCCTGACCAGCCGCCGCCGCGAGCTGACCACGCCGCTCTCCACTCCGCGCGAAACCACGCCGGAGCTGGTGGCGCGCGCGCGCGACGGCGAACAAGTGGCGCTGGTGTTCGGCAACGAGACCTTCGGCCTGTCGATCGACGAGGTCGAGCTGTGCAACCGGCTGGTGACCATTCCCGGCAACCCCGAGTATTTCTCGCTCAACCTGGCGATGGCGGTACAGGTGATGACCTACGAGCTGTTCAGCCACACCGGCGTCGACGTCGATTACCTGCGTCCGGAAGGGGAGAGCGCGACGCGCGACGAGGTGGAG
Organism: Pseudogulbenkiania sp. FW507-F1; assembly: GCF_058781125.1. Classification (NCBI taxonomy): domain Bacteria; kingdom Pseudomonadati; phylum Pseudomonadota; class Betaproteobacteria; order Neisseriales; family Chromobacteriaceae; genus Pseudogulbenkiania; species Pseudogulbenkiania sp. FW507-F1. Next base: position 158,860 of record NZ_JBYSWM010000007.1, on the reverse strand, counting down.
GGCTTCTGCGGCCACCTCGACCAGACCCTGGCCGATATCGGCTACTACGAGCGGCGCAACGGCGAGCGCCTGATGCGCCGCCTGCGTACCCTGTTCAACCGCGCCAACCTGCTGCGCGAGGAAATCGACATCCTGCGCGGCTTCCTCAAGCAGGTGCAGCGCGTGGCCCAGCGCGATGACGGCCGCCGCCAGCAGTAGCACTTTCTACCTGCCCTACGCGCACCCGGCGGTGCGCGACCTGGCCTTTCTACTGACGGCGCCGGCGCCGTGGCTGACCGGCGCCGACATTCTGCCCGAGCGCCTGCTGGGCGACGCCGGACCGGGACTGTTGGCCGAACTCGACCGCGCCCCGGCGGCGCTAGTGGCCTGGCTCGCCGCCCGTCCCACCACCCGCCTTGGTCGCTACGCCGAAAACCTGCTGGCGTTCTGGTTCGAGCTCGCGCCGCACATCGAGTGCGTGGCGGCCAATCTGCAGGTGCAGAATGGCGAGCTGCGCACCATTGGCGAATTCGACTTCCTGCTGCGCATCGACGGCGAGCCGTGGCACCTCGAAACCGCCAGCAAGTTCTACCTGATGCTGGGCGAAGGGCGCCATACCCTGGTCGGCCCCAGCCTGCGCGATGCCTGGGCGCTGAAGGCGGCCAAGTTGCAGGATCAGCTCGCGCTGTCGCGCCACGCGGCGGCGCAACCCTTGTTGCCGCCCGGCTTCGTCGGCTGCCGCACCGCGGCCAGGCTGGCGGGCTGGCTGTTCTATCCCCATGCCGTGCTGCTCGAGCCGCCGCTGGCCCCCGACCTCCTCACCGGCTGGGCGCGCCCGCTGCTGGCGCCGTGGCCGCGGCGCTCGCTGGCGTCGCGCTGGGTGTGGCTGCCGCGCTTGCGCTGGCTGGCGCCGGCGCGGGTGGACGAGGCCGAGACGCTGGACGAGGACGCGCTGCGCCGCCACCTGGCGGCGGCAGAGGCGCCACAGCTGGTGGCCGAGGTCTTGCCGTTGGGGGGCGGGGACTGGGAGGAAGTGGCGCGCGGTTTTGTCTGCCCGCCGAACTGGCCGCCGCCGGCGCGACTGGCCGAGTTGCTCGACACGGTGCAGGAACTGACCAATGGCAAGGCGGGAAGCGGGGGGCGCTGAACGCCATTCATGCCGCGGTGGCCGGTGGGCCGCCCGCTGACGCTAGGACCGCGGGGGCGCGGAAGGGCTCAGAACCTGTTTACGATCTGCTGCGCTTCGGCGATACGGCGTTAAAAACGACTTTGGAATGCTCATTTACTACTTGTAAACTCCGCATCCTCAGCTGTTTTTGCCTTGTCTCGCTCTAGCTCGCGAGATCGTAAACAGGTTCTCAGTGGTTCGGCGTCGGGTGGGCGTTGGCGCAGCCGGCGACCAACTGCTTGAGCTGCTCGGGCTGCTCCAGCTGGATGTGCTTGTGGTCCACCGCGATCCAGCCCTGCTGCTGGAACTTGGACAGGGTGCGGCTCACCGTCTCCAGCTTGAGCCCCAGGAAGCTGCCGATCTCCTCGCGGCTCATGCGCAGGATGAAGTCGTTGGCGGCGAAACCGCGTACCGTCAGGCGCTGCGACAGGTTGATGAGGAAGGCGGCCAGCCGTTCCTCCGCCTTCATATTGCCCAGCAGCATCATCACGTTGTGATCGCGCACGATCTCGCGGCTCATCAGCCGGTAGAAGTGGTGTTGCAGCGAGGGAATCTCCAGCGCCAGGTTCTGCATGCGGCTGAACGGCAGCTCGCACACCTCGCTGTCTTCCAGCGCGACGGCGTTGCAGCCGTGCACGTTGGCCGAAATCCCGTCCAGTCCCATCAGTTCGCCCGACATGTGAAAGCCGGTGACCTGCTCGCGCCCGTCCTGGCTGGAGATGCAGGTCTTGAAGAAACCGGTACGTACCGCGTACAGTGACTTGAAGCCCTCGCCGTTGCGAAACAGCGCTTCGCCACGTTTCAGGCGCCGGCTCTGGCGGATCACCGCATCCAGTCGCGTCATTTCCTCACGGTTCAGACCCAGGGGCAGACACAATTCGCGCAGCGTGCAGTTGGAGCAGGAGACCTTGAGGGCTTGCAGGGGAACAACAGTCGAGTCAGTCATGCGGCATGTCCGCTTCTGTTAAGTAAGCCTTGATGTTGGTCAAAGCGTTGGGCCTTGATGTCGGTCAAAGCGTTTCTGGGAGGTTTGCCGCAAATTTACCAGTCCACCACTGGTTTTTCCATCGCGAGACATCATGAACACCACCCACCCACCGTTTTCGCCCACACGTTGCGAGTTCGACCGCGCCCTGATTGCCCGTCTCGACGGCGCCGGCCCGCGTTATACCTCGTACCCGACCGCAGACCGCTTCACCGACGACTTCAGCGCCAAGGACTACCGTCACTGGCTGCAGCAGCGCAAGATCGGCGCCAACAGCCGTCCGATCTCGCTCTACGTGCATCTGCCGTTCTGCAATACCGTGTGCTATTACTGCGGCTGCAACAAGATCATCACCAAGGACAAGAGCCGCGCCGACCGCTACCTCGATTACCTGGAGAAGGAAGTCGGCCTGGTGGCCGACGTGCTGGGGCAGCGCGAAAAAGTGATCCAGCTGCACTTCGGCGGTGGCACCCCGACCTTCCTGTCGGATGAACAGCTGGAACGGCTGATGGGGATACTCCGGACCCGCTTCGAATTCTTGGCGGAGGGAGAATATTCCATTGAGATAGATCCGCGCAAGGTGACGCGCGACACCGTGCTGCATCTGGCGCGCCTGGGCTTCAACCGGATGAGTGTCGGGGTGCAGGATTTCGAGCCGCGCGTGCAGCAGGCGGTCAACCGCATCCAGAGCGAAGAAGAGACGCGCGTGGTGATCGACGCCGCGCGCGAGGCCGGCTTCCGCTCGGTAAGCGTCGATCTGATCTACGGCCTGCCGCTGCAGACCCAGGAGTCGGTGGCGGCCACGGTCGACAAGGTCATCGCCATGGGGCCGGACCGCATCGCGCTCTATAACTACGCCCATCTGCCGACGGTGTTCATGCCGCAGCGGCGCATCAACGAGGCCGACCTGCCGCTGCCGCCGGTCAAGCTCGACATCCTGCAGCACTCGGTGGAACAGCTGGCCGCCGCCGGCTACGTGTTCATCGGCATGGACCACTTCGCCAAGCCGGAGGACGACCTCACCGTGGCGCTGCGCCAGGGCCGGCTGCAGCGCAATTTCCAGGGCTACTCCACGCACGCCGACTGCGACATGATCGGCTTCGGCGTGTCCTCCATCGGCAAGGTCGGCCCCTGTTACAGCCAGAACGAGAAGGATCTCGAGAGCTACTACGCCGCACTCGACGAAAACCGCCTGCCGGTGCTGCGCGGCATGGTGCTGGACGGCGACGACATCCTGCGCCGCTCCATCATCCAGGCGCTGATGTGCCGCTTCGCGCTGTCGGTGGAAGCCATCGAGCAGGTGCACGGCATCAACTTCGCCGAGTACTTTGCCGCCGAGATGCCGGCCATCCGCGAGTTCCAGCAGCAGGGCCTGCTCACTTTCGACGGCGACTTCCTGATGGTTGAGCCCAAAGGCCGCTTCCTGATCCGCAACATCGCCATGGCTTTCGACCGCCACCTGCGCGAGCGCCAGACCAAGGCGCGCTACTCGCGCACCATCTGATCCTTTCCCTTCCCGCCACGGCCGCCTTGCGGTCGTGGCGCGCTCTTGCCGCGGCTCTTCGTTGCGCCGCGACGACGTCGCCCCGTGTCAGCCGATGCGCCGCCACAGCCGCATCGTGCTTTTTCTCCCGACTTCCGCACCGTGCTCTTGCAGCCAGGCCTGCGCCCGCTCGCGCCCGGCGGCAAACAACTGCTGCACCAGGCCGTGATGCGGCGTGAGCTTGCTCAGGCTGTCGAGCGCGCCGGTGGTAGCGTCCGCATCGATATGGTGCAGGCGCAGCTGGCGCAGGTGTCGCTCCAGGCGGCCCAGGCCGAACAGACTTCTGCCGGCTTCGCGCTTGGCGATGGCCAGCCCTTGCAACTCGGTATGCAGCGACGAGCCGAAGCTGATGTCGTTGAGGCGGCGCTCGACCGCGCCGGCACGCCCAGGCGTCTCCTCCCACTGTTGCGGCACCAGCGTCACCAGCACGATATCGCGGGCGCGCCCCTGGTAGGCCAGCGGAAACAGCGGCGGGTTGGCGGTGAGGCCGCCGTCCCAGTAGGCTTCGCCGTCGATGTGTACGGTGTGGTGCAGCTGCGGCAGGCAGGCGGAAGCCAGCAGGTGCTCCACGCTCAGCTCGTGGGCATGGAACAGCTTGAGGCGTCCGCTGTTGACGTGGGTCGCGGCGATGAACAGCTGGATCGGGGTGGTGCGCAGCCGGGCGAAGTCGATGCTGCTGGCGATCAGCTCGCGCAGCGGGTTGTAGTCGAACGGGTTGAGCTGGTCCGAGGTCAGGAAGTGCGACAGCTGCAGCAGCCCTTGCAGCGCCACGGGCGGGGCGTGCGCCGCCGGCCAGGGGTAGAGCGCCGACAGCCGTTGCCAGAACTGTCCCAGCGCCTCGCGCGCGCCGTCGTAACCACCCTCCATCCAGCCGTAGGCCAGCAGCGCCGCGTTCATGGCGCCGGCACTGGCGCCGCTCAGCGCGGCGGGGTGATAGCGGCGTGTTTCCAGCAGCCTGTCCAGTACGCCCCAGGTAAAGGCGCCGTGCGCGCCGCCGCCTTGCAAGGCCAAGGCGATCTCAGTGGTCTTCATGGGTGTTCCCTTTCTCGAAGAAGCCAGCCTGCTACAGGCTAGAGCCGTTCTGTTGCGGGGATGTGTTGCCGGGGAATCTGCAACGCTGGGTGAGAGGTGGCGGGGCCGCTCAGGTGGCCATGGCATGACGCCGACCCGGTTTAGGCAAGCAAACTTCCGGCCATGTTCCGCAGAGGGGGCGATGTGTGGGGGATGCCGGCAGGGCAAAGTACGGCGGCAGACGTGGCCAGGCCGTCCCGGGCGATCGCCGCGGCCCGGTGGCGGGGAGAGCACAGGGCCAGAGCGGCCGATGGAGGGCGGGGAGAGCGGTGTCCAGTGCGGTGTCGCGCGGAGCGGCGCCGTGCCAGCGTCGAACCACCGGATAGGGCGGCGGAGGGCGTTAGGAGACGGTGCCCGGCTCCAGCGGACGGGGCCGGCGGTGCAGGCGGACGATGGCCTCGCCGGTCGGCGCGGCGACGGCGGAGGCCAGCGTGAAGCGGTTGAGCGCCTCGAAGAAGGCGGTGAGGCCGACGTCCAGCGCCGACTTGAGCTGGCAGCCGCTGCGCAGCGCGCAGGGCGGCTCGGCGCAGTCGATCAGGTCACTCATGCCTTCCAGGGTGCGGATGACGTCGCCCAGCCGGTAGTGATCGGCCGGGCGCGCCAGCGCCAGCCCGCCGCCCTTGCCTCGGGTGGTGACCAGCCAGCCCTGCTGCGCCATGAAGTGCACTACCTTGACCAGGTGGTTGCGCGACACGGCGAAGCGCTCGGCGATTTCCGGGATGGTGACCGGGGTGTCGCGTTCGCGGTGGGTCAGGTACATCAATACCCTGAGGCCGAGGTCGGTGAAGCGGGTCAACTGCATGATTCGTTCTGTCTCGAGTGATGCGGGCAGGATACCCCTCCCACCCGCGCGGCACAATCAGCCGGCTATGGTATGCGAGCCGAACACTTCGTAGTGGATGCGCCCGCCGTCCACCCCGGCCGCCAGCAGCCAGTCGCGCTGCGCCAGCATGAACGCCAAGGGGCCGCACAGGTAGTAGTCGGCATCCGGCAGCAGTACCTGCTCGCGCACAGCGCCCAGGTCGACGCGGCCTTGCTGGTCGTAGTCTTCGCCCAGGCGGTCTTCGGCACCCACTTCTTCGTAGAACACCACCTTGCTGACATTGTCGCATTCCGCCGCCAGCTGGTTGACGTGGCGCTTCATGGCGTGCACCGCACCGTTGCGACAGCCGTGGACGAAGGCGACGCGGCGCGGGCTTCGCGTCAGCACCAGATGGTTGAGCATGGCGAGCATCGGCGTCACGCCAACCCCGCCGCTGATCAGCACGACCGGGGTGCTGCGTTCTTCGTGCAGGAAGAAGTCGCCACCCGGCGGGGCCAGTTCGAGCTGGTCGCCTTCGTGCACGGTGTCGTGCAGCAGGTTGGAGATGCGTCCGGCCGGGGTGCTACCGTTGCCGGGTTCGCGCTTGACCGAGATGCGCAGGTAATCCTGGCCCGGTGCGTCCGACAGGCTGTACTGGCGCGGCTGCAGCAACCCCAGTTCCGGCACGAAACGCTTCAGCGTGATGTACTGGCCGGGACGGAAGCCGGGCACCGCGCCCTTGTCGGACGGGGAGAGGTAGAACGAGGTGATCTCACTGCTTTCCGCCACCTTGCGGGTGACGGTGAAGCTGCGCACGCCGGACCAGCCGCCGCGGCTCAGCGCGCCGTCGGTGTAGAGCTGTTGTTCCGCCCCGATCAGCAGGTCGGCAAGCTGGCCGTAGGCCAGGCGCCAGGCTTCCAGCAACTCGTCGCTGGCGGCTTCGCCCAGTACTTCGCTGATCGAGGACAGCAGGTGATGGCCGACGATCGGATAGTGCTCAGCACGGATGCCCAGGCCGACGTGCTTGTGGGCGATGCGCATTACCACCGGCGCCAGGACCGAAGGATCGTCGATGTGTTCGGCGTAGCCCAGTACCGCCAGCGCCAGCGCCTGCTGCTGCTGGCCGGCCTCCTGTTTGGCCTGGTTGAACACGTGCTTGAGTTCCGGGTTGTGGCTGAACATGCGGCGGTAGAAATGGCTGGTCAGGGCGACGCCGTGTTCGCGCAGAACCGGTACGGTGGCTTTGACGAGTTCGCGGTGCTGGCTGCTGAGCATGTGAAGTCCTTATAAGTTGTCAAAAAAATACATCTTATCGGCGATACCTATATCAGCATGTTCTGATACTAGACGCGCCGCCACTAAAGATGTATCAATAGTACATGTTTAAAAAGGGTGCTGTCACCTGGCACGTGCAGCGCCGTCGGCAAAAGGTGCGAATCATGCAACAAGGAATGGAACGTATTGCCCTGGTCACCATGCTGGTGTCGTTGTCGGTGTTCAGCGTCGGGGTCTACACCGCCTATTTCCGCGAAGCGGAGGTGGCGATGCCGCTGCTGATCGCCGCGCACCTGTCGCTGACGGTGGCGGCCGGCCTGTTCAAGGTGGGGGCGGTGGTGCTGATGGCCTGCCGCAAGGCGCGGCGGACGGCGTGACGAGGTTGGCCGAAGGGCTTCGGCCAACCTTGGGGATTTACTGGCGCGCGGTGCGCACGTTGGCCGGCGCCGGCTCTCCGCCATTGCTGCGGAAGGGATTGATGTCGAGGCCGCCGCGCCGGGTATAGCGCGCGTACACGGTGAGTTGCTGCGGCTGGCAGGCGCGCAGCACGTCGGTGAAGATGCGCTCCACGCACTGCTCGTGGAACTCGTTGTGCTGGCGGAAGCCGATCAGGTAGCGCAACAGGCTCTCGCGTTCGATGCGCGGTCCGATGTAATGGATCTGCACGCTGCCCCAGTCTGGCTGGCCGGTCACCAGGCAGTTCGACTTCAGCAGGTTGGAGCACAGCGTCTCGCTGACGATGTGCGACAGATCGGCCGAAAGCCGTGCTGGATCGGGGTGATAGTCGCTGACCTCGATGTCGAGGTCGTCGATGTACTCGCCGGCCAGCTCGTCGATCCGTTCTCGTGCAAAATCCTGCGGACTCGTCAGGCTGACGGCGACCGGGCCACCGGCCGCGCGCGACAAGTCCAGCGCGAGTTGGGCCTGCAATTGCGCCATGCTGTCGAGCCGGGTCTGGTTGTAACTGTTCAGGTAGAGCTTGAACGACTTCGACTCGATCAGGTTCGGGGTGTCGGCCGGGATACGGAAGGTGGCGATCGCCACCTGCGGCTTGCCGCGGGCGTTGAGCCACGACAGCTCGTAGCCGGTCCAGATGTCGACGCCGGCAAACGGCAGCGCCGAGCCGTCCACGCCGATCTCGTCGCGCTTTTGCTGGCGCGGAATCGGGAACAGCAGCTCCGGCGCGTACTGGTCCTGGTACTGCACGGTCTTGCCGAGCGGCGACTGTTCGGGGGTCTTGGTGTTACTCGCCATCGTCTCGTTACTTTCCTTTTCCGGACAGGGCCGGCCTTGGCCCTGTCCTGTTGCTCAGTGCTCGCGGCGCATGAAATCGCTGGGTCGGAAACCCTGCGCGAACAGCAGGCCGAAATACATCGCCACCCCGGCCATGATGATGGCCGACAGCCAGCCCACGCGCTGCCACGAGTGGCCGTGCCAGTTGATTGGCAGCCACAGTGCCGCCACCAGCAGCGCCGCCATGCCGCCCACCGCCACGCCCAGGCGCAGCAGGAAGGAGCGCCAGCCCGGCTGCGGTTCATACACCCCCTGCTTGATCAGCAGGTAGAGCAGCAGCCCAGCGTTGAGGCAGGCGCCCAGCCCGATCGACAGCGCCAGCCCCGCGTGTTTGAGCGGAAACACGAAGGCCAGGTTCATCAGCTGGGTCAGGAACAGGGTGACGATGGCGATCTTCACCGGCGTCTTGATGTTCTGGCGCGCGTAGAAGCCGGGCGCCAGCACCTTCACCAGGATCAGCCCCAACAGGCCGATGGCGTAGGCGATCAGGGCGCGCTGCGTCATCAGCGCGTCGTGCGCCGAGAACTTGCCGTACATGAACAGCGTCGCGATCAAGGGTTGCGACAGTACCGCCAGACCGACCGTGGCCGGCACCGCCAGCAGCAGCGACAGGCGCATGCCCCAGTCCAGCAGCTTGGAGTAGTCGTCGGCGGAATTGTTGGCGGCGTGCTTGGACAGCGACGGCAGCAGGATGGTGCCGAGCGCCACGCCCAGCACCCCGGTGGGGAATTCCATCAGACGGTCGGCGTAGTACATCCACGACACGCTGCCGGAGGCCAGGAAGGAGGCGAAGATGGTGTTGATCACCAGCGAAATCTGTGCGATCGACACGCCGAAAATCGCCGGCCCCATCTGGCGGATGATGCGCCATACCGCGGCGTCTTTCAGCGCCAGGCGCGGCCACGGCAGCATGCCCACCTGCTTCAGGTAGGGCAACTGGTAGGCGAGCTGCAGAATGCCGCCAATGAACACCGCCCACGCCAGCACCAGCACCGGCGGGTGGAAGTAGGGAGCCAGCAGCAGGGCGCACAGGATGAACGAAATATTCAGGAAGGTCGGCGTGAACGCCGGCACCGAGAAGCGGTTCCAGGTGTTGAGCACGCTGCCGGCCAGCGACGACAGCGAAATGAACAGGATATAAGGGAAGGTGATGCGCAGCAGCTCGACGGTCAGGTCGAACTTGCCGGTATCGTTGGCGAAGCCGGGCGCCGAGATCCAGATGATCCACGGCGCGGCCAGCATGCCGAGCGCCGTCACCACCAGCAGCACCAGCGCCAGCATGCCGGACACCGCGGCGAGAAAGTGCCGCGTCTCGTCCTCGCCGCGCTGCTGCTTGTATTCCGCCAGCACCGGCACGAAAGCCTGGGAGAACGCCCCCTCGGCAAACACCCGGCGCAGCAGGTTGGGGAGCTTGAACGCCACGAAGAAGGCGTCGGTGGCAAGCCCGGCGCCGAAGACGCGGGCGATGATGGCGTCGCGGACGAAACCCAGTACGCGCGACACCATGGTCATGCTGCTGACGGTGGCAAGAGCCTTGAGAAGGTTCATTGGGCGGAAAAACCGGTTGGGAGGATTTGCAAGCCGGCTAGTTTACGCGGGACGGATTGCTGTTGCAAAACCAGAGTATAGGGCTTAGAATCGCGGGTTTCAGATTCCGCTCATCAGGAGAAAGTTTCATGGCTAATAGCGCACAAGCTCGCAAGCGTGCACGCCAGGCTCTCAAGCAGCGCGCGCATAACGCCAGCCTGCGTACTGCGTTCCGTACCGCAGTGAAGAAAGTGATCAAGGCTGTTGAAGCCGGTGACAAGGCTGCTGCCAAAGACGTGTTCCAGGCTTCCGTTAAAGTGATCGACCGCATTGCCGACAAGGGCGTGTTCCACAAGAACAAGGCTGCTCGTCACAAGAGCCGTCTGTCCGCCCAGATCAAGGCCATGGCTGCCTGATCCGTCCGCAAGGACAGCGAATATGCAAAGGCCCCGCATCGCGGGGCCTTTTGTTTTTTGGAACCGTCGGCGCCGGCAGGGGGTCATACCTTCTTTTTTTTGCCGATGACGCCCATGTCCATTCTGCGCTGGCTGCCGGGTTTGCCGCTCCTGCTGCCGCTGATGAGCCATGCCGAGAGCGCCGGGGAGGCGCTGGGCCGATGCGCCGCCTTGCCCGCGGCCGAGGCGCGGCTCGCCTGCTTCGACGCTGCCGCCACGGCGGCCCGGCCGCCTGCCGCCGTCCTCGCCACCGCTCCGGCCTTGGCGGAGCCTGCCATAAACACCACCGAAGCAATGCCCGCGCCTGCTGCCATTCCTGCTGCAGCGGAAGAGCGTGCCGAGTCGGTGCCGGAGAGTACGGCGCTGGCCAAGCTGTGGGACCTGGATCAGGACGCTCCGCACCGTACCTTCCTGCTGCGCGGCCACCGGCCCTCGTATTTCCTGCCAGGCTGGTACCAGGTCGCTCCCAACACGGCCCCGTTCACGCCGACGCACGGCGCCACCGCGCAGGATCTCGACCACACCGAAGTCAAGTTCCAGCTCTCGTTCAAGAGCAAGATCTGGCAGAACGTGCTGGGCACGCCGGCCGACCTGTGGTTCGGCTATACCCAGCAGTCGCACTGGCAGCTCTACAACAAGCCGCAGTCGTCGCCGTTTCGCGAAACCGACTACGAGCCCGAAGTCATGGCCAGCCTGCCGGTCGATTGGTCCGTGCTGGGCTGGCGGGTGCGGCTGCTGGGCGCCGGCTTCGTGCATCAGTCCAACGGCCAGAGCGACCCGTTGTCGCGCAGCTGGAACCGGGTGTACGGCATGCTCGGCATGGAGCGCGGTCCGCTGACGCTGACGGCGCGCGTGTGGCAGCGGCTGCCGGAGCCGGTAGAGAGCGACGACAACCCCGACATCCTGCGCTACTACGGCTATGGCGACCTGCAGGCCCAGTATCGCTGGAACGACCATACCCTGGCGGCGCTGGCGCGCTACAACCCGTCGTCCGGCAAGGGGGCGCTGCAACTGGGCTGGACCTTCCCGCTCGCCGGCCGGCTGCGCGGCTACCTGCAGTACTTCAATGGCTACGGCGAGAGCCTGATCGACTACAACCACCGTAACCAGGGCATCGGCTTCGGCCTGATGCTCAACGACTGGGCGCAGGGCTGACGGCGGCGCTCAACCCAGCAGCAGGGCGGCGCTGCGCAGCATTTCGCCTTCCTCGTCGGTGGGAATCATCCAGGCGCTGCGCGGGCTGGCCGACGTCGTCAGGCGGCGCGCTTGCGCCAGGTTGGCCGAAAGATCCAGCTCGAAGCCGAGCCAGGCCAGCTGCTTGACGACGCGGGCGCGGATTTCCGGCGAGCGCTCGCCGATGCCGGCGGTGAAAATCACCGCGTCCAGCCCCTTCATCGCCGCCGCCAGCGCGCCGATTTCCCGGACCACGCGGTAGCAGAACAGCTCGACCGCCTCGCGCGCCGCCGGCACGTGGCTGGCGAGCAGTTCGCGCATGTCCGCCGACAGGCCCGACACCCCCAGCAGGCCCGAGTTCTTGTAAAGCTCGCGCCGCACCTCGGCCACGCCCATGCCCTCGTGCTCCATCCAGTACAGCAGCACTTCGGGATCGAGCGCGCCGGGGCGGGTGCCCATCAGCAGGCCGTCCACCGCGGAAAAGCCCATGCTGCTGGCGACGCTGCGCCCCTGCACCATGGCGCAGGCACTGGCGCCGCTGCCCAGGTGACACACCACCACCTTGGCTTCGGCCAACCCCAGTTCGGGCAGGCGGCGCGCGATGGCAGCGTAGGAGAGGCCGTGAAAACCGTAGCGCCGCACCCCTTCGGCATGCCAGTGGCGGGCGATGCCGAAACGCGTCGCCACCTCCGGCTGGCTGGTGTGGAAGGCGGTGTCGAAGCAGGCGATCTGCAGCAGCCGCTCGTCCAGCGCGGTGAAGGCGTCGATCACCGCCAGGCTCACCGGCTGGTGCAGTGGGGCGAGCGCGACGAATTCCTCCAGTCCGGCGCGCACCTGCGGCGTGAGCCGGACCGGTTCGCTGAAGCGGTTGCCGCCGTGCACCACGCGGTGCACTACCGCCGCGACCGTCATCTGGCGGTCGGCCAGGGCGTTGATCACCGCCGCCACCGCCAGGTCGCGGCCGTTGCCGGCCAGCTCCTGGTGCAGCAGCGGCAGCCCCTTGCCATCGGTCAGCGTCAAGCGCCCGCCGTCCTGGCCGAAGTGCTCCACCAGCCCCTTGACCAACAGGCCGTGGCCGTCGGCGCCGTAGGCGCGGAACTTCAGCGTGGCCGAGCCGGCGTTGATCGCCAGGTGCACTTTCTTCATGCCAGCGGCTCCCGCCTTTGCTTGCCGTGCGCCAGCAGGTTTGCCACCGCAGTGGAGGCGAGCCGGCCGTTGGAGTCGTCGGCGCGGCTGGTCAGCACGATCGGCACGCGCGCGCCCATCACGATCCCGGCGGAGGCGGCGGCGGCGAGGTAGGACAGCTGCTTGGCCAGCATGTTGCCGGATTCCAGGTCGGGCACCAGCAGGATGTCCGGGTCGCCCGCCACCGGCGAGACGATGCCCTTGGTCGCCGCCGCCTCGCGCGAGATGGCATTGTCGAAGGCGAGCGGGCCGTCCAGGATGGCGCCGGTGATCTGGCCGCGGTCGGCCATCTTGCACAGCGCGGCGGCGTCGATGGTGGAGCGCATCTCCGGGTTGATGGTCTCCACCGCCGCCAGGATCGCCACCTTGGGGCAGGCGATGCCCAGGGCATGGCACAGGTCGATGGCGTTCTGGCAGATGTCGCGCTTGGCGGTGAGGTCGGGCTCGATGTTGATCGCCGCGTCGGTGATGAACAGGTAGCGCGGGTAGCTCTCCACCTTCATGATGAACACGTGGCTGATGCGGCGCTCGGTGCGGATGCCGCTGCTGCGCGCCGTGACCTCGGTCATGAATTCGTCGGTGTGCAGGCTGCCCTTCATCAGGATGTCGGCGTAGCCGTCGCGCACCAGCGCCACCGCCTGCTCCGCGGCGGCGTGGCTGTGCGGCACGTCGATGGTCTCGAAGCGCGTCAGGTCGACGCGGAGTTCCTCGGCCAGTTTCTTCAGCTTGGCCTGCGGCGCGATCAGGATCGGCCGGGCGATGCCGTGGTCGGCGCTCTCCACCGCGCCCAAGAGCGCCTCGCGGCTGCACGGATGCGCCACTGCCATCGGCAGCGGCCCGAGCTGCTCGGCTTGTTGCAGGATATCGTCGAAGGCTTGATCGTCATGCGTCATGCTCGGTGTCTCTCTCAGGCCATGATGTGGTAGCCGCCGTCGACATAGAAGGTGTCGCCGGTCAGCGAACGCGCCGCGTCGGAAATCAGGAAGGCGCAGGTCTGGCCGACGTCCTCGATGTCCACCAGGCGGTTCTGCGGCGCGCGCGTGATGGCGTCGTCGATCAGCTGGTCGAAATGGGCGATGCCGGAGGCGGCGCGGGTCTTCAGCGGCCCCGGCGACACCGCGTGCACGCGGATGCCCTGGCTGCCCAGTTCGTGCGCCAGATAGCGCGTGACGCTCTCCAGCGCCGCCTTGACCGGTCCCATGATATTGTAGTTCTGCACCACTTTGTCGGCGCCGTAATAGCTCATGGTGATCAGCGTGCCGCCGTGTTTCATCAGTGGTTCGGCTAGGCGCGCGGTTTCGATGAAGGAATAGCACGATACCTGCATCGCCTGCTGGAAACCGGCCAGCGACACGTCGGTGACGCGCCCGTGCAGATCCTGCATCGGGCAGAAGGCGATGGAGTGGATGACGAAGTCCAGTTCGCCCCACTGCTGGCCGATGGCGTCGAACACCGCGGCGAGCTGGCCCGGCTGTTCCACGTCGAGCGGCAGCACCAGCGGCGACTCCAGCGTGTCTGCCAAGGGGCGTACGTATTTTTCGGCTTTGTCGTTGAGGTAGGTGACGGCGCACTCCGCTCCCAGCGCCTTGAGCACTTTGGCGCAGCCGTAGGCGATGCTGTGCTCGTTGGCGATGCCGATGATCAGGCCTTTCTTGCCGGCGAGCGGTGACTGGATGTTTTTCATGAGCTTCCCTTTTTCCTGCTGACGCGTTCAGACCACAGCTTCGCCGCGTGGGATTGCGGTGGTGTGACGAAACAGTATTTTTGTGTTGCACTGGCAGTCAGATATAATCACCCGTTTGTGAACAGCTGCTTGCGTTGCGGAGGGAATGTCCCCATCTGAGCGGAAGCCAGTACTGGCAAGCGTTCACTGTAGCAAGAAACATGCCGTCTATGCCATTGTCAATGGCAGGTGAAGGAGAGAAACATGCCGATTTATGCATACCGTTGCGATGCCTGTGGGGTTGCCAAGGAACACCTGCAGAAAATGAGCGATGCGCCGATTGCCGCCTGCCCCGAGTGCGGCAGCCCTGACTACCGCAAGCAACTGACGGCGGCCGGGTTCCAGCTCAAGGGTTCGGGCTGGTACGCCACCGATTTCAAGAACGGCAGTTCCTCGGCGCCGGCCGGCGGCCACAGCTGCGGCACCGGCGGCTGCGGTAGCTGCAGTTGATGCCGCGTCTGCAGCTTAATTTCAAGGGGCACCTGGTCACGGGCCTGCTGATCTGGCTCCCGGTGGCGGTGACGCTGTGGGTGCTGAACCTGATCGTCGGCACGCTGGACCAGACCCTGACCCTATTGCCGGAGCACTGGCGTCCGGAAGCCCTGATCGGGTTTCACATACCGGGCCTGGGCGTGCTGCTGTCGGTGTTGATCCTGCTTGGCACGGGCATGCTCGCCGCCAACGTGCTGGGTCAGCGCCTGTTCAGCTTCTGGGATGCACTGATTTCGCGCACCCCGGTGGTGAAGTCGATCTACAGCAGCGTCAAGCAGGTCAGCGACACGCTGCTGTCGGATTCCGGTCAGGCTTTCCGCCAGGCCCTGCTGGTGCAGTTTCCGCACCAGGGCTCCTGGACCGTGGCGTTCCAGACCGGCACCCCGGCCGCCGACGTGGCTTCGCACCTGGACGGTGAGGAATACGTCAGCGTGTACGTGCCGACCACGCCCAACCCGACTTCGGGCTATTTCATCATGGTGCCGAAGAAGGACACGCGCGAGCTCGAGATGAGTGTGGACGCCGCGCTGAAGTACGTGATTTCCATGGGGGTGGTTGCGCCCCCAGGCAAGGACGAATAAGAGCCCATCTCATTAGGCGGCTGCGCCTGTGCATCTTGAGCGCCAGCAGTACTGCGTGCGAATCCATCGCTGAGCAAGGCAAAGATTTGCACACAGTGATTCGCTCAGCGATCAGGAATCCTCATGTACTGCGTGTACATTCCGGTTCCTGAGCGCTGGTGGCACTCAAGCTGCTTTGGCTCGCTCGCCTACTGAAATAGACTCTGGGCCTTGATACCGAATTTTTACGATTCAATTCAGGATATTATGCGAACCAATTACTGCGGGCTGATTGACAAGGCCTATCTCGGCCAGACCGTGACGGTGAAGGGCTGGGTGCATCGTCGTCGCGACCACGGCGGCGTGATTTTCATCGACCTGCGCGACCGTGAGGGTCTGGTGCAGGTGGTGATCGATCCGGATACCCCGGAAGCGTTCAAGACCGCCGACAGCGCGCGCAACGAATTCGTGCTGTCGATCTCCGGCATCGTGCGCGAGCGTCCGGCCGGCACCGCCAACGCCCACCTGGTTTCCGGCGAGATCGAGATCCTGGCCAAGGACATCGAGATACTGAACACGGCCGCCACCCCGCCGTTCCAGATCGACGACGAGAACCTGTCGGAAAACGTGCGTCTGACCCACCGCGTGATCGACCTGCGTCGCCCGGCGATGCAGAAGAACCTGCGCCTGCGCTACCGCGTGGCGATGGGCGTGCGCCAGTACCTCGACCAGCAGGGGTTCATCGACATCGAAACCCCGATGCTGACCCGCTCCACGCCGGAAGGCGCGCGCGACTACCTGGTGCCGTCCCGCGTGCACCCGGGCGAATTCTTCGCGCTGCCGCAGTCGCCGCAGCTGTTCAAGCAGCTGTTGATGGTGGCCGGCTTCGACCGCTACTACCAGATCACCAAGTGCTTCCGCGACGAAGACCTGCGGGCCGACCGTCAGCCCGAATTCACCCAGATCGACCTGGAGACCTCGTTCCTGGACGAGGACCAGATCATGGACATCACCGAAGACATGGCGCGCCAGATCTTCCGCGACGTGATGGACGTGGAACTGGGCGACTTCCCGCGCATGAGCTACGCCGACGCCATGCACTACTACGGCTCCGACAAGCCGGACCTGCGCGTCAGCCTGCAGTTCACCGAACTGACCGACCTGATGAAGACCGAGGAATTCAAGGTGTTCCGCGGTGCCGCCGACCTGCCTAACGGCCGTGTCGTGGCCCTGCGCGTGCCGGGTGGCGCGGCGCTCTCCCGCAAGGAGATTGACGACTACACCCAGTTCGTTGGCATCTACGGCGCCAAGGGGCTGGCCTACATCAAGGTCAACGACAAGAGCAAGATCAGCAACGACGAGAACAGCGGCCTGCAGTCGCCGATCGTGAAGTTCCTGTCGGTGAATGCGCTGAACGAGATCATGGCGCGTACCGCTGCCGACAATGGCGACATCATCTTCTTCGGCGCCGACAAGGCCAAGGTGGTGAACGAGGCGATCGGCGCGCTGCGCATCAAGATCGGCCACGAGCGCGGCCTGGCGGGCGGCTACTTCGTCAAGGAATGGCGTCCGCTGTGGGTGGTCGACTTCCCGATGTTCGAGTACGACGAGGACGACGACCGCTGGACCGCCTGCCACCATCCGTTCACCAGCCCGAAACCAGGCCACGAGGACCTGATGGACAGCAACCCGGGCGCGTGCCTGGCGCGTGCCTACGACATGGTGCTCAACGGCTGGGAAATCGGTGGCGGTTCGGTGCGTATCCACCGCGCCGAGATCCAGGAAAAGGTGTTCGCCGCCCTGAAGATCACGCCGGAAGAACAGCAGAACAAGTTCGGCTTCCTGCTCGACAACCTGAAGTTCGGTGCTCCGCCGCACGGCGGCCTGGCGTTCGGTCTGGACCGTCTGGTCACGCTGATGGCCGGCGCCGAGTCGATCCGCGACGTGATCGCCTTCCCGAAGACCCAGCGCGCGCAGTGTCTGCTGACCAACGCGCCGGGCGCGGTGGACGAGAAGCAGCTGCGCGAACTGAACCTGCGTCTGCGTCAGAAGGCCGAGAGCAAGGCCTGAGCCTGTATCTCACCATGACAAACGGGAGCCTTGGCTCCCGTTTTTTTTTGGTGCTTGCAGCTTGTGCCTGGACGTCGTGCCGGCGTGCCGTGGTCGTCTCAGGCCTGGTGGGCAGGGCGGGCGGCTCGCTCGATCCACAACGGCAGCGAGGCGTAGCCGCTGGCCGGATAGCTCGCCCGCACCGGAGTCTTGCCTGCCACTGTTCCGATTCGCTCCGTTTGACTGAGCAGGGCTTCCATCACGATCCTCAATTCGAGCCGGGCCAGCGGAGCGCCGGGGCAGACATGAATTCCGGCGCCGTAGAGGAGGTTGTCGGCCGGATCGCGGTCAAGTCGGAATTCGTCGGCGTCGCCGAAGACGGTTTCGTCGCGATTGGCCGACGCCCATATCAGAGTGACGCGGTCGCCGGCTTTCAACTGGCAGCCGCCGATTTCCACATCCCGGGTGGCGATCCTGCGGTTGGCGATCAGGGGCGCATGGATGCGCAGGATCTCGTCGATGGCGGCCGGCAACAGCTCTGGCTGCCGTCGTAGCCGCTGCTGCAACTCGGCCCGTTCGGCCAGGTACTGGGTGAGAATCCCGACGCAGGAGGAAATGGTGGACAGCTCGCCGACCGTCCAGTTGCGCACGATGCTGACGATCTCGGCGTCGCTCAGTGTCCGGCCCTGCAGCGTTTCCCCGAGGAGGCGGCGGGTCACGTCATCGGGAGCCTGGTCACCCGCAGCCCGGCGGGCGTCGAGTTGCGCCCGGATGTAGCCGTCGAATTCGAGCGCGACGGCCGCCATGGCCGCGCGATCGGCCGCCAGGGTGGCTGCGCGATTGCGGTGGGTCCAGCGGCGCAGGGGGTCGTGCAGTGCCACCGGCCACCCCATGAAGGCGCACTGGATTTGCAGGGCGAAATCCTCGGCGAATTGGCCCATCAGTTCCACTTCACCCGCCGGCGGCAGCTCGCGCACCAGATCGGCGGCGATACGCCGGCACACCGGCTCGAATCGGGCCATGGCCTCGGGGGCAAAATAAGGTTCGATCAGCATGCGGTAGGCCGAGTGCTCGGGTGGGTCCATGCCATTGGGGATTGAGGGATAGCTGGAAACCGCGTTGCTGAAGGTCTTGGGGTCGGTCAGGGCCTGCATCACATCGTCGTGGCGGAACAGCGACCAGTTCAGGTACTCGCTGTAGGCTACCGGGCAACGATGTCGCATGTCGTCGTAAGCCCGGATTTGGTCCTGGAGGACGGCAGGGGCGCGGGCATCCCAGTCGGGGCTTGGCCGTTGCGCCCCGGCGTCCCGAGGCGGTGTCTGCTTCGTGTTCATGTGATCACCTTTCATTGCTGCGCTGAGTGGCGCCCGTCCGCCCCGACGAGGGAGCGGCATCGTCCATCGTGGAGGACTGGGGCTGCCGTGACAAAGGTCCGGGTAAGGCGCCGGTCGGGCCTGGTTGGCCTCCCGAAACGCGCGCGTCGACGCTGCGTAATGTTGAGTAATTTACTCGGATATTCGGCCGCAGCATTGACGCCGGTCAATGCTGTCCGGATCACTCACGAATTGACCGGCGGTGTTACCAGTGTGACCATCGCTTGCCGTCACTCCGCCAGGATCAGTGCCTCCGAGCAACCCGTCCTTGCTACCCGTGCATGGGGCATCGCTCCGTGCCCGGCGTCCTTTCCTGTCTTCAGGTGTGGACGTCGCGGTGGCCTGTTGCTCATGAGCGGAGGACCCGCCTTGGTGCCACTTGAAAAACCGCCGTGCGGGTACCACAACGATAAGACACCACTACGGTGACCATTATGATTGGCATTCGCTATCGGTATGATATGGAATTCCAATTGGCGGCGACCGTTCACCCTGATTTATAAAACCCCGCATTGACGATGGCCGCCCGCCGCTGGTGGACGGTCCATCCTGTGATGACCTGAAAGGAGCAATTCCATGGCTGTACTGGTAGGCAAACAAGCCCCGTTCTTCGATTGTGCCGAGAAGACCTTCGCCGCGGTTCAAGGCGATGGCCAGATCGTTGAAAACTTCAACTTCAAGAACGCTACCGCCGGCAAATACGCTGTGGTGTTCTTCTACCCGCTGGACTTCACCTTCGTCTGCCCGTCCGAGCTGATCGCCTTCGATCACCGCCTGGAAGAGTTCAAGAAGCGCAACGTGGAAGTGATCGGCGTGTCGATCGACAGCCACTTCACCCACGCCGCCTGGCGCAACACCCCGGTGGACAAGGGCGGCATCGGCGCCGTTGGCTACACCCTGGTGGCCGACATCCAGCACGAACTGTGCAAAGCCTTCGACGTGGAAGCCGACGGTGGCGTGGCGTTCCGCGGTTCCTTCCTGATCGACAAGTCGGGCGTGGTGCAGCACCAGGTGGTGAACAACCTGCCGCTGGGCCGCAACATCGACGAAATGCTGCGCATGGTTGACGCGCTGCAGTTCTTCGAAGAGAACGGCGAAGTGTGCCCGGCCGGCTGGAGCAAGGGCAAGAAGGGTATGCAGGCGAGCCCGGAAGGCGTGGCCGCTTACCTGGCGGAAAACGCCAAGGACCTGTAATCTGCGACGCGGAACACGGACCACGAAAAACCCCGCAGCGTGCTGCGGGGTTTTTTTACGTCCGGGTGCGGTGCCGTGCGCGTGGACGCCCCGCCTCAGGGCGCACCGAGCACGGCGGCGAACTGGGCCAGCCAGGCGGGATGGGCCGGCCAGGCAGGCGCGGTGACCAGGCGGCCGTCGGTGACGGCGGCGGTCATGGCGATCTCCATGTACTCCGCTCCGGCCAGCCGCACTTCGGGGGCGCAGGCCGGGTAGGCCGACACCTTGCGGCCGCGGATGACGTCGGCGGCGGCGAGCAGCTGCGCGCCGTGGCAGATGGCGGCGATCGGTTTGCCGGTGTCGGCGAAGTGGCGTACCAGGCGCAGCACCTGGGCGTCCAGGCGCAGGTATTCCGGGGCGCGGCCGCCGGGCACCAGCAGGGCTTGGTAGTTTGTGGCGTCGATCTGCTCGAAGCTGGCGTTGAGGGTGAAGTTGTGCCCCGGTTTCTCCGAGTAGGTCTGCGCGCCTTCGAAGTCGTGGATCGCGGTCTTGACCTGCTCGCCGGCCTGTTTGCCGGGGCAGACCGCATCGACGGTGTAGCCCATCGCCTGCAGGGCCTGGAACGGGACCATCAGTTCGTAGTCTTCGACGTAGTCGCCGCAGATGATCAGGATGCGCTGTGCCATGTAGTTCTCCTTGGTGAGTGCCGCTCGGGCTTCTTCACTGTAGAAGGTAAAGTACTGCGCCGGGTAGTCGGCGTGGCGGGGCGACTTCACAGGGCCGGTTGGCCGAAGACAGGCTCAGAACCTGTTCACGATCTTGCTGCGCATCCCTGATCGGGGCTCATGTGCTGCTCGGAATCCTCATGTACTTCAGTACATTCTGGTTTCTGCGCTGCTCTTCACCCCACTGAGGGCTGCTCACGACAGATCGTGAACAGGTTCTCAGGACAGCGGCAGCTTGGCTCGCACCGTTTCCATCATGCGCGGCTGCACTTCGGCACGCGGATGGATGCCGTCGGGCTGGAACTTGCTGGGATCGGCCTCGAAGTCGGTCATCAGGCGCGGGACGTAGTGCAACCGGTATTTCCTGGCGAGCGTCTCGTAGACGGCGTGGAACTCGGCTCCGTATTTCGGGCCATAGTTGGGGGGCAGGGTCAGGCCGACCAGCAGCACCTGCGCCTTGCCCTGCCTGGCGAGACGGATCATCTGTTCCAGGTTGTGCTGCATCGCGTCCAGCGGCAGGCCCCTGAGGCCATCGTTGCCGCCCAGTTCCAGCACCACCACGTCGGGGCGGTGGCGCTTGAGCGCGGCGGGCAGGCGCGACAGGCCGCCGGCGGTGGTTTCGCCCGACATACTGGCATTGATCACGCGATGGCGCGGTGCCAGACTGTGTTCCAGCAGTGTCACCCAGCCCTGGCCGGGAGAGAGGCCGTAGCCGGCCGACAGGCTATCGCCGAACACCAGTACCGTCGCCGCCTGCAGCGGCTGGGCCATCAACAACAATGCGATCAGACGCAGATAACTGAACATGCTCACATCCATCGATGACAAGGCGGTTTTGTCCGCCGTGGGGATAGCCAAGCAGGTGGAGTTTCACGGCGAATCGCTGTCCATCCTGCGCTCTGCCAGTCTGACCCTGTACGAGGGCGAAAGTGTCGCCATCGTCGGGGCGTCCGGTTCCGGCAAGTCGACCCTGCTGTCGCTCCTGGCCGGGCTCGATCACCCTTCCGCCGGCGAGGTGGCGCTGTTCGGGCAATCGCTGACCCAGTTGTCCGAGGACGATCGCGCGCGCCTGCGCCGCGACAAGGTCGGCTTCGTGTTCCAGAACTTCCAGCTTATGCCACAACTCACCGCGCTGGAAAACGTCATGCTGCCGCTCGAACTGGCCGGCCGGCGCGACGCGCGCGAGGCGGCCCGCGCCATGCTGGAGCGGGTCGGCCTGGGGCAGCGCCTGCAGCATTATCCGCGGCACCTTTCCGGCGGCGAGCAGCAACGCGTGGCGCTGGCGCGCGCCTTCGTCATCGAGCCCTTGCTGCTGTTCGCCGACGAGCCGACCGGCAACCTCGACCCGGCCACCGGGCGTCAGATCATCGACCTGCTGTTCCAGCTCAACGCCGAGCAGGGCACCGCGCTGGTGCTGGTGACGCACGACAGCGAACTGGCCGGGCGCTGCGACGCCATCTACCGGCTGGTGGACGGCAAACTCAACGGAGCCGGGCGATGACGTTCTGGGGGCGCTGCCTGCTGGCCTGGCGCTTCACCCGTCGCGAACTGGTGGCGGGCGAGCTGACCGTCCTCGGCCTGGCGCTGCTGGTGGCGGTGGCGGCGATGAGCAGCGTGGCCTTCTTCTCCGACCGCGTCGAGCGCGCGCTCACCGACCACGCCAGCCAGCTGCTGGCGGCGGACCTGGTGCTCAACAGCCCGGAGCCGGCGCCGGCGGCGATCCGTGCCGAGGCACAGCGGCGCGGGCTGACGCAGGCCGAAAACATCAGCTTCCCCTCGATGGTGTTCGCCAACGGCCAGGCGGCGCTCGCCACCTACAAGGCGGTCACCGACCGCTACCCGCTGCGCGGCGAGGTCAGCGTCAGGTTGGCCGAAGGCGGGGTGAGAAGCGGGGCATTGCACCCGCTGCCGGGCACCGCCTGGGCCGATGCGCGCCTGATCAGCCGGCTCAAGCTCAAGCTGGGCGATGCGCTCGAGGTGGGCAGCACGCGGCTGACGCTGGCGGGCGAGATCCTGCGCGAGCCGGACGGCACGCTCGACCTCTACAACTTCGTGCCGCGGCTGATGTTCAACCGCGCCGATCTCGCCGCCACCGGGCTGGTGCAGCCGGGCAGCCGCCTGCGCTGGCGGCTGATGCTGGCCGGCGACAGCGCGGCCGTGGCCGGCTTCCGGGTCTGGCTCGAACCACAGCTGAAAAGCGGCATGCGTCTGGAGAGCGTCGAGGAGGCACGCCCCGAGATTCGCACCGCCCTGGAACGGGCGCGCCGCTTCCTCGGCCTGACTGCCATGCTGACGGTGGCCCTGGCCGCCGCCGCGGTGGGCATGGCGGTGCGCCGTTACCTAGCGCGGCACTGGCAGCCGGTGGCGGTATTGCGCTGCCTGGGTCTCAGCGCCAACGAAGTATGGGGCTTGTTTGCCGGGCTGTTCCTGTTGCTGGGGCTGCTGGCCGGTGGGCTCGGCACGCTGGCCGGCTACGCCTTGCAAAGCGGGCTGATGCAGTTGGCCCAGCAGTGGGTCGGCGGCTTGCTGCCGGCCCCCGGACGGCTGCCGTGGCTGAGCGGGCCGCTGTCGGCGCTGGTGTTGCTGCTCGGGCTCGCCTTGCCGCCGCTGCTGAGCTTGCGCCGGGTGCCGCCGCTGGCGGTGCTGCGCGACGAGCTGCGTCCCTCGCCGTCGGGACGGCTCACGCCGCTGGCGGCGGTGGCGGCGCTGCTGGCCCTGACGGCGTGGCAGGTGGGGGATCTGACGCTGGCCGGCTGGTTGTTCGGCGGCCTCGCCGGCTTTCTCGCCGCGGTGGCGCTGGTGGCGTTCGTCGCGGTATGGCTGATGCGCCGCTTGCCCACCGGCGTGGGCGTCGGCTGGCGTTTCGGCATCGCCAACATGGCGCGCCGGCCGTGGCTGGCAGTGATCCAGATCGTGGCGTTGTCGGTCGGCCTGATGGCGCTGTTGACACTGACCGTGGTGCGTGGCGACCTGATCGCCGCCTGGCAGCAGAGCGTGCCGGCGGAGGCCCCCAACAAGTTCGCCATCAACATCCAGCCGGCGCAGATCGAGCCGTTCAGGAGCGCCTTCGTCGGCCACGCCTTGCCGGCGCCGGAACTGGCGCCGATGGTGCGGGCACGGCTCAGCGCCATCAACGACCGCCCGGTGCGGCCGTCGTCCTACGCCTCGGAGCGGGCCCAGCGTCTGGCCGAGCGCGAGTTCAACCTGTCCTGGCGCGCCACCTTGCCCAGCGGCAACCGTGTCAGTGCCGGGGAATGGTGGGGCGCGCATGCGGCACCGCAGTTTTCGGTCGAGCAGGGTCTGGCCGAGACCCTGGGCATCCGCCTGGGAGACACGCTCACCTTCACCCTGGGCGGCACCCCTTACTCGGCCCGCGTCACCAGCCTGCGCAAGGTATCGTGGGACAGCTTCCGCGTGAATTTCTTCGTGGTGGCGCCGCCCGCCTGGTTTGCCGACCAGCCGGCCAGCTACATCACCAGCTTCCGCCTGGCCCCCGCCGACGAGGACTTTATCAACCAGCTGGTGGCGCAGTTTCCCAACGTCACCGTGATCGACGTCAGTGCCATCCTCGCCGAGGTGCGCGCCATGGTCGACCAGCTGTCGCGCGCGATCGAGGCCCTGTTTGTGCTGGCGCTGGCCGCCGGCGTGCTGGTGCTATGGGCGGCGCTGGCCTCGACCCGTGACGAGCGGCTGTTCGACGTCGGCCTGATGCGGGCGCTGGGGGCCTCGCGGCGCCAGGTCCGCAGCGTGGTGCTGGCCGAGCTGATGTGGCTGGGGGCCCTGACCGGGCTGATGGCGGCGCTGGGCGCGACGGCGATCGGCGCCATCGCCGCGGTGAAGCTGTTCAACCTGCCGCTGTTCGTCAACCCCTGGCTGTTGCCGCTCGGGGTGATCAGCGGCATGCTGGTGGTCGGCCTGGCCGGCTGGCCGCTGGTGCGGCGGGTGACGCGCAGCGCGCCGGCGGCGGTGTTGCGTGCGCTGTGAGCAAGAAGGTTGGCCGAAGCCGGTTCGCAAGCCATAAATCAGAAGAGGCCCGTTTTCCGCAAAGGGGGCAGGGCGAGGAGGAGCAGGAATGGATGCTGCGGTAGTGGCGGGAATGGCCAAGTGGCCCAACGTCCCGGCCGTCTATGGCTGGCTCAGGCTCGATGCGCGCGGCCAGTGGTGGCTGCGCGAGGAGCGGCTCGAGCACGCCGTGATGGCCGAATTCTTCAACCGTAACTACAGCCGGGACGCGCACGGCCGCTATTACGTGCAGAACGGTCCGCAGAAGGTGTACGTCGCGCTCGACAAGGCCCCGTTCGTGGCGCGGCTCGAGGGCGAAGGCTGGCGCACCGTGCCTTATACCGAGGACGACCGCTCGCGCACCGTCTACCTGACCCCGGGCGGCGAACTCTATCTGGAAATCGGCGGCGAGCTGGCGCTGGTGGACGACCGCGACCTGCCGGCCATCTGCAGTGCCTTTCCGACGGATTGGGATGGCTTCGCCGCGTGCCTGCCCGCCTCCCTCGAGGTGGCGGGGCAGGTGCTGCCGCTGGTGATGATCGAGCCCGCCGCGCTGCTGGCGCGCTACGGTGTCGACTGCCACCCCGCCGCGCGCTAGCGACGGGGTTTCCTTGTCTCCCGTTCCCGGCCCCCGGCGAGCCAGCCGTGGGGCGTTGAGGCCGTCTGACGTTGCCCGGAGCGGGTTATCGGCTATCGTGAAGTGACTGCCGCCGCGGTCTGTCCCTGACGGTCACCCCGGCGCTTGCCCGCGCCGACTTCTCCCTCGGTCCCCTCATCATCAGGAGCCTGTCCATGTCGCTTTCCATGTACCAAGCCTCGATCCCGGTCCTCATCCGTGGCATCACCAACCTCGCCGCCATCCTTGACAAGGCCGCCGCGCACGCAGCGGCGAAAAATATCGCGCCGGAGGTCTTGCTCAACGCCAGGCTCGCCCCCGATATGTTCCCGCTGGTGCGCCAGGTGCAAAGCGTGTCCGACACCGCCAAGGGGTGTGGTGCGCGCCTCGCCGGGGTCGAGGTGCCGAGTTTCGCCGACACCGAAACCAGCTTCGCCGAACTGGGAGAGCGCCTCGCCAAGACGGTGGCGTTCTTGCAAACCCTGAAGCCGGAACAGGTCGACGGCAGCGAGGAACGGCCGATCACCCTCAAGGTGCGCAGCCAGGAAATCCATTTCACGGGCCAGAACTATCTGCTGGGGTTCGCCCTGCCCAACTTCTATTTTCACTTCACCATCGCTTACGGCATTTTGCGGCACAACGGTGTCGACATCGGCAAGGCGGATTATCTGGGCAGCGTCTGAGGCTGTTTCAAGGCAGAGTACGGGCGCTGCCGGAGGCGTGCCAGTGAGCAGCCTGCAGCCGCGCTGCTCTCTGCCCTGAAGCATCGAGGGGCATTGGTACGGCCCGCCGGGCGTCATCCGTCCGGCGGGCCGTGTGCTTGATCGCGGTTACCGCTACTTCTTGACCCACTGGCCGTCCGCGGAGCGGACGTAGGCCCCCGGCGCGGCCTTCTCGATGGCTTTCTGGCCGGCCAGGGCCGCCACCTGGTCCAGGGTGGCGCCGTTCTTCTTGGCGATGGCGTCGTAGGCGGCGCGCCGCTTGGCGTTGATGTCCGCGGCCAGTTCCACCGCCTGCGGCGTGGCCTTGACCACGCCCAGATAGCCGTTGGGCTGCTCCCCGACCAGCCCCTGCGACTTGGCGCCATCCAGATCCAGTGCCATGGCCAGTGTGCTGCAGACGAGCAGCAGCAGCGCCATCCCTCGTATCGTCGTCTTCATGGCGTGCTCCTAGAACAATGCGCTGTCTTCGCTGATGAGTTTATCGACATCCTTTTCCACCTTGAGGCGAATTTCGTGATCGATCTTCACGTTCAGATTGATCGTGATCGGTTCCTTGGGGGCCTCCAGTGCGACCCGGGGGGTACACGCGGCCAAGGGCAGCAGGGCCAGCAGCCAAACGGGGTTCATGATGAGTCCTCCAACGTCATGTCAGTGAGAACGCTCCGCCGGCTTTCGGTTCAATACCCGGCGGGAGAGTTCATCGCCGATACGCAGGCTGCGTAACAGCTCGAACAGATTTTCCCGATGCGTATAGTTTAGTACGACTGGTTGGCCATTTTGTTGCGGGTTCTGTCCCTTGATGGTCACCGCCGCGTCGAGCCAGCCGTCCGGCGGCATGTCCAGGCGGGCCTGGAAATCGTTGATCGCCAGATGGCCCAGTGTGTCCAGCGCCAGTTGCACCGCGCGGTTGGACTGGCCCATGGCGCCGACGCCGGCGGAGGGCTGGACCTTGAGCACCAGCGGGCCTTCGTTGCGGATCAGGCCCCCCTGCAGCGCCAGGGAGTCTTTCGTCAGCTGCAGCGGCAGCAGGCCGCCCACGCGGCCGGCGAGCTGCACGGTCGGCTCCGGATCGTTTTGCAGGGCGGCCACCTCGGCCAGGTCGATGTGGCTCACCGTCACCGGCTGATACTGCGGCGAGGGCCATTGCAGGCTGGCGGCGTTCATCTGCCCGCCCAGTACCTCGGCGTGGACATCGGCGAGCTGCCAGGTGCTGAGGTCGGATTGCGCCGTGAGGCGGACGTTGCGCACGCGCGTGCCGAGGTCGAGTTCGGCCAGCGTGATCGGGCCGGCGCTGGCCAGCTTCAGGCCCGCCTGACCGAATGCGACATGCGCACTGCCGCTGCCCCCCGTCGCCTGGATGCCGCCCCAGTCGAGCGCGACCCCGGAGGCCGAGAGCGTGCCTTGCATCTGTCCGCTCCCCAGCCACTGCCAGCGTCCCTGGCCGGTGACACGGCCTTGCTGCAGGGTGACCCCAAGGCCGCGACTCATGGCGGGCGACAACGGCGAGCTCAGTTCCAGCGTGCCTTGCACGCCGGTTTTCTTGGCTTGGGCAAGGCGCGTAGCGCTCACGGCGAGTGTGGATTGCCATGCCGGGATACGCAGGCTGGCGCGGCCCTGCATCCCGGCCGCGCTGAGTTGCCCGTCGAGCGGTGGCAGGGTTCCGCGCGTTGCCACGACGCCGTCGGCCTGCAGCCGCAACTCGCCGAAGACGCCTTGTGGGGATAAGCGCAGCGGCGTGCTGGCGCTGACGGCGATCGGCTTGACCAGAGTGCTGCCAATCAGCCCCTTGGCAAGCGTGACGCGGCTGCCACTATCTAAAAACCACCGTCCCTGTTCGCCGTGCCAGGGCAGGACCAACTTCAGCTCGCCGCCCTGAGTGTAGAACGGTAGCCGCGAGCGGCCATCCAGCGTACCTTGCCAGCGCTCTCGTTCGTAGCCGACCTGGAGCGTACCCTGGAGCGGGAACTGGCCATAGTGGCCATCGAACTCGACCGGCGCCGCCCAGCGCGGTGGGCGCAGGGCGGCCACCGGTACGCGCAGCGCCAGCTTGAGGTCGGGACGGCTCAGCGTGAGGCGGGCGGGAGCGCCGCTCAAGCCGCCGGCATCGATACGGCCCTGCCATGTCCCCGCGAGGTCGACGCCGGCGCTGTTGCCGGCGAGGTCGAGCCGTCCTTGCCACTCCCACCGGGCTTGCTGCCAGGACAGGCGGCTGTCGACGGTGTTGACGCGCAGATTCTGGTACTGCACTTCGGCAGTGATGGCGCTGTCGCCGCGCGCGGCCAGCGGCACGGTGAGGGGGCGGGGCCAGCTCAGGCGCAGCGCCCCAGGCAGCTGCAAGCTTGCCGGCAGCAGCTCCAACTGTTGCCGGCTCCAGCGCAGGGGCAGCTCGCCGGCCAGGGCGGGGCCGGTGAGCGTGAGCCGGCCCGGGCCGTGTGCCGCCCCGGCTCCGGCGGTATCGAGTTCGAGGCGTACCTTGCCTTGCGGACCGCTTGCCAGCAGGTCCAGATGCAGCGACTGCACCCCTTGCAGATCGCCACTGGCGTGCAGTCCTTGCCGGGCTTGCAGGCTCCAGTCCGCACCGAGTGCCAGCGGTGCGCCCAGTTCGGCGTCGAGCTGCCAGCGCCGGGCGGCGAGGCGGGCCGATAGCGCCGCGTCGGCGCGTCGGGCCTGACCGGCATAACCCAGCTGCCGACCCTGAGCCTGCAATGATCCTTCCAGACGCTGTTCCTGCCACACGCCCTGGCCGGATACGGCCAGCGTGCCCAGTACCGGCGAGGAGAGGTCGGCTGGCTGTATCTGTCCTTGCAGCGTCCAGCGCCCGGAGCCGCGCTCGTAGAGCGCACGGGCCTGGCTGTGACGGAACTGCACCTGCGCCTGCCAGCGTTGCGCGCGCTGGCTCACCGTCACCGCCAGCGGCGGTAGGCCGGGCAGGGTGAGGGCGTCGATGGCGAGGTCGAGCGGCGGCGTCCAGGGAGGCGGCGCCGGCTCCTGGAATGGTCCGGTGGCGCAGCGCGGCAGGCTCATACGGCTGACATGGAGCGTGAGCGGATACCAGCGCGTGACCCGCAGGCGTTCGCCCTGGGCCTGGACGCAGCCATTTTGCAGCCGCTGCCAGCCGGTCAGTTCCAGCCCGTCCTGCCAGCCCACTTGCTGGGCGCGCACGCCGAGGGCATAGGCGGCCGCCGCCACCGCCAGCAGGAGGCCGAGCGGGAGCAGCGCCAGCACGATCAGCCAGCGATAGCGGTGCAAAGAAGATGTCAGTCCAGAACCAATGCCCATGTACCTCCCATCCGTTGCGGGGTTGGCGAGGGGGAAGAAATTTGAGGCGAGCCGATGCTCACCCTGCTTTTGATGATATACGCGTGGCGACGGTCTGTTGCGTGATTGAGGCCCCATGACTCCGCCACGCCGTTGGGGGGGCAGGAGCGAGCTGCGGTGGACTCAGGCGGCGGTGCCGGAATCCCGCGCGCGCCAGCGGCAAACCCCCACCAGCACGCTGCCGAAGACCAGGTGGGTGAGCAGCGTCACGCCGCCGCGCGAGGCCGAGAACCAGGGAAAGAGCGCGGTGAAACCATACAGGTTGACGCCATAGATGAGCGCCCCGTAGCCGGCGCCGGCAAGGAGCTCGCCGCCCGCCCGCCGACGTCCGGCCAGCAGGCTCACCGGTACGGCGTAGGCGATGGACAGGGCGAAGTGGATCAGTGTCGCCAGCAGCCACACGTCCCCGCGCCACGCCGGCACCGTGGTGAGCACGCCCACTCCCATGACGATGGCGGCCGTCAGGCGCGCGTCGCGCAGCAGGGTCGCCAACAGGGGGACCGACGTCAGCCACCACAGCACCAGCTGCGCCGCGGTGGCGACGCTGCCGGCCACGAGGCCGGCGAGCACCGCCGTGGCGGGCCACGTCCGATGACGACGGGGTGGATGGTGGTGCTGCATGTCCCTCTTTTCCTCGTCCTGGTCGTTCCTGGCGGCCGTCGCAGGAGGCAAACCGGGTTGACCGCTCCGTCCTGGGAGGCGAGGGAGGAGACGGTTTCGACGTCGGACGGGGGAGGGGCTGCGACCGTCGGACGAAATCCGTATCCAGCCCCTTCCTTGCCGACGATGGGCTTAGCCGATGCGCGCCTCGGCACTGCCGACGCCGACGAAGTCGACACGGACCGTGACCGGCAGCCCCACCGGGTGCATGCCGTTCCAGGCCCCAGTCGCCACGATGTCTCCCGCCTGCGCCCCGCCGACGTGGTCGATCCACCACGGCAGGCAGAAGAACAGGTCGTCGAGCGGCGGGCGGCCTTGCGTTTCGGCGCGCACTCCGTCGTTGGCCGAAACACGCACGGTGAGCGCGGCAAAATCGCGCTCGCGCCACTGCGGTATGGCGTCGCCGACGATCAGGCCGCCATTCACCAGGTTGTCGGCCAGGCTCCACAGCGGACCGGCCACCTTGGGGGCGGCCAGCCGGGTGTCGATCAGTTCGATGGCGACGTGGACGCTGGCGATCGCGTCGAGAATCTCGTCGCGGGTGTAGCGCGTGGCGCGCTGCGGCAGGTCGCGGCCGAAGCGCACCGCGATTTCGGCCTCGACCCCCAGGCCAAGAAACGACGCGGCGGGCAAGTGGGCGCCAGAAGAGGCGATGCGGTGCGGAAAGATCGGCGCGGCGGTGGGTTCGGCCTCGCGCGTCGGGGCGCCTGCTTTCCATGCCGTGGGGCGGGCTTGGCCGACCAGGGTCTGCCAGATCGCCCGTTGCGTGGCGTAAGCCTGTTCGCGGCTGGCGGGGCCGGCGTCGGCGGCCACCGTCACGGCGCGATGCTCGCGGTAGGCCTGGAGCAGGGGAGCGGCGAATGTCGTGGTATCCATGCCCGGTATCATAGCGCGGCGGCGGCTGGCGCGGGTCGCCGCGAGGCGTTGCCGAGGGGACGAACTTGCCGCCCCCGGCCCGGTCCCATTCGGGTTCGCGGCGAAACGTGCGCAAGAGGCGGCATGGTATGATTGATGCTTTGCCAAACCTGCCGGACCCGCCGCCGGCCAGTCCATCCAACTTGATCTGAACATGATGCACAAGTTTTTCTTCCGCATGACTGCCACCCTGGCGGCACTGCTCGCGCTGTGGCTCGCCTGGGTGGTGGCCGTGCCGGTTCCGCTGCCCAAGGCGCCCTATAGTATCGCCGTCGGCGCCAACCGCACGCTGGGCCAGGTGGCGCGCGCGCTGGACCAGGACGGCATGATCCGCAACCGCTGGGTGATGGTGGCGCTGATGCGCATCAGCGGCACCGATCGCAAGGTGAAGGCCGGCCTGTACGAATTTTCCCGCCCGGTGGCGATGTGGGAAGTGCTGCGCCGCTTCGCCCAGGGCAATCCGGACCAGGCCAGCGTGACGGCGATCGAGGGCTGGACCTTCCGCCAGTTCCGCCAGGCCCTGGCCAGCGAGCCCGACCTGCAGCACGTCACCGCCAGCTGGAGCGACGAGCAGATCCTGCGCGAAATCGGCGCCAGCGAGGCTCATCCGGAAGGCCTGTTCTTCCCCAGCACCTATTTCTACGTCCCGGGCTCGAGCGATCTCGAGGTCTACCGCCGCGCCTACCGCACCATGCAGCAGCAGCTGGAGAGCATCTGGCTGGCGCGCCGTCCCGACCTGCCGTACGCCTCGCCCTACGAGCTGCTGATCATGGCGAGCCTGGTCGAGAAGGAAACCTCGCGCGAGAGCGACCGGGCGCAGGTGGCGGCGGTGTTCCTCAACCGCCTCAGGATCGGCATGCGCCTGCAGACCGACCCGGCGGTGATCTACGGCATGGGGGCCAGCTACCAGGGCAACATCGGCAAGGCCGGTCTGCGCCGCGACACCCCGTACAACACTTACACCCGCTCCGGCCTGACGCCGACGCCGATCGCGCTGCCGGGGCGCGCCGCGCTCGACGCCGCGGCGCATCCGGCGGACACGCGCGCGCTGTACTTCGTCGCGCGCGGCGACGGCACCACGCATTTCTCCGAAACCCTGGACGAACACAACGGCGCGGTGCGCCAATTCATCCTGAAGAAAGGCTCCTGATGCGGCGCGGAACATTCATCACGCTGGAAGGCGTGGACGGGGCCGGCAAGAGCACCCAGCTCGCGGCGGTGCGCGACTGGTTGGCCGAACAGGGCATCGACGCCGTGTTCACGCGCGAGCCCGGCGGCACGGTGCTGGGCGAGAAGCTGCGCGAACTCTTGCTGGCGGTGGACACCGAGGTGACGCTGGAGACCGAGACGCTGCTGATGTTCGCCGCGCGCCAGGAACACATCGCGCGCGTGATCGAACCGGCGCTGGCCGCCGGCCGCTGGGTGGTGTCCGACCGCTTCACCGACGCCACCTTCGCCTACCAGGGCGGCGGGCGCGGGCTGCCGTTCGCACGCATCGAGGCGCTGGAAGACTGGGTGCAGCAGGGGCTGCAGCCGGACCTGACGCTGCTGTTCGACGTGCCGCTCGACATCGCCGCCCGGCGCATGGCCGGTGGCGAGCGCGTGCTCGACCGTTTCGAGCAGGAGGCGGCCGATTTCCACGCCCGCGTGCGCGCGGCCTACCTGCAGCGTGCTTCGGCCAACCCGCGTATCGCGGTGGTCGACGCCAACCGTTCCCCCGAACAGGTGCGCGCCGAGGTCATGCGCCGCCTCGACGCCGTGCGGGAGCGCCGCTGATGCTCTATCCCTGGCAAGCCGCCGACTGGCAGCGCCTCAACCGCGAACGCGAGCGCCTGCCCAACGCCTGGCTGTTCACCGGCCCCAGCGGCATCGGCAAGCTGGCTTTCGCCGAACATTTGGCGGCCTCGCTGCTGTGCGAATCGCCGCGCCCCGACCACGCTGCCTGCGGCCAGTGCGAGGCCTGCCGCTGGTTCGCCCACGGCAGCCACCCGGACTTCCGCCGGCTCACCCCGCTGGGCGACGACGAGGACGAGGCCAAGGAAGGCAGCAAGCCGACACGCAAGCTGCCGGTGATTAAGATCGAGGCGGTGCGCGAGGTGATCGACTTCGCCCACCTTACCGCGCACCGTGCCGGACGGCGCATCGTGCTGGTGGAGCCGGCCGAGGCGCTCAATCCGGCGGCGGCCAACGCGCTCCTGAAGATCCTCGAGGAGCCGCCCGCCGAGGTGTTGTTCCTGTTGGTGGCGCACGCCCCGCAGCGGCTGCTGCCGACCATCAAGAGCCGCTGCCGCGCCTTTCCGCTGACGGCGCCGACGCAAGGGGAGGCGCTGGCCTGGCTGGACGCCGCCGGGGTGGACAACGCCCGCACCGAGCTGGCGCACCACGGCGGCACGCCGCTGTTCGAGCACGACGCGGCGCTGGCCAAGCTGCGCCAGCAGTTTCTCGACGGCCTGGCGCGGCCGACGCTGGCCGACGCCATTTCGCTCGCCGAGCAGATCGACCGCCACAAGCTGCCGCTGGCTCTGCCGCTGGAGTGGCTGCAGAAGTGGCTGCACGATCTGGCCGGTTTGAGGCTGGCGGGCCAACTCCGCTATTATCCCGATCATCAGGCGGCACTGCAGGCCCTGGCCGAGCGTGCCGATCTCGCCTTGCTGATGGGCTGCTACCAGAGCCTGATTCAGCTGGCCCCGTTCGGTCAGCACACGCTGAACGTACGCTTGCAGCTCGAAGCGCTGTTGATGGACTATCTGAACGTGTTCGCGGCCCGCACGGCCGCGCGCTGAAACCACTGCAAGGAAAGCCCGGCGCATGGAACTGGAGAAAGAGAACGTCGTTACCCGCCCGGACGGCAACCGCCCCGGCGTCATGTCGCTGCACATCAAGGAGCGCGGCGCGCTCTACGCAGCCTACATGCCCTTCCTGCGCAACGGCGGCATCTTCATCCCCACCGGCAAGGCGCTGGCGTTGGGCGAGGAGGTGTTCCTGCTGCTGACGCTGATGGACGACCCGCAGAAGGTGGCGGTGCAAGGCAAGGTGGTGTGGATCACCCCGGCCGGCGCCAACAACAGCCTGGCCCAGGGCGTCGGCGTCGAGTTCGCCGGCAGCGACGAGGGGCGCCAGGCGCGCAGCAAGATCGAGGCCTTGCTGGGCGGTGTGCTCAACTCCACCCGTCCCACCCATACCATGTAAGAACCTGTTCCCGATCTTGCTGCGCGTCCCTGATCGGGGCTCATGCGCTGCTCTTCAACCCGCTGAAGGCCGCTCGCGACAGATCGTGAACAGGTTCGAAGCGGCCCATGCCGCCTAGAGAACATAAGCGCCCGCCCGGCGGGCGCGCAGGATGCAACCATGCTTGTCGATTCGCACTGCCACATCAATTTTCCCGACCTCGCCGCGCGCCTGCCCGAAGTGCTGGCCAACATGCGCCACAACGGCGTCAGCCACGCCCTGGTGATCGGCGTCAGTCGTCCCAAGTACCCCGAGGTGCTGGCGCTGGCCGAGGCGCACGACAACCTGTACGCCACCGTCGGCGTGCATCCGGACGACCCGGACGCCGAGGAGTACAGCGAGGACGAACTGGTCGCGCACGCCGCCCACCCCAAGGTGGTCGGCATCGGCGAGACCGGGCTCGATTACCACTGGTGCCAGGGCGACCTTACCTGGCAGCACGAGCGCTTCCGCACCCACATCCGCGCCGCGCGCCGCGTCGGCCTGCCGCTGGTGATCCACACCCGCGAATCGGCCGCCGACACCGTGAAGCTGATGCGCGAGGAGAACGCCGGCGAGGCGGGCGGGGTGATGCACTGCTTCACCGAGAGCTGGGAGGTGGCGCAGCAGGCGCTCGACCTGGGCTTCTACATCTCCCTGTCCGGCATCGTCACCTTCAAGAACGCGCTGCAGGTGAAGGAAGTGGCGCAGAAGGTGCCGCTCGACCGCTTGCTGGTGGAAACCGATTCGCCCTACCTCGCGCCGGTGCCGTTTCGCGGCAAGACCAATGAACCGGCGTACGTGAAGCATGTCGCAGAACATATCGCCGAACTGCGCGGGCTGAGCTTCGAGGCGGTGGCCCAAGCCACCACCGACAACTTCTTCCGCCTGTTCGCCAAGATTCCGCGGCCGTGACCCGGCGCCTGACCGGCCCCGGCCTTCGGCCAACCCTTTGACCAGTGATTCCAGGAAACAGTCGAAACGAGACAAGGCAGCCCGGCAGGACGGGGTTCTACAAAGCTGAGGCGCAGGCAAAAGAACGCCGCCGCCGCTGTTGTCGTTTCTAGGTGGTACTGGAATGAAAGCGAGTAGTCGTGTCGAGTGTCGAACTGACCGTCCTCGGCTGCGGGTCCAGCTCCGGAACCCCTGCCATCGGCTGTGATTGCCCCACCTGCACCTCGCCTGACCCGAGGAACCGGCGCAGCCGCGCCAGCGCCTACCTGCGTGTCGGCGGCACCGCCTTCCTGATCGACACCGGGCCGGACTTGCGTCACCAGGCGCTGCGCGAGGGCATCACCCGGGTCGACGCGGTGCTCTATACCCACCCGCACGCCGACCACCTCAACGGCATCGACGATCTGCGCGCCTTCTGCTACGTGAAAAAAGGGGCAATCACGCTGTTCGGCAACAGCTTCACGCTGGCCAACGTTCGTTCCCGCTTCGACTACGCGCTGCACGCGCCGTCCAAGGCCTGGGACAAGCCGGTGCTGCTGACCGAGGAAGTGGGCGGGCCGTTCGGGTTCGGCGGCGTGGCGGTGACGCCGATCCCGCTGATGCACGGCAGCTGGCCCTGCCTGGGCTGGCGCATCGGCGACGTGGCCTGGCTCACCGACCTGTCCGACATCCCTGAGCACAGCCTGGAGAAGCTGCAGGGGCTGGAGGTGCTGTTCCTCGACTGCTTGCGACGCGAGCCGTATCCCTCGCACCTGTGCGTGGCCGACTCGCTGCGCTGGGCCGAGCGCATCGGCGCCCGCCGCACCATTCTGATCCACATGACGCACGGCCTGGAGTACCACGCGCTGTCGGCGGAGTGCCCGCCGGGGGTGGAAGTGGGCTACGACGGGCTGAAGGTCAGCGTGCCGCTGGCTTGATCCTCTGCCCTGAAACGCTTCGGCCAACCTTCCCGCTTGGCCGAAGCGTTTGGGGCCCTCACTGCGGCGTCTGTCGCGCCTGGTACAGCAGCATCTCGCTCGCGACGAAGTGCCCGATCAGGGTGCGGTACACCGCCGCGGTGAGTTCCGGGTCGGCGCCCAGCTCGCCCGCCAGCCGCGTCACGCGGCGTATCACCTGATCGACACGCTTGCCGCCCTCGACCTCGGCCGTGCTGTGCTTGAAGCCCGCCGCCTGCTGCACGTACAGTCCGCGCTCGGCGATCAACGCCACCAGCGCCTGGTCGATGCGGTCGATCTGCTCGCGCACCTCGTCCAGGTTCTGGCATTGGTAGATGAAATCCATGGCTACTCTCCTTCGCGATGTGAGTGTTTCGGCGCCGCCGCGCCACCTGCCTTGAGAGGGGCTGTGGCCCGGCCGGTATCGCGGCCGGTGCGACCGCCGCTAGTCGTGCGGCGCTCGGGATCAGTAGTAATTCAATCCCATCGCCCCCTTGACCTCGGCGAGGGTCACGGCCGCCACCTCGCGCGCCTTGCCGGTGCCTTCCTTCAGCAGGGCCAGCACCGCCGCCGGATCGCGGGCGTATTCCTCGCGGCGCCGGCGGATCGGCTCCAGCAGCGCCTGCAGCTTGTCTTCCAGCCGCGCCTTGAGCACCGAGTCGCCCAGCCCGCCGCGGCGGTAGTGCGCCTTCAGCTCGGCCACGGCCGCGGCGTCGTCGTCGAAGGCGTCGAGATAGCTGAACACCACGTTGCCCTCGACCTGGCCCGGATCGTCGACACGCAGGTGGTTGGGGTCGGTGTACATCATCTTCACCGCCTGGCGGATCTCGTCCGGGCTCGCCGACAGCGCCAGCGCGTTGCCGAGCGACTTCGACATCTTCGACTTGCCGTCGATGCCCGGCAGGCGCGCGCCGTGCTCCGGCACCACGGCGCGCGTCTCCACCAGCAGCTCCTGGCCGACGCTGGCGTTGAAGCGGCGCACGATCTCGTTGGTCTGTTCGATCATCGGCACCTGGTCGGCGCCCACCGGCACCACGGTGGCCTTGAAGGCGGTGATGTCGGCGGCCTGCGCCGCCGGGTAGGTCAGGAAACCGGCCGGGATGTCGCGCTCGAAGCCACGCTGCTTGATCTCATCCTTGATGGTCGGGTTGCGCTCCAGCC
Organism: Pseudogulbenkiania sp. FW507-F1; assembly: GCF_058781125.1. Lineage (NCBI taxonomy): Bacteria > Pseudomonadati > Pseudomonadota > Betaproteobacteria > Neisseriales > Chromobacteriaceae > Pseudogulbenkiania > Pseudogulbenkiania sp. FW507-F1. The sequence goes on along the minus strand of NZ_JBYSWM010000007.1, from coordinate 121,819 downwards.
GCGCCACCGTCACCAGGTTGAGGTAGTAGGACGCCAGTTCGGACAGTTCCGGCACCAGGCTCTGGATGAAGATGGTGCTCTTGGCGGGGTCGATGCCGACGGCGAGGTAGTCGAGCGCCACCTGCAGCACGTTGTCGCGCACCTTGAGGTAGTTGCCCATGTTGTCGGTCAGCGCCTGGGCGTCGGCCAGCAGCAGGAACTGGGTGCAATGCTCCTGCAACAGGACGCGGTTACGCAGCGAGCCGACGTAATGACCCAGGTGCAACGGGCCGGTAGTACGGTCGCCGGTGAGGATGACGTCGTTCGGGCTGATGCTGTCGAGATTCATGCTGTGCTCCACTAGGGTTCAGGGAGACTGCCAGCAAGGAGGGGGTGGAAAACGAAAACCCCGGAGCGCCTGCTGGCAGCTCCGGGGTTTTCGGGTGTACGCAACCGCGGTGCCGCCTAGGACAGGCGCCACCAACCAAACGAGAAAGCGATTGCGAACGAGGTATTCATGTTTTTCATCAAACCATGCACTCGGCGGCGGAGTCAAGTCGGATGTATCACGGGCCTTTTCAGTCGGTGGGCGGGCCAAAGCAGGTTGAATGTCGACGGGGTGCTGGAACCGGAATCTACATGAAGTACATGAGGATTCCGCAGCGTTTTGAGCAAATCGCTGCGTGCCAATCTTCGATTGGTTCAGCGATAGATTGGCACGCAGTCCCGCCGGCATTCGAGAGGCGAAGGCGCCGCCGCCTAGTGGGCAGGCTCTAGAACCGCCGCGCCAGGGTGGCCTTGTGCATGATGGTCGAGGCGATCTCCTCGATCGACTTGTGCGTGGTGCTGATGAACGGGATGGCGTGGTGACGGAACATCGATTCCGCCTCGTTCACCTCGGAGCGGCAGTTCTCGATGCTGGCGTACTTGGAGTCGGGGCGGCGCTCGGAGCGGATGTGGTGCAGGCGCGCCGGGTCGATGGTCAGGCCGAAGATCTTCTGGCGGAACGGCAGCAGCATCTTGGGCAGCGTCGGGCTGCCCAGGTCTTCCGGGGTCAACGGGTAGTTGGCCGCCTTGATGCCGTACTGCAGCGCGAGATACAGGCAGGTCGGGGTCTTGCCCGAGCGCGACACGCCGACCAGGATCACGTCGGCCTCGTGCAGGTCCTTCAGCTTCACCCCGTCGTCGTGGTTGAGCGAGTAGTTCACCGCCTCGATGCGGTGATCGTACTGCGACTCGTTCATCATGCCGTGCGCCTTGCCCACCGACAGCGTGGCCTTCTGGTGCAGTTCCGCCTCCAGTTCGCCGATGAAGGCCTCGAAGAAGTCGATCACCAGCGCATGGTCGACGCGCAGCGCCTGGCGTACCTCGGCGTTGACGATGCTGGTGAACACCACCGGCTTCTGGTGATCGTCGGCGGTACGCTGGCGGATCATCTCGGCCACTTCCTGTGCCTTTTCCACCGTGTCGACGAAGGGGATGGTCTCGCGCTTGAATTCGATGGTGTCAAACTGCGTCAGCAAGGTGTTGCCCAGGGCCTCGGCGGTGATGCCGGTGCGGTCGGAAACGAAAATGGCGGAGCGGAGGTGTGGCATGAATGCACCTGTCGAAAAAAATGGCGGAGAGTCGTGGGGCGATTATACCCGTCCCGCCGCCGCCGTCAGCGTTCTCACCGCGCAGCCCGGCGGCAAGGGGGCTAATCTCCCGCCCCGTTTGGCTTTACAGTAGTGTTAACACTACATGACAAAAGGCTTTTTCCCGCCGGGCGGGTGCGATGGTGCCAGAACGGCGGGATGGAAGTCCTTGATTAAGGGCAAATCCTTACCTTGTGCAATGCAAAAGACGCTACGCAAGCTGGGCGTTAATCGGCTAGAATGCGGCTTTCTATCGTCTCCAATCCAATACAGGAAGTGAAGTGATGGCAGAGAACTACGTCATCTGGTTCGAGAAGCTGCGCATGACCGACGTTGAACAGGTAGGTGGCAAGAATGCCTCCCTGGGCGAAATGATCAGTCAGCTGGCTAACTCGGGTGTCCGTGTACCCGGCGGTTTCGCCACGACGGCGGATGCCTATCGTGATTTCCTGCAGCACAACGGCCTGGCCGAGCGCATCAGCGCCGCGCTGGCCAAGCTGGATATCGACGACGTGACCGAACTGGCCCGCGTCGGCAAGGAAATCCGCCAGTGGATTATCGATACCCCGTTCCCTGCCAAGCTTGATGCCGACATCAAGGAAGCCTGGGACAAGATGGTGGCCGATTCCGGCGGCGCCGACATCTCGGTAGCCGTGCGCTCCTCCGCCACCGCGGAAGACCTGCCGGACGCCTCGTTCGCCGGTCAACAGGAAACCTTCCTGAACATCCGTGGCCTGGACAACGTCAAGGAAGCCATGAAGCACGTCTTCGCTTCCCTGTACAACGACCGCGCCATCTCCTACCGCGTGCACAAGGGCTTCGCCCATGACGTAGTGGCTCTGTCGGCCGGCGTGCAGCGTATGGTGCGTTCCGACTCCGGCGCCGCCGGCGTGATGTTCACCATCGATACCGAATCCGGTTTCGAAGACGTGGTCTTCATCACCGCTTCCTACGGCCTCGGCGAGACCGTGGTGCAAGGCGCCGTGAACCCGGACGAATTCTACGTTCACAAGCCGACCCTGAAGGCTGGCCGTCCGGCCATCCTGCGCAAGACCCTGGGCTCCAAGCTGATCAAGATGGAGTTCACCGACGCCTCGCAAGCCGGCCGTTCGGTCAAGACCGTCAACGTCGAACCGGCGCTGTGCAAGCAGTTCTCCATCAGCGACGCCGAAGTGGAAGAGCTGGCCCAGTACGCGCTGATCATCGAGAAGCACTACGGCCGCCCGATGGATATCGAGTGGGGCCGTGACGGCACCGACGGCAAGCTGTACATCCTGCAGGCCCGTCCGGAAACCGTGAAGTCGCAGGAAGACCGCAAGGACACCCTGCGCCGCTTCCGCCTGAAGACCAAGTCCACCGTGCTGTGCGAAGGCCGCGCCATCGGCCAGAAGATCGGCCAGGGCACCGTGCGCCTGATCAAGGACGCGTCCGAGATGGACACCGTCAAGGCCGGCGACGTGCTGGTGACCGACATGACCGACCCGGATTGGGAACCGGTGATGAAGCGTGCCGCCGCCATCGTGACCAACCGTGGTGGCCGTACCTGCCACGCCGCCATCATCGCGCGCGAACTGGGCATCCCTGCCGTGGTCGGCTGTGGCGATGCCACCGACGTGCTGCGTGACGGCATGCAGGTGACCGTGTCCTGCGCCGAAGGCGACACCGGCAACATCTATGATGGCCTGCTCGAAGTCGAGATCATCGACCTCGAACTGGACAAGATGCCGGAATCCCCGGTCAAGATCATGATGAACGTCGGCAACCCGGAACTGGCCTTCGACTTCGCGCAGCTGCCGAACGAAGGTGTGGGCCTGGCGCGCATGGAGTTCGTGATCAACCGCCAGATCGGCATCCACCCGAAAGCGCTGCTCGAGTTCGACACGCTGCCGGCCGAGCTGAAAGCCACCATCACCGACCGCATCGCCGGCTACAAGAGCCCGGTCGACTTCTACGTCGACAAGATCGCCGAAGGCGTGTCGACGCTGGCGGCCGCGTTCTACCCGAAAAAGGTCATCGTGCGCATGTCCGACTTCAAGTCGAACGAGTACGCCAACCTGATCGGCGGCCAGATGTACGAGCCGCACGAAGAGAACCCGATGCTGGGCTTCCGTGGTGCCGCGCGCTATGTGGCCGAATCGTTCCGCGACTGCTTCGAGCTGGAATGCCGCGCCATCAAGAAAGTGCGCGACGTGATGGGCCTCACCAACGTGGAAGTGATGATCCCGTTCGTGCGCACCCTGGCCGAAGCTGAAAAAGTGATCGAGATCCTGGCCGCCAACGGCCTGAAGCGTGGCGACAACGGCCTGCGCCTGATCATGATGTGCGAACTGCCGACCAACGCGGTACTGGCCGAGCGCTTCCTGGAGCACTTCGACGGTTTCTCCATCGGCTCCAACGACATGACTCAGCTCACCCTGGGCGTGGACCGCGACTCCGGCGGCCCGATCGCCTCGACCTTCGACGAGCGCAACGACGCCGTGAAGGCCATGCTGCACATGGCGATCCAGGCTTGCCGCAAGCTGAACAAGTACGTCGGCATCTGCGGCCAGGGCCCGTCCGATCATCCGGACTTCGCCAAGTGGCTGGTGGAAGAGGGCATCGAGACCATCTCGCTGAACCCGGACACCGTGGTCGAGACCTGGATTTACCTGGCCAAGGAACTGAACGCCTGAGTCGTCGCCCGTCGATGACCCACAAAACCGCCCCTCGAGGGCGGTTTTTCTTTGTCCCCCGCGCCAGAAGGTGCACAGGCTGGGCCTGGGCTTCCGCGTTGGCGAGCGTGATCGACCGGGCATGGTTGGCGGGAGGGATTCGAATCGTCCTGCATTTGTCGTTGCGGACGCTATGCTGAAGTTGTGCCCGCCTGACGGGCTTTCCTCATCACCCAGGAGAACAGCATGAGCAAGCATGTCTACAAGATGGTGGAACTGGTCGGTTCCTCCTCCGAGGGCTGCGATGATGCCATTCGCACCGCCATCGCCAAGGCCGGCGCCACGCTCAAGCATATCGACTGGTTCGAGGTGCTGGAAACGCGCGGCCATGTCGTCGACGGAGCCATCGCCCACTGGCAGGTCACGATCAAGGTCGGGTTCCGCGTCGAGGACTGAAGCTCGGGCGCACAAACTGCCCTCTGTGGCGCTGTCAGGTCTGGACTTAGCTTCACCAAGGCCTGCTTTTTTCGCCTTGAGGCAGGCCATTGGTCAGGCCGGTGTGGTGGATAACATCGCCGCTAGGGATGGGCTCCGTCCTCGCCCAGGAAGGCGCGCAGGCGCGGCACCACCCTCTGCAGGAAGGCTTCGTATTTCTTCGGCATCGGATGGCGGTAGGGATAGACCAGGAACACCGGCCAGCCGGAGGTGCGCCAGCCGGGCAGCACGGGGCAGAGCTCGCCGCGCGCGAGCTGCGGGCTGACCACGTACTGCGGCAACAGGCCGATGCCCACGCCGGCACAGGCGGCGTTGGCGATCACGGCGTACTGGTCGCACAGCAGCGTCGGCCGGATGGCGAGCGAAACGAACTGGCCGTCCTTTTCCAGCCGCCAGTCGAGGCCGGTTTCGTTGTAGCTGTTGTGCAGCAGCTGGTGTTTGAGCAAGTCATCCGGCGTCTGCGGCATGCCGGCCCGCTCCAGATAGGCCGGCGCGGCGTACAGCTCTTCCCAGACCAAACCGATCGATTTGGCCACCAGCCGGTCGTCGTGCACCGCCCGGGTGCGCAGGCAGAAGTCGAGGCCGGCCTCCACCGGGTCCTGCAGCCGGTTCTCGGCCACCAGCTCCATTTCCAGCGCGGGGTGGAGCTCGGCCAGCTCGCCCAAGAGCGGCGCCAGCAGGTACTGCGCGAACGACATGGTCGAGCTGACGCGCAGTGGGCCGCCGATGGCGCCCTGGGCTTCCTCGATGTCCGGCCGCACCTTGTCGAGCATGCTGCGTAGCTGCGCGGCGTGGCAGGCCAGGCGGCGCCCGGCCTCGGTCAGCGCCACGCGGCGGGTGTTGCGCAGCACCAGCACCGTCCCCAGATCGTGCTCCAGATCCTTTACCAGTTGGCTGATCCGGCTCTTGGCGCAGCCGATGGCCTCGGCCGCCGCGGTGAAGCTGCCGAGGCGCGCCAGGGCATCGAAGGCGAGCAGGGCGTCCGGGGAGGGGATGTGCGAGGTTGTTTTCATGTCAGAACAATGTGTTGCTGTTACCGCTATTTTTACTAGTTTAACGGCTGTCTATGCTTTATGCATGGCTACTTTCTGAACAGTGAGGGCATCCTGTTCCGGGCTGTTCCCTGTGCGATCAGGGCCGGCCAGCGACCGATTTCTTCTGTGGCACCGGTTTCGCTGCGGCCTTCCGGCTGGCAGCGCCGGTGTGCCCTGCTCGAGCTGCACCTGCCGCCGTCGTCCGCGACAGAGCAGCGGGTATGCCGTCTACGTTCGACAATCGCCAGCCGTCTTTGCGACAATACACTTGTCTATTCAACTCGGCCACCTCAGCCTGGTGGCCGCTTTTGTCATTCTTCAAGGACCGTCATGCTGCCGTACCTGGCCCTGTCGCTCGCCATGCTGTTGTGGGCAAGCTCGTTCATCGCGCTGAAATACGTGTTTTCGGTATTCGACCCGATGGTGGTGCTGTTTGCCCGCATGGTGATCGCCACGCTTTGCCTGCTGCCGCTGATGCTGCGTCCCGGCGTACGACGGCGTTATCAGCAAGGCGACTGGAAGTGGCTTGCCGCGCTGGCGCTGGCCGAACCCTGCCTGTACTTCCTGCTCGAGGCGCGCGCGCTGGTGTATACCAGTGCCTCGCAGGCCGGGCTGATCACCGCCACGCTGCCGCTGTTGACCTCGCTTGGCGCTTTGCTGTTTCTCAAGGAACGGCTGGGGCGTACGGTCTGGCTGGGCATCGCGGTATCGTTCGCAGGTGTGTTGTGGCTGACGCTGACCGGCGAGCAGAGCGCCGACGCACCGAACCCCCTGCTCGGCAACGCGCTGGAGTTCCTGGCGATGGTGTGCGCCACCGGTTATATCCTGATCGCCAAGAAGCTGTCGGTACGCTACTCGGCGCTGGTGATCACCGCGGCGCAGACCGTGCTCGGCATGCTGTGGTTCGGCGCGCTGCTGTTCACGCCGTGGGTGACGCTGCCGCAGACCTTGCCACTGTGGCCGAGCCTGTGGGTGCTGTACCTGGGGGCGGGGATCACGCTCGGCGCCTACGGGCTCTATACCTGGTCGGTGAGCCGGGTGCCGGTGGCGATGGCGGGGGCCTTCGTCAACCTGATCCCGGTGTTCACGGTGCTGCTGGCCTGGATCATCCTGGGGGAGACGCTGTCGGCTCAGCAGCAGCTCGCCTGCCTGCTGGTGTTCGGCGGGGTGCTGATCAGCCAGCGCAAGCCGGGGGCGAGCGTCCAAACCACGCAGGCTTGATTCGCCACGCGGCGGGTCGCTACAGTTCGGCATGACAAAACGCTGAACAAGGAAACCCGCTTCATGACTCGAACCGTTTCGCTGACGGCCCGCCTGCTGGCTGGCGGCCTGGCGCTGCTGATTGGCACGGCCCAGGCCGCCGAATCGCCCTCCATCGCTCCCCAGGCCGCGCCGGTATCCGTCTACGCCGACGAACATGGCCACGGTTCCGAGCTGGCCCAGGTGAAGGGAGCGGTCGACGCCATTATCAACGCCAACCTGCGCTACATGCGGACGCACGCGCCGGGCTACTTCGAGCGCTTCGCCGACAAGCAGACGCCGCGCGCCACGGTGATTACCTGCTCCGATTCGCGGGTGCAGGCGGACGCCTTCTCCGCCGACGCCGTCAACGACCTGTTCATGGTGCGCGACATCGGCAACCAGCTCGCCGCCGCCGAGGGCTCGGTGGAGTACGGCGTGCGCCATCTGCACACGCCGCTGCTGCTGATCGTCGGCCATGCCGTGTGCGGTGCGGTGAAGGCGGCCTCCGGCGACTATTCCGGCATCGAGCCGGCCATCGCCAAGGAACTCGCCACCATCAACATTCCCAAAGGGATCGACGTCACCGACGGCGTGCTGCTCAACGTCAACAACCAGGTGGACGCCGCGCTGCTGAAGTTCGCGGGCGAGGTGGAGTCGGGCAAGCTATCGGTGATCGGCGCCTTCTATGACTTCCGCAACGATCTGCGCCAGGGCTACGGCAAGCTGGTGATCACCAACATCAACGGCGAGACCGATCCGGCGCGCATCCGCGATCTCGTCAATAGCGGCCGCTTCTTCCAGCTCGGCGCGGCGCAGCCGTAATGGCCCCTTGCTCTCCCGACGACACGCCCGGCTGCAGGCCGGGTTTTTTCATGTCAGCGCTAGCGCCGCCTCCAGCCGGATGGCGAGTTCCGCCGCCTGCTGTTGCAGCGCTTCGACGAAGTGTTCGGCCAACTGCGAGGAGGGGCGGTGCTCCGGGCGCACCACGCTGACGGTGAACGGAATCGAGACCGTGAAGCGGCGCATGGCGAGGCCATGCCCGGCGTAGTCGAGCGCGGTGAGCGGGTTGACCACGGCCACGCCGAGCCCGGCGCGCACCATGGCGCACACCGAGGCGGCGCTGTGCGTCTCCACCACCAGGCGGCGCTCGATGCCGGCCTGGCCGAACAGGCTGTCGAGCTGCTGGCGGTAGGGGTCGGTGGCGGAGAGACTGATGAAGTTCTGGCCCGCCAGGTCGGCCGGAGCGAGCGCCGTCCTGGCCAGCAGGGGATGGCCGTCCGGCAGTACGCACACCTCGTCGGCGCGCATCAGCGGGGCGATGCGGGTGCCGGCCGGGGCGGTGCCATGCTCGGTCAGGCCCAGGTCGTGGCGCTGCGCCGACAGCCATTCTTCCAGCAGCGGCGACTCCTGCGGCACGATGGAGAGGCTGACCTCGGGGTAGACCGCGAGGAAGCGCCGGCACACCTCGGGCAACAGCGATTGCGAGAACGCCGGCAGGCAGGCAATGGAGAGCTGGCCCTGCTGGAACTGGCGGATCGAGGCGGCGGTGTTGCGGATGCGCTCCAGCCCGAAGTAGGAGCGCTGCACTTCCTCGAACAGCATCAGCGCCTGCGCCGTGGGTTGCAGCCGGCCGCGCACGCGGTCGAACAGGGTCAGGCCGGTCAGCGTTTCCAGCCGCGCCAGCTCGCGGCTGACGGTGGGTTGCGAGGTGTGCAACAAGTCGGCGGCGCCGGTGACGCTGCCGGAGGTCATCACGGCCCAGAAGATTTCGATGTGGCGCAGGCTGAGGGACATGGGGTAGCGTGGTGGTAGTGGATCAATCCATATCGTACATGAATGGATATGGTGAAAAACGATATTTTATGAAATGGCATCGCTCGGGCATGATGGCGGGTATGTTCCGGCACCCCATGCCGCTTCTTGACTGACCGCGCCGCGCTGCACCGTGGCCCAGGAGCTTTTTCGAATGACTATCCGCAATCCCGAGCTGCTCAATGCCGTCGCCCGCCAGTACGGCACCCCGGTGTGGCTCTACGACGCCGCAGTGATCCGCGAGCGCATCGCCCAGCTGCGCGCCTTCGACGTGATCCGCTTCGCGCAGAAGGCCTGCTCCAACACCCATATCCTGCGCCTGATGCGCGAGCAGGGCGTGGTGGTGGATGCGGTGTCGCTGGGCGAGATCGAACGCGCCCTGGCCGCCGGCTTCTCTGGCCGCGGCGACGAGCCGTCCGGCATCGTGCTGACCGCCGACCTGCTCGACCAGGCCACGCTGGCGCGCGTGGTGGCGGAGCAGATTCCGGTCAACGCCGGTTCCATCGACATGCTGCGCCAGTTGGGCGCGGCATCGCCGGGCCATCGCGTCTGGCTGCGCATCAACCCGGGTTTCGGCCACGGCCACAGCAACAAGACCAATACCGGCGGCGAAAACAGCAAGCACGGCATCTGGCACGAGCAGCTGCCGGACGCGCTGCAGGTGATCCGTGAACATGGCCTCACCCTGGTCGGCCTGCACATGCACATCGGTTCCGGCGTGGACTACGGCCACCTGCAGCAGGTGTGCGGCGCCATGGTCGATCTGGTGGCCGGCATGGGCCACGACCTCGAGGCGATCTCGGCCGGCGGCGGGCTGTCGATCCCGTATCGCGACGGCGATGCGCGCATCGATACCGCGCACTACTTCGGGCTGTGGGACGCGGCGCGCAAGGAGATCGAGGCCAAGCTGGGCCATCCGGTGCGCCTCGAGATCGAGCCAGGCCGCTTCCTGGTGGCCGAGTCCGGCGCCCTGCTGGCCGAGGTGCGCGCGGTCAAGGACATGGGCAACCGCCACTTCGTGCTGGTGGACGCCGGCTTCAACGACCTGATGCGGCCGTCGATGTACGGCAGCTACCATGGCATCTCGCTGGTCGCGCAGGGCCGGCCGCAGCCGGCGGACGACGCGCTGGTGCCTACCGTGGTGGCCGGGCCGCTGTGCGAATCGGGTGACGTGTTCACCCAGGAAGACGGCGGCGTGGTGGTGACGCGCGATCTGCCGCCGTGCCAGGTGGGCGACTACCTGCTGTTCCACGACACCGGCGCTTACGGCGCGTCGATGTCCTCCAACTACAACAGCCGCCCGCTGTTGCCGGAGGTGCTGATCGACGGCGATGCGGTACGCCTGATCCGCCGCCGCCAGACCATGGCGGAGCTGTTGGCGCTGGAAGCGGTGTAAGAACCTGCTCATGGTCTTGCTGCGCGTCCCTGATCGGGGCTCATGTGCACTGCGTGCGAATCTATTGATTCGCTCAGCGATCAGAAATCCTCATGGACTCATGTCCATTCCGGTTTCTGCGCTGCTCTTCACCCCGCTGAGGGCCGCTCGCGACAGACCCTGAACAGGTTCCCAAGCCCTGCGCGTTTTCCACAAAAAAGCCGTGCCCCCTGGGGGGGGCACGGCTTTTTTGATTCTGCGCTCGGCTTTCGGCCAACCTCTTTGCGCGGGCTACTGCAGTTCCTTCAGCAGCTCCTTCACCCGCACCACGCGCAGGCCGACGTCGTCGACTTTGACCTCGACGCGCAGCTTGTCCTGGCCGGCCAGCTTGTAGTTCTTCTTGCTCTGGATCAGCGTGATGATCTTCATCGGGTCGATCGGCGGGTTCTTGACGAAGCTGAGCTGGATGCCCGCCTCGCTGGCGTCGAGCTTCTGCACCCCGAGCCGGCGCGCCGCCAGGCGCAGGCGGTGGCTGTCGACCAGGGTCTTGACGGTCTGCGGCGGCAGGCCGAAACGGTCGATCAGTTCCTCGTGGATGGCGTCGATGTCGGCTTCGCTCTCGCAGCTGGCGAGCCGCTTGTACAGCACCAGCCGCTCGTGCACGTCCGGGCAGTAGGCGTCGGGCAGCAGCGCCGGGCTGTGTAGGTTGATCTCGGTGGTGACGCCCAAGGGCGCGTCGAGGTCCGGCGTCTTGCCTTTCTTCAGATCGCGCACCGCCTGCTTCAGCATCTCGGTGAACAGTGCGAAGCCGACTTCCTGCATCTCGCCCGACTGGCCCTCGCCCAGCACCTCGCCGGCGCCGCGGATTTCCAGGTCGTGCATCGCCAGGTAGAAGCCGGCGCCCAGTTCCTCGGACAGCTGGATCGCCTCCAGCCGCTTCTGCGCGTCGCGCGTCATGCCGTCCGGCGTCAGCAGGTAGGCGTAGGCCTGGTGGTGCGAGCGGCCGACGCGGCCGCGCAACTGGTGCAGCTGGGCCAGGCCGAACTTGTCGGCGCGGTTGATCAGGATGGTGTTGGCGTTGGGGATGTCGATGCCGGTTTCGATGATGGTCGAGCACAGCAGCAGATTGAAGCGCTGCTGGAGGAAGTCGCGCATCACCTGCTCCAGCTCGCGCTCGCGCAGCTGGCCGTGCGCCACGCCGATGCGCGCCTCGGGCAGCAGTTCGGCCAGTTTCTCCTGCATGTTCTGGATGGTGTCGACCTCGTTGTGCAGGAAGAACACCTGGCCGCCGCGCTTCAGCTCGCGCAGCACCGCCTCGCGGATCACGCCGTTGGCGAGCGGCGAGATGAAGGTCTTCACCGCCAGGCGGCGGCTCGGCGCGGTGGTGATGGCGGAGAAGTCGCGCAATCCTTCCAGCGCCATCGACAGCGTGCGCGGGATCGGCGTCGCGGTCAGCGTCAGCACGTCGACGTTGGCGCGCAGGCGCTTGAGCTGTTCCTTCTGGCGCACGCCGAAGCGGTGCTCCTCGTCGATGATGACGAGGCCCAGGTTCTTGAACTGCACGTCCGGCTGCACCAGCTTGTGGGTGCCGATGACGATGTCCACCGTGCCTTCGGCCAACCCTGCGAGCGCCGCCTTGCTTTCCTTGGCGCTCCTGAAGCGGGACAGCTCGGCGATCTTCACCGGCCAGTCGGCGAAGCGGTCGGAGAAATTCTGGAAGTGCTGTTCGGCCAACAGCGTGGTCGGCACCAGCACCGCCACCTGCTTGCCGCCCAGCACCGCGACGAAGGCGGCGCGCAACGCCACCTCGGTCTTGCCGAAGCCGACGTCGCCGCACACCAGGCGATCCATCGGCTTGCCCGAGCACATGTCGGCGATCACCGCCTCGATGGCGCTGGCCTGGTCCGGGGTCTCCTCGAAGCCGAAACCGGCGGCGAAGGCGTCGTAGTCGTGGTGGTTGAGCGAAAAGGCATGCCCCTCGCGCGCGGCGCGCTGGGCGTACAGGTTCAGGAGTTCCGCGGCGGTGTCGCGCGCCTTCTCGGCGGCCTTCTTCTTGGCCTTGTCCCAGGCCGGGCTGCCGAGGCGGTGCAGCGTCAGCTGCTCGGTGGCGCCGCCGGCATAGCGGCTGATCAGCTGCAGCTGGCTCACCGGCACGTAGAGCTTGGCGCCGTCGGCGTACTCCAGCTGCATCAGCTCGGTCTCGCCTTCGCCCAGGTCCATCGACACCAGGCCGAGGTAGCGTCCGATGCCGTGCTGCTCGTGCACCACCGGGTCGCCGACCTTGACCTCGGCCAGGTCGCGCAGCATGGCGTCGGAGCCGGCACGGGCGCGCGCCCGGCGCGTGTGGCTGCGGGCCACGTGCTGATAGAGCTCGCTCTCGGTGACGATGGCGAGCTGCGATTCGGCCACGGCGAAGCCGCTGAACAGTGGCGCCACGGTGAGCGCCAGCTTCATCGTGCCGCCGGCAAATTCCGCCCAGTTGTCGACCGGCACCGGCTTGATGCCGTTCTCGCTGAGGAACTGGTACATGGTCTCGCGCCGCCCCAGGCTCTCGGCGGAGAGCAGCACGCGGCCGGGGTGGCCCGCCAGGAAGTCGGCCAACTTCTGCAAGGGGTTGTCGGTGCGGCGCTCCACCGCCAGTGGCGGCAGGCCGGACGGGGCGGGCTCGGCCGGGCACTCGAAGCGCGGATAGGGCTTGAGCGCGGCCATCAGTTCGTCCGGGCGCAGCACGATCTCGGCCGGCGCCAGCACCGGGCGCTCGGTGTCGCCGCGCGCCATCTGGTGGCGCTCCTGGACCTCGCGCCAGAAGGTGTCGGCCGCCCCCGCCACGTCGCGGTGGGTCACCACCAGCGCGTCCTGGCCGAGGTAGTCGAACAGCGTCGAGGTGGTATCGAAGAACAGCGGCAGGAAGTACTCGATGCCGGCCGGCGACATCCCGGCGCTGACGTCGCGGTAGATGCGGCTCTTGGACGGGTCCCCCTCCATGCGCTCGCGGTAGTGCTGGCGGAAGGCGGTGATGCCGGCTTCGTCGCTGGGGTACTCGCGCGCCGGCAGCAGGCGGATCTCCGGCACCGGGTACAGCGTGCGCTGGCTGTCCGGGTCGAAGGTGCGCAGGGAGTCGATCTCGTCGTCGAACAGATCGATGCGGTAGGGCAGCGCCGAGCCCATCGGGAACAGGTCGATCAGCCCGCCGCGGATCGAGAACTCGCCCGGCGCCATCACCTGGGTGACGTGGGCGTAGCCGGCGGTGACCAGGTCGGCGCGCAGCTGGTCGGCATCGAGCCGGGTCTTGGCCTTGAGGAAGAAGGTGCGTCCCAGCAGGTAGCCCACCGGGGCCAGCCGCGTCATCGCGGTGGAGACCGGCGCGATCACCACGTCGCACTCGCGCTGGCGGATCTGCCACAGCGTGGCCAGGCGCTCGCTGACCAGATCGGCGTGCGGCGAGAAATGATCGTAGGGCAGGGTTTCCCAGTCCGGCAGCAGCGCCACGCGGCAGTCCGGGGCGAAGAACGGGATTTCCGCCTTCAGCCGTTGTGCGCTCTGGGCGTCGGCCGCCAGTACCAGGACCAGCCGGCCCTGGCCGGCGAGACGGGCGAACAGGGCGGCGTCCAGGCCCTCGGGCAGGGGGGGGAGTCGGGTCTTCTGGCCGGCCGGCGGCAGCGGGGGAGGTGTGGTCAACATACGACTTCACAAGAAGGGGACTCGCGGTATTATACCAGCCTGTCATCCCGTACAGCCGGGCGCCATGCGAGGACGACACGACGATAACAACAGAACCCAGGGCCCGCCGGGACGGCGGCTCGCGACAAAGGATTTATGGTGAACAGAAAGGAGTGGCTGGCTTCCTGCCTGGCGCTGCTGGTATTTCTTCCCTCGCTGCTGCTGTGGCCGCACGCCGCCACCTCCGCGCCGGGGCCGGCCAGTTTCATTCCGCACGGCCTGTTCCTGCTGTGGGCGGTGCGCCATCCCGCCCGTTCCGTCTGGTTGTGGCCGCTGCTGGCCTGGGGGCTGGCGAGCCAGTGGGCCGGGCCGCTGTGGGCCGGCGGGCTGGCGCTGTCGCTCTATCTGGTGGCCGGGGCCGCCCGGCTCGCCGGCATCCACCACGCCCGGCTGACCCTGAACTCGCTCTCGTCGCTGCTGCGGCTGCTGTCGTCGCTACTGCTGGCGCCGGCCGCGGCGGCGGCGCTGTTGCTGTGGGGTGTGCCGGCATTTTCCGGTGTCGGGTTGCCGCTGGCTCAGGCCCTGCTGCAATACGGGGCGCTCGCCCTGGCGCTGGTGCTGTGCGTGCCGGCCGCGTTCGCCGGGGTCGAATACAGCCGGCGCCGCTACCTCGAGTTGCTGCTCATCGCGCTGGTGACGGTGTCGCTGTTGGCCGCCGTGTTCGTTGCCGGCCACGTGTCCCTGGTGCCCATCCATCTCTTGCTCTACCCCTGCCTGTTGTGGGCGGCCTGCCGCGCCGGCATCGGCGGCGCGACGCTGCTGGGGCTGCTGATCCTGGTGCTGGCGGCGTTCCTCGACGGGCCGTCGTTCCAGCCCGTCCCCCTGCCGGCCAACGGCATCGTGCTGAACCTGGCGCTGGTGTTGTCGGCACAGCTGGTGGCGACGCAGTCGGAAGCGGCGGTACGCCGCATCCGGCAGCTGCAGGACTCGCTGGCGCGTTTCGAAGCCTGGCTGCGGAACAGCCCCAACGTGATGTCGCTGAAGGACCTGGAGGGGCGTTACCTGCTGGTCAACCGCGCCTACTCGCGGGCGCTGGGCAAGGCCCCGGCCGAGCTGATCGGCAAGAAGAGCGCCGATTTCCTGCCGCCGGAGGAGGCGCGGGCGACGGCCGAGCAGGACCGTCAGGTGCTGAGCGCGCTGGAGTCGCGCCAGTACGAGCAGACGCTGACGCTGGACGGCTTGCCCGGCGATTTCCTGGTGACCAAGTTTCCGCTGTTCGACGCCGACGGCCTGCCGGCCGGCATCGGCTGCATCGCCACCGACATTACCCAGAGCAAGCGCGAGCGGCAGGCCAAGCAGGAGGCGGAAAACCGTTATCACGCCCTGATCGAGCAGTCGCTGGTCGGTATCTACATCCTGCAGGACGAGTGCCTGGCCTACGTCAACGACAAGCTGGCGGAGATGCTCGGCTACCCGGGCGAGGAATTGCAGGGGGAGCGGATCGAGACGGTGCTGGCGCACGAGGAGCGCCAGCGGCTGCGTCAGCAGATCACCCAGCGCCTGAGCGAGAACATCTCCATCATGCACTTCTCGGCGCGGCTGGTGCGAAAGGACGGCCAGTTGCTGGACGTGGAAATCCACAGCCGGCTGTTCGAGTATCGCGGCCGCGCGGCCATCATCGGCGTGGTGGTCGACATCTCCGACCGGGTGCAGGCCGACGCCAACCAGAAGCTCGCCAGCAAGGTGTTCGAGAACGCCGCCGAGGGCATCCTGATCACCGGGGCCGACTACCGCATCATCGCGGTGAACCAGGCCTTCACCCGCATCACCGGCTATCAGTCGGAGCAGGTCATCGGGCGCGTGTCGCGCATCTTCCGCGACAATACCAGCTGGAGCGTGGCGATGCTGGACGGGCTGGCGCGGCACGGCCACTGGCAGGGCGAGATGCTGGACCGGCGCCGCTCGCACGAGTGGTACCCGGCCGAGCTGTCGATCTCGGCGGTGCGCGACGACGCCGGCGCGATCACCAACTACGTCGGCGTGTTCGCCGACATCACGGTGCGCAAGCAGGCCGAGGAGCGGCTGCAGTTCCTCGCCAACCACGACCCGCTGACGCGCCTGCCCAACCGCAGCTGGCTGATCGCGTGCCTGGAAGACCGCATCCAGCAGATCGCCAGTTCCGGGCAGCAAGTGGCGGTGATGTTCCTCGACCTCGACCGTTTCAAACTGATCAACGACTCCTTCGGCCACCAGACCGGCGACGAGCTGCTGCGCGAGACCGCCAGCCGCCTGGAGCAGGTGGTGGGGGGGCGCGGCCAGATCGCCCGCCTCGGCGGTGACGAGTTCACGCTGCTGGTCAGCCATTTCGCCTCGCAGGCCACCTTGTCGACGTTGGCCGAAGACATCCTGGCGGTGCTGGCGCAGCCCTTGTGGCTGGAGGGGCAGGAGCTGATCGTCACCGGCAGCCTCGGCATCAGCGTCTACCCCCACGACGGCAGCGACGCCCGCACCCTGCTCAAGAACGCCGACGTGGCGATGTACCGTGCCAAGGAGGCCGGCAAGAACACCTACCAGTTCTTCGCCGCCGAGATGAACGCCCAGGCGATCGAACGGCTGCAGTTGGAACGCGGTTTGCGCCAGGCGCTCGAGCGCGGCGAATTCGAGCTCCACTTCCAGCCCATCGTGGCGGCGGCGACGTATCGCCTGGAGGCGCTCGAGGTGCTGCTGCGCTGGCGCCACCCCGAGCTGGGGCTGGTGTCGCCGGTACGTTTCATCCCGTTGGCCGAGGAGACCGGCCTGATCCGCCCGATCGGCGACTGGGTCATCCGCCAGGCCTGCCGCCAACTGGCCGAGTGGGATTGCCTGGGCCTGCACGTGCCGCGCCTGGCGATCAACCTGTCGGCGCGCCAGTTCGAGCAGCAGGGGCTGATCGTGCAGGTGGCCGGCGCGCTGGCCGAGGCCGGCATCGCCGCCGGCCGGCTGGAACTGGAAATGACCGAGAGCATGGTGATGCAGAACCCGAGCGAGGCGGTATCGCTGCTGGGCGAGCTCAAGGCGCTCGGGGTGCGGCTGTCGATCGACGATTTCGGCACCGGCTACTCGTCGCTGTCCTACCTCAAGCGCTTCCCGCTCGACACGCTGAAGATCGACCGCTCCTTCATCGAGGGGTTGCCGGGCGACGGCGACAACGCGGCGATCGCCGAGGCGATCCTGGCGATGGCGCGCAAGCTGTCGTTCAGCGTGGTGGCCGAGGGGGTGGAAACCGAGGCGCAGGCGGCTTTCCTCTGCGCCAAGGGCTGCCAGCTGCTGCAGGGCTACCTGTTCAGCCGGCCGCTGCCGGCGGCAGAGCTGCCGGCCTTCCTGCAGCAGCGAAGCCCGCAGCCACTGACGGTCGGCCGCAGTGCGATAGTGCGCTGAGGCGCGGCGATGGCGGTACAATAGCCGCCATTTCCGTTTTCAGGCTTTTCCCTCATGAGCAACAAGCGCCTCATCCACGGCTTCCACGCCGTCAACGCCCGGCTGTGGCAGAACCCCAAGAGCCTGCTCGAGATCTGGCTCGCCGGCGGCCGTCAGGACGCCCGCGCCCAGGCGGTGCTCGACAAGGCCGCGGCGGAAAACATCAAGCTGCACATTGTCGACAAGGCGCGCCTGGACAGCATGAGCGGCAACGCGCGCCACCAGGGCGTGGTGGCGATGATCGACGCCAGCCGCAGCTACGTCAGTCTGGACGACGTGCTGGAAAACCTGTCCGAACCGCCGCTGCTGTTGATCCTGGACGGCGTCACCGACCCGCACAACCTCGGCGCCTGCCTGCGCGTCGCCGACGCCATGGGCGCGCACGCGGTGATCGCGCCCAAGGACCGCTCCGCCACGCTGAACGCCACCGTCTCCAAGGTGGCCTGCGGCGCCGCCGAAGTGGTGCCCTACATCACCGTCACCAACCTGGCGCGCACCCTGCGCGACCTCAAGGACGCCGGGGTGTGGATCGCCGGCACCACCATGGAGGCCGACACCGACCTCTACCACTTCGACGCCGCCGGTCCGCTGGCCTGGGTGATGGGCTCGGAAGGCGAGGGCATGCGCCGCCTGACGCGCGAGCATTGCGACGTGCTGGTGTCGATTCCGATGTTCGGCAGCGTCGAGAGCCTCAACGTCTCGGTGTCGTCCGGCATGGTGCTGTCCGAGAGCCGGCGCCAGCGCGTGCTGAAGGGCGAGGCCAAGGGCTGAGCCTGCTCCCGCCCGGCCTTCGACACCCCCGCCTTGCGCGGGGGTGTTTCGTTTCGGCCAACGTTGAGCGGCGTGCCGCTTCCCCGGAACTTTTTGTGTTGGCGCGGTATCTTTCAAAATACCCTGTAGGGGTATATGATTCGAGAGAACCGAGAAGGAGAACCGCATGCACCGTCGTCGTTTCCTGGAGTTGTCGCTGGGGCTGGCCGCCCTGCCGCTGATCGTGCGCCAGGCCTGGGCCGCCACGCCGCCCGCCATGCCGGGCATGGACCATGGCGCGCATGCCGGCCATGACATGGCCGCGATGGCAGGCGATGCCGGCGTCACGCTGCCCGAAGGGCGGCCGCTGCCGCCGCTGCAGCGGCTCGTCAATCGTGGCGGCGCCGGACGCGTGAGCGGCGAATTGGTCGTCGCGCCGATCAAGCTGCCGCTGCTGCCGGGGCGCCAGCCGACCACGTTCTGGGCCTACAACGGCAGCGTGCCGGGGCCGCTGATCGAAGCCTACGAGGGGGACACGGTCGAGATCGCCTTCACCAACCGGCTCGCCCAGCCCACCACCATCCACTGGCACGGCATGCCGGTGCCGGCCGAGCAGGACGGCAACCCGCACGACCCGGTGCCGCCGGGGGCTTCGCGCCACTACCGTTTCACCCTGCCCAAGGGCTCGGCCGGCACCTACTGGTACCACCCGCACCCGCACGGCTACACCGGGCAGCAGGCCTACATGGGGCTGGCCGGGACCTTCATCGTGCGTCGTCGCGACGACCCGCTGGCGCACTTGCCCGAACAGTTGCTGGTGCTGTCCGACCTCAAGCTGGATGGCGACGGTAGCATCGCTGCCAACTCGATGGCCGACCATCACGACGGCCGTGAAGGCCAGTTCGTGCTGGTCAACGGCGCGCTTCGGCCAACCCTGGCGCTGGCCGAGGGCGAACGCCAGCGCTGGCGCCTGTGGAACGCCACCAGCGCGCGCATCCTGAAGATCGCGCTGCCGGCGCACGAGGTGCACCTGGTCGGCACCGACGGCGGGGCCATCGTTTCGCCGCGCCGCATCGAGCACCTGCTGCTGTCGCCGGGCGAGCGCGCCGAGCTGGTGGTGACCGGGCGTTTCGGCACCGGCCAGACGCCCGGCCTGGTGGCGCTGCCGTACGCGCGAGGCAAGGCGATGCACCCGGAGCAGGACACGGTGCTGCCGCTCATGACGCTGAGCCGTCACGGCCGCCGTGCCAGTGCCCCGTTGCCGGCCCGTCTCGCCGAGGTGCCGGTGCTGCCGGCGCCGGCCGTGAAGCGGCGCGTGGAGTTCTCCGAGAACATGGCCGATCCGAAGGCGATGTTCCTGATCAACGGCAAGACCTACGACATGGCGCGCATCGATTTCGAAGGCAAGGTCGGCCAGGTGGAAGAGTGGGAGATCGTCGGCAACGCCCACATGGACCACCCCTTCCACCTGCACGGCACGCAGTTCCAGGTGCTGGCGCGCACCGAGGACGGCCAGTGGCGTGACGAGCCGTTCCTGGCCTGGCACGACGTGGTCAACGTCGCCGCCGGCGAGAGCGTGCGGCTGCGCTTCCGCCAGGATATGCCCGGCCTGCGCATGTTCCACTGCCACATTCTCGAGCACGAGGACCAGGGCATGATGGGGCAGCTGCTGGTGCGCGCCTGAGTAGCCGCCGGCCTAAACTGATAACAGGGGGCGCCCTTTGACCAGGGCGCCGGATACGTCACAATGCCGGATTGCCTTTCCCTCCGAGGAGTCGTCATGCAGCAGTGCTGTGACCATGAACCCCCGGGCAGCGACAAGCTGGTCGTGCAGCCCAACAAGAGCGCCTTGCTCAAGCGCCTGGCGCGGATCGAAGGGCAGGTGCGCGGCATCAGCGGCATGATCGACGGCGACCGCTACTGCGTCGACGTACTGACCCAGATCGCCGCGGTGAAGTCGGCGCTCGACGCGGTGTCGCTGCAACTGTTGGAAAACCACATGAAGGGCTGCGTGGCGCAGGCGCTGCGCGCCGGCGACGCCACCGGCGTGGTGACCGAGCTGATCGACGTGGTGAAGAAGGTGCGCTGATTCCAAAAAGCATTAGGAACGCGAACGCGAAGGCAAGTGAGCGGGGCCGCAGACAGTACAGATAGTGCGGCCAGTGCTCGCTGAGCGAATCTCTGCGATAGATTCGCACGCGGTCCGCGCAACGCCGCCGCCAAAGTTATCGTGTCTAAGGCGCATTGGAATGACGCCGCCCAGGGCGGCGGGAGGTAAACATGGACAGGCTGGTGCGCGCGCTCATGCTCGCGCTGTGGTGCGGGCCGCTCGTCACGGTGGCGGCGCCGATTCCGTTCAGCGTTTTCATCCGGCTCGATACCGGCATGAGCGAGGCCGAGGTGCTCGAGCTCACCGGGCCGCCCGACTACGTCAGCGACGGCGGCTCGGTCCGTTACCGCACGCGGCATGGCTTTGCCTGGGGCGACCGCAAGTCCATGACCTGGTACGCGGATGGCGTCGAGCCGCATACCACCACCATCACCTTCCGCAACGGGCGGGTGAGCGATATCGAACGCTACAAGAAATTCTGAGAAAGGAAGCTTCATGGAAAAAATCATCCTGCACGTCGAGGGCATGACCTGCAACGGTTGCGCCAACAGCATCAAGAACGCCCTGGGTCAGCTGGAAGGGGTGCGCCAGGTGGAAGTGGACCTGGCGAGCGGCAAGGTCGAAGTGTTGTGCGACGCCGGCATGCCGACGCGCGGCATGCTGGCCGAGGCGGTGAGCGATGCCGGCTACGACGTGGTCGGCTGAGCGCTTGTGAATAAATCTGCTGCGCGCTCCAATCCCGGCCCTGCGATACTCGCCGTACCATTTGTACGGCTGCGCTTCTCAAGCCGGCCTTGGGTCGCTCGCGACGATTTCTTTCACAAGCGCCGCCCATGATTTGATCGTTTCGGCAACGACGCCACAGCCGCTGGCCCAAATCCATGGGGCGGCGGCTGTTTTTCGTTGCCCTGTCCGGTAAAGGTGCGTAGAATTCTGCGGTTCTCAACCCTTGCCTTTCTGCTACCGCATGGCGGAAAGGCTTTATAGCCACAAGGAGTTCACATGCGTCATTACGAAATCGTGTTCATCGTCCATCCGGACCAGAGCGAACAGGTTCCGGCCATGATCGAGCGCTACAAGGGCATGGTTCTGGCCGCCGAAGGCAAGATCCATCGTCTGGAAGACTGGGGCCGCCGTCAACTGGCTTACCCGATCCAGAAGCTGCACAAGGCTCACTACGTTCTGATGAACGTCGAGTGCCAAGCAGAGACCCTGGCCGAGATCGAACACGCGTTCAAATTCAACGACGCCGTTCTGCGCCACCTGACCATCAAGCTGGACCGCGCCGTGACCGAAGCGTCCCCGATGATGAAGGACGAGAAGGCCAAGAATCTGCTGGAACCGCAACAGCCGGCCGCCGAGGCTGAAGTCGCTGCCTGATCGCGACTCCACCTTGCAGAACCAGCTGGTACTGACCGCCGCTGTCGAACGCGAAGACGCCCTGAGATACACCCCCGCCGGCCTGCCGGTGCTGGAAATGTGGCTCAGGCATCAGTCCCGGCAGCGTGAAGCGGGGTTCGAAAGGGATGTGAATTGCGAAGTGCAGGCACTCCTGATCGGCGAAGCGGCCCGGAAGTTTTCCGGCAGTCTGGCAGGCAAGATGGTCACCGTCAGCGGTTTCCTCAGCCAGCGCAGCCTGCGCAACCCGCGGTTAGTACTGCATATCGAACACGTTGAATTTGTAAAAGGTTAGTCAAAATGGCTCGTCAACTCTTCAAGCGCAAGAAGTTCTGCCGTTTCACGGCAGAAGGCATCAAGGAAATCGACTACAAATCCGTTGATCTCCTGAAGGATTTCATCGCCGAAAACGGCAAGATCATCCCGTCCCGCATCACCGGTACCAAGGCCCGTTATCAGCGTCAGCTGACCACCGCGATCAAGCGCGCGCGTTTCCTGGCCTTCCTGCCGTACACCGACCAACACTAAGCCGGGAAAGGATACGACAAGATGCAAATCATTCTGCTCGAAAAAGTGGCCAACCTGGGTCAACTGGGTGACGTGGTTAAGGTCAAGGACGGTTACGCTCGTAACTTCCTGATCCCGCAGGGCAAGGCCAAGCGTGCCAACGCCGCCAACCTGGAAGCTTTCGAAGCTCGCCGCGCCGAACTGGAAGCCAAGCAAGCCGAAATCCTGGCCGACGCTCAGGCTCGTGCCGAGAAGCTGACCGACGCTACCATCACCATCGCCCAGAAGGCCGGTGTGGATGGCCGTCTGTTCGGCTCCGTAACCAACGTCGACATCGCTGAAGCCGTGACCGCCTTCGGCGTGCCGGTGAAGCGTTTCGAAGTTCGCCTGCCGAACGGCCAGCTGAAGGCCATCGGTGAATACGACCTGGAAGTCGCCCTGCACCACGACGTGGTTGTGGCGATCAAGGTTGTCGTGGTACCGGAAGCCTGATTCCCGGTTATACCGGAATCGTTAAAAAGCCCGCACATGTGCGGGCTTTTTTCATGCTTGCGCGAGGGGCGCCGTAGCTCATTCGCCCTGCAGCACGAGGCGCGCCTTGAGGCCGGGGGCGCCGCCTTCGGCGATGGCCAGCAGGCGGTCGATATTGGGGTGCTTGCCGGGGTTGAGGCGGGCGTCGGCGGTGTGCTCGGCGTAGAGCGCCAGCCCTTCTGCCGCCGCGGTGTGGTCGATGTGGCCGAAGCGCTGCACCAGCGCGTAGTAGACCTTGACCGAGCCGGCGGTACCGGGCTGGTTTTCCAGGCGGGCCTGCGGTTCGTCGTGTTCGTCGAGCAGCACCAGTGCGGCGATGCCGGCGGTGTCGGGCAGAGTAGCCAGAATGTCCTTGAAGCTGGCGGATGTGGTCATTGCGTTTTCCTTGATGTCATCGGGGTGTCGGGGCGCTCGCTGCTGGCGCCAGCCCTGTCGGCGCTCAGCATGCCTCGAGTGGGATTTCGGCGGTAGTTTACCATCGTGTTGGCAGCAACCGTTTCGCTGCGGACTCTGCTCCGGAGGCGGTGCTGGGCGGTCAGTGAAGTCGTGGGCCGTGGGCTCGTGGCAGCGTGTCGGTCGCCGTCAGCACATGGCCGCAGGGCGTTGAAGAAAGGACTGACGCGCTGGGGATGCCTTGGCCGGCCGTTTACAGATGTCCTGGCACGATTTTTGCTGAATAGGCTGTGGTTATCCAGCGTGCCGCCGCTTCGATGCGGGGTAAAGGGGAGGGTTGCACCTGTTTGGCGCCTTTTCCTGCGTCGTTATGGTGATGAATGCACCATGGTAGTGCATGCAGCAGAGCCAAGTCTGCACTTCTGCTCGACAGGGCCGGAAGTGGAAGTAATAGAGGAGAACTAGAACGGCTCAGCCGTCATCTCGAGAAAGACAAGGTTGGCCGAAGCCGCTTCGGCCAACCTTTCGTTTTTTCTGGCCCGCCGTCTCGTCCCGAATGACCTTTCCGCCTCAGGGTTGTACGCCCTGCAGATAGCGCTTGCTCATGCTGCGGAACAGCTCGGAGCCGGCTTCGCGCAGCATTTCGAACAGCACCATCTCGCGGCTCACCAGCACCGCGCCGGCGTCGCGCATGCGTTGCAGGCCGAGTTCGAGATCGCGCGCCGAGCGGCTCGTCACCGCGTCCGCCACCACGAACACCTGTTTTCCCGCCGCCAGCAATTCCAGCACCGTCTGCAGCACGCAGACGTGGGTTTCCATGCCGCACACGATAACCTGGTCGCGCGTCAGCAGCGTCTCCGGCAGGCAGTCGCCGGCGACGCAGGAGAAATGCCGCTTCGCCACCACGGGGGCGGCGGGGGCGGCCGCCAGCAGTTCCGGCACGGTGTGGCCGAGGCCCTGCGGATACTGTTCGGAAAACACCACCGGCAGGCCGGTATCGTGGGCCACGCTGAGCAGCCAGCGCACCCGTGCCACCACCCCGTCGGGATCGATCACCGCCGGCACCAGTTTCTGCTGGATGTCCACCACCAGCAGCGTGGCCTTGTCGCGTTGCATCAGCATGGTCGTCTCCTTTTCCCGAAGTGTCAGCCGTGAGCCTAGCAGCCGTGCCGCGCTGGCGGCAAGACCGCACCGGACCAAGGGCTATCCCTTGATGGGCCGAAGGATGAAATGTGGCACCATCGCGTTCATCGACACGATAGAACGCGTGCGGGCGCTGGCGGTCCGCTACGCAGGAGGAGACAGGGCCATGTTGCAGGGAGCGTATCGCGAGTTTCACCACCGCTTGCAGGAGCAGATCGAGCCGCGGCGGATCTACACCGATCCGCTCTCCACGCTGGCCTACGGCACCGACGCCTCCTGCTACCGGCTGACGCCCAAGATCGTGGTCAAGACCCAGTCCGAGGCCGAGGTGCAGGCCATCCTGGCGCTGGCGGCGGAACTCGCGCTGCCCGTCACCTTCCGCGCCGCCGGCACCTCGCTCTCCGGCCAGGCGGTCAGCGACTCGATCCTGGTGGTGGCGAGCTACGGCTGGAAGGGGCTGGAGGTGCTGGAGAACGGCGCGGCGATCCGCCTGCAGCCGGGCGTGGTCGGCGCCGCCGCCAACGCCGCGCTGGCGCCGTTCGGACGCAAGATCGGCCCGGACCCGGCGACCATCAACTCCGCCATGATCGGCGGCATCGTCAACAACAACTCCAGCGGCATGTGCTGCGGCACGGCGCAGAACAGCTACCAGACGCTGCGCGCGATCCGCGTGGTGCTGGCCGACGGCAGCGTGCTCGACACCGCCGACGCCGCCAGCGTGGCGGCGTTCCGCGCCAGCCACGCCGGCCTGCTTGGGCAACTGGCGGCGCTCGCGGCGCGGGTGCGGGGCGACGCCGAACTGGCCGCCCGCATCCGCCGCAAGTACAAGATGAAGAACACCACCGGCTACAGTCTCAATGCCCTGGTGGACTTCGCCGACCCGCTCGACATCCTTACCCACCTCATCGTCGGCAGCGAGGGCACGCTGGCCTTCGTCTCTGAGGTGACCTACCACACCGTGGTGGAGCACCCGCACAAGGCCTCGGCCCTGGTGTTCTACCCCACCATCAAGGCCGCCTGCGACGCGGTGCAGGTGCTGGCGCAGCACAAGGACGTGGTGGCGGCGGCGGAGCTGCTGGACCGCGCCAGCCTGCGCTCGGTGGAGAACAAGGCCGGCGTGCCGGCGCTGATCAAGACGCTGTCGGAGGACGCCGCGGCGATCCTGATCGAGACCCGCGCCGCCGACCCGGCCGCGCTGGCCGCCAACACCGCGGCGATCGCCGGCTTCATCGGCCACATCGACACCCTGACCGGGGTGGCCTTCACCGACGTCGTCAGCGAGTACACCCAGCTGTGGAACATCCGCAAGGGCATGTTCCCCAGCGTCGGGGCGATGCGCGCCGCCGAGACCACAGTGATCATCGAGGACGTGGCGTTTCCGATCGAGCACCTGGCCGAAGGCACGCTGGCCCTGCAGGCGCTGTTCAAACAGTTCCACTACGACGAGGCGATCATCTTCGGCCACGCCCTGGAGGGCAACCTGCACTTCGTGTTCACCCCCAACTTCTCCGGCGCCGAAGAAGTCGCGCGCTACGAGGCCTTCATCGAAGCGGTGTGCCGGCTGGTGGCGGTGGACTACGAGGGTGCGGTCAAGGCCGAGCACGGCACCGGCCGCAACATGGCGCCGTTCGTGGAGATGGAATGGGGGCCGGTGGCGTACCGCGTGATGCAGGAGATCAAGGCGATCTTCGACCCGCAGGGCATTCTCAACCCGGACGTGATCCTGACCAGCGACGCGCTGCTGCACGTCAAGGACCTCAAGCCGATCCCGGTGGTCGACGCGCTGGTCGACAAGTGCATCGAGTGCGGCTTCTGCGAAGTGATGTGCCCGAGCCGCGCCATCACCCTGACGCCGCGCCAGCGCATCGTCGCCAACCGCGAGATGGCGGCGCTGCGCAGCGCCGGGGACGCGCCGGACCGCCTGGCCGAGCTGGAAGCGCTGTACCAGTACGCCGGCGACGACACCTGCACCACCTGTGGCCTGTGCGAAACCGCCTGCCCGGTCGGCATCAACACCGGCAAGCTGACCACGCAGATCCGCCAGGGCCACCAGAGCGACACCGGCTGGGCGGCGGCAAACTGGCTGGCCGGACACTACGATAGCGCCACGCGCGGGGCGCGGCTCGGCCTCAAACTGCTCGATGCGACCCACGCCGTGGCCGGCGACGCCGCCACCGGCGCCGTGATGCGCGGCCTGCGCCGCGTGTTCGGCCGGCGTGTGCCGCACTGGACACCCTACTTCCCGCGCGCGGCGGCCAAGCCGCGCCTGGGCGCCGGCGCCGCCGGCAGCGCGCGCAAGGTGGTGTACCTGCCGTCCTGCCTCACCCGCACTTTCTCCCCGTCCACCGCCATGCCCGACCCGCGCCCGCTCAACGAGGTGGTGGCCTCGGTGCTGGGCAAGGCGGGCTACCAGCTGCTCTATCCGGCGGGCTTGGACAATCTGTGCTGTGGCACGCCGTTCAAGTCGAAGGGGGCGCTGGACGCCGCCACCGCCAAGCTGGCCGAGCTCAAGGCGGCGCTGTTGGCGGCGAGCGACAACGGCCGCTGGCCGGTGATCGTCGACAACGGCGTGTGTACCGCAGCGATGCTGGAGGGCATCCAGGACGCGCGCCTGCGCATCGTCGACGTCACCACCTTCATCGAGACCGAGGCCGCCGCCCACCTGCACTTCACCCCGCTCGACGAGCACGTGGCGCTGCACGTGGTGTGCTCGATGAAGAAGCTGGGCCAGGGCGCGACGCTCAACGCGCTGGCGCGGCGCTGCTCGAGCCGGGTCACCGAGCCCGCCGGCATCACCTGCTGTGGTTTCGCCGGCGACAAGGGCTTCACCTATCCGGAACTGAACGCCTCGGCGCTGACCGGGCTGAAGGAGCAGGTGGGCGGCTGCTGCGGCGGCTTCTCCACCAGCGCCACCTGCGAGATCGGGCTGTCGGAACACGCCGGCATTCCCTACCAGCACCTGATGTACCTGGTGGACCGCGCCACGCGCCGCCCCGGCTGAGCGCGCCGAGAGCCTGGTACCAGCCGCCTGCGGGCGGCTTTTTCGTGCCCTCCGCGCGCGGGACCCGTCCTGGCTGGGCGGGACGCGGTTTTTATGTCATGGTCGAACGCCGGGCTGGCGCGGCGCGACCCGCGGCGTTGCCCGCTGTTCCCTTCTCGAGGAGATCCCATGAGCTACCCCATCCGCCGTGCCGACGTCGCCGACGCCCCCGCCTTGCAGGCCCTGTTCAGCTGTCCCTCGGTGGTGCGCAATTCGCTGCAGCTGCCGTATCCCTCGCTGTCGCACTGGCAGACGCGCCTGGCCGAGCTGCCGGACAGTACGCACGCGCTGGTGGCGTGTGACGCGGAGAACCGTGCCATCGCCTATGGCGCTGTGATGCGCCCGCCGCAGCTGCGCCGCGCCCACACCGCCTCGCTGGCGCTGGCGGTGCACGAAGACTGGCAAGGCAAAGGGGTGGGGCGCGGGTTGCTGGGGGCGCTGCTGGAGTACGCCGACAACTGGCTGGGACTGACCCGGCTCGAACTGCACGTCTATGCCGACAACGAGCGCGCCATCGCGCTGTACCGGCAGCTGGGGTTCGAGGAGGAGGGGCGCCTGCGTGCCGATTCGTTCCGCGACGGCGAGTTCGTCGACGGCCTGCTGATGGCTCGCCTGCGCGGTCCTCTGTGTGGGCGTAGCTGAGGCGCCAGCGGCCAGCACCGGGCCCTCGGGGAAAACCGTCCGCCCCAGCGCCCGAGGCACAAAAAAAGCGCCATCGAACCGTGGCGCCAATACTGACGGAGGAGAAAGACAGGAGGTCAGCGCTTGCCGAAATGGTAGGGCGACAGGCGATAGAACGGGTTCATCGGATGGTAGCCGGCGTAGGCCTTGCGCTGCTCGGCAAAGCGCGCCCGCAGCATGCCGCCGAGGAAGGCCAGCGCGCCGCCCAGCATCGGCAGCAGCAGGAAATAGAGCAGGCAGATAGCGATCAGGGTACGCATGGCAGGGTTCCTTCGATTGACTGGATACATTGTTCCAGCTCGACGCGCCAGAGTCGTTCACGATCAGGACATTGTTATTGTGCATTGCGACATTTTTTCCGGGCGGCCCGGCGTGACCATGAAAAAACCCGCCTCGTTGCCGGGGCGGGTTGGCGTTGTCAGGTTGGCTGAAGCTGCTGTTACAGGTCCTGTCCCTCGACAATGCCGTCGTGGGTGGCGGCGTGGCGCGGCAGGATCAGGTTCAGCACAATCGCCAGCAGCGAGCACAAGCCGACACCGGCCAGCCCGAACGAGCCCAGCTTGATCTCCAGGCCGCCGATACCGGCGGTCAGCACCACCGAGATGATCACCAGGTTGCGCGGCTCCATCAGGTCGACCTTGGCTTCGATCAGCGTCTTCAGGCCGATCGAGGCGATGGTGCCGAACAGCAGCACCATGATGCCGCCCATCACCGGCATCGGGATCGACTGCAGCAGCGCGTTGAACTTGCCGAAGAACGCCATGGCGATGGCGAACAGCGCCGCCCAGGTCATCACCACCGGGTTGAAGTTGCGCGTGATCATCACCGCGCCGGTCACCTCGGCGTAAGTCGTCACCGGAGGCCCGCCGATCAGGCCGGCCAGGCACACGCCCAGGCCGTCGCCCGACAGCGTGCGGTGCAGCCCCGGGCTCTTGGTGTAGTCACGGCCGGTGACGCCGCCGATCGCCATCACGCCGCCGATGTGCTCGATGGCCGGGGCGATCGCCACCGGCAGCATGAACAGCGCCGCCGCCCAGTTCACCTCCGGGCTGTGGAATTGCGGCACGGCGAACCACGGCGCGTTGGCCAGCTTGGCGAAGTCGACCACGCCCAGCAGCGCGGCGACGATGTAGCCGACGGTGACGCCGGCCAGGATCGGCACCAGCTTGAACATGCCGCGCGCGAAGATCGACACCACGATGGTGGTGGCGAGCGATACCGCGGCCAGCAGCAGCGAGGTCTCGTACGGCATCACCTGCTGGCCGCCGGCGCGGCCCATCGCCATGTTCGACGCGGCGTTCGCCACCGAGAGGCCGATGATCATGATCACCGGGCCGATCACCACCGGTGGCAGCAGGCGGTTGACCAGCGCCATGCCGCGCCATTTGACGATGGCGGCGAACACGAAATACATGAAGCCGGCGCAGAACAGGCCAAACATGGTGGCGCCCATGCCCCAGGTCTGCATCGAATAGATGATCGGGCCGATGAAGGCGAACGAGGAGCCGAGGAAGATCGGCACCTGGCGGCCGGTGCACAGCTGGAACAGCAGGGTGCCGACGCCGGCGCCGAGCAGGGCCATGGCCGGATTGAGGCCGGTCAGTAGCGGGACCAAAACCAGTGCGCCGAAGGCGACGAACAGGATCTGGGCACCCGAGACGGCCAGTTTTACATGCTGGAACATGATGGATTTTTCCTTGTTATGCAAATAGCGCGGCAGTCGCGCCGGGTGTCAGACGGTGCAGTACATGACAGCCTGGGCGATGATGTTGTTCTGGTCCGCGGCGAGCCGGCTGTGCCGGCGGAATTCGCGCACCATCTCCTGCACCCGCTGGTAGGTCTCGTAGTTGGGACGAGCCTGGTAGGCGATGTCGATGCCGAGTTTGGCGGCCAGCTTCTTGATGGTGGTCGGCTTGATGCACACCTGCCGCTCGGGATCGCTGTAGGCCAGAAAGCAGGTCACCACCGGCCATTTCGCCGCATTGGCCCTCGGGTCGTGCCGGCACAGCGTCAGGACATCGACGAAAGCCTCGAAGTGCTCGGGCGAAAAATGGTGCAGCACGTCGTTGAGCGCCGCCACGAAAGGCAGGTGAACCTCGCCATACCCCAGGTAATGGCGGAACGCCATCTTCTCGAAGGTGCTGACGGTACTACAGCGGCCGATGATCTGGCGGCAGCACTCGATGACGGCGGCCGTGCTACCGGTGGAGATGGCCCGCTGTAGCACGGTTTCGGTCAGCCCTTCCCGGCACAGGCGGATCACAACGTCGATACTGCGGTGCTTCTTGCCCAGTGCGAGCCAGTCAGGGTCGCTCAGGGCACCGGGAAAACGCAGCAGGAAGTCGTGATCAATCTGTTTGAACGCGTCCATGCGTCGCCTTTCGTCGTGGGGCCGGAGAGAGCAGACCGCACCTGGCCTGCCACGCGGCGCTGGCGGGCCATCGGTGCGTCAGCCGTGCTTGGTGCCGAAGATCTTGTCGCCGGCGTCGCCCAGGCCGGGGATGATGTAGCCGTGCTCGTTGAGGTGGCTGTCCAGCGAGGCGGCGACGATCTGCACGTCGGGATGGGCCTCGTTCACCACCTTCACGCCTTCCGGTGCCGCCACCATCACCACCGCCTTGATCTGCTTGCAGCCCTTGCGCTTCAACAGGTCGATGGTGGCGACCATCGAGCCGCCGGTGGCCAGCATCGGGTCGATGATGATGGCGATGCGCTCGTCGAGACTGTCGACGAACTTGTCGAAGTAGGGCACCGGTTCCAGCGTTTCCTCGTTGCGGTACAGCCCGACCACGCTGATCTTGGCCGACGGCACCAGGTCGAGCACGCCGTCGAGCATGCCGAGGCCGGCGCGCAGGATCGGTACCACGGTGACCTTCTTGCCCTTGATCTGCTGCACCTCGATCGGACCGCACCAGCCCTCGATGGTGACGGTTTCCAGCTCGAAATCGCGGGTGGCCTCGTAGGCCAGCAGACGCGCCAGTTCCTGGGTCAGCTGGCGGAATTTCATGGTGCTGATGGCGCCTTCGCGCAGCAGCCCGAGCTTGTGCTGTACCAGCGGGTGGTGCACTACGGTGATGTTCATGCGGCTTCCTTCGCTCGTGAAAAAACAGCCGGGTCGTCCCGTTTCGGGATACCGGCTGTTTGGCATTGTGTCCGTGAACGGCAGGGTCGCTGTCGTTCACGCGGGATTAAACGGGTGTTTACACCATGACGCGATTTTAGCCCTTTTCCCACTGGTAAATCCACGGCAACAAGCCTTCCGCAGGCAGCGGGGCCGAGCACAGGTAGCCTTGCACCGCATCGCAGCCCAGTTCGCTTAGGAGCGCCAGGTCGGCGCTCTCCTCGATCCCCATGGCTACCGTGAACAGGCCGTGCCGCTGCGCCAGGAGCAGGTTCTCCTGCAGGATGGCGCGCAGGTGAGGATTGCTGCCGGCGCCGTGCACGAAGGCGCGGTCGATCTTCATCGTCGAGAAGTGCTCGCCGTTGAGGCGCGTCGCCAGGCCGCTGCCGATGCCGTATTCGTCGACGGCCACGCCGAAACCGCGCTCACGCAGCTGGCCGAGCTGCGGTTCGGCCAACTCCCAGTGCTGGCGCAGGGTGTTTTCCGACAGCTCAAGGATCAGGCTGGAGGACGGCAGGCCGGCGATGCGGCACTTGCTTTCCAGCAGCCCCGGCAGGTTGTGGTCGGTGAGCGACAGGGCGGACAGGTTGATCGACACCGTGAGCTTCCGGCCGTGATCGAGCCAGTCGCGGCAGGCGTACAGCGACTTTTCCAGGATCAGTTCGGTCAGTTCGCGGATCATGCCGCGCTCTTCCATGATCGGCACGAAGGTCACCGGCGACAGCACCCCCAGTGCGGGATGGCGCCAGCGCGCCAGGGCCTCGACCCCGAGCACCTTGCGCGAACGCAGCTCGACCACCGGCTGGAAGTAGGGCACCAGCTGGTCGTTGACCAGCGCCCGCCAGATTTCGTCGATGGACATGGCGCTGGCAGACATCAGGCGCTCGGTGGTGTCGTCTTGATAGGGCAGAAATTCGTCAGTCATGGCGTCGGGCGATGCGGGAGGCACATACAAGCTTTTCATTATATGACGAATGAAAAACCCTGTCTGGTGCGGGCAACAAAAAACCCGGCGCGGCGACCGGGTTGTGGCGTCTCAGGCGCATGGTCACGCCTGGGCGATATCCTTCAGCAGTTCCTGCAGTTCGCCGGACTGGAACATCTCGTACATGATATCCGAGCCGCCGATGAATTCACCCTTGACGTAGAGCTGCGGAATGGTCGGCCAGTTGGAGAAGTCCTTGATGCCCTGGCGGATTTCCGGATTCTGCAGCACGTCGACGGTCATAAAGTCGTCCACGCCGCAGGCCTTGACGATCTGCACGGCGCGCGCGGAGAAGCCGCACTGCGGGAACTGGGCCGAGCCCTTCATGAACAGTACGACCGGGCTGCTGCTTACGGTTTGCTTGATGGTTTCCTGGATATCCATGGATGGCAGAATCCTTGCGTTGGTTGAGGCTGGCGCTCCGGAACAGGCAACCCTGTCTGGCGACGCAATACCCGAGCGTTTCAATAGGTTATTTTACGGTCCAGCTGGCGGCGGGTCAATTTGCGCGCGGACACGGCGCTCATCTTGTCGCCCCGGCGGCGGCATGAACCCTTCCGACAACTGATGGTACAGCGCGGGACTGATGCGGGCGCTGATGAAGCGTGCCAGCACGCAGGCCGCCATCAGGCTGATCACCATGCCATGGTTGTCGATCATTTCCATCATGATGATGGCCGAGGTGAGCGGCGCCTGCGTCACCGCGGCGAGGAAGCTCGCCATGCACAGCGCGATGATGACGTGCTGGCCGGCGAGCGGAAAGAACCAGCTCGCCAGGTCGTTGCCGATGCCGGCGCCGACCGCCAGCGAGGGGGCGAAGATGCCGCCCGGCACGCCCATGAAGTAGGTGACCAGGGTGGCGCCGAAGCGCAGCAGCGGGGCGTGCCAGGGCAGGGTGGCGCTGCCGTCGATCAGGTGCGAGGTGGCGGCGTAGCCGCTGCCGAACGAGCTGCCGCCGCTCAGCCAGCCCATCAGCGCCAACAGCAGCCCGCACAGTCCGGCGAAGCGCACCGGGTGGACGGCGCGCCAGCGCCACAGGCGGCTCCCGGCGTAGCGTTGCGGCCACAGCATGGCACGGCTGAACAGCGCGCCCAGCAGGCCGCAGCCAATGCCGCAGACGATGATCGGCGTGACGATGGCGCTGCTCAGCGCCGGGATGTGCAGCGAGCCGAAGTAGCTGTAATTGCCCAGCAGCGAGATCGCCATCAGGCCGGAGAGGATGATGGTGGACAGCAGCACGCCGCTGGTGCGCGACTCGAGGCGCCGCCCCATTTCCTCCACCGCGAACACGATCCCCGCCAGCGGGGTATTGAAGGCGGCGGCGATGCCGGCGGAACTGCCCGCCAGGATCAGGTCCTGCGGCCGGATGGCGCGGCCGTGCGGCAGCCAGCGGTGCGCGGCGTGCATGATGCTGGCCGCCACTTGCACCGACGGCCCTTCGCGCCCGGCCGAGATGCCGCCCAGCAAGCCGAAACAGCCGACCAGGATCTTGCCCAGGGCGATGCGCAGCGAAACCAGCTGGTGTACCGGCTGGCGCTCGCTGCTCAGGCGGATCGCGGCGATAGCCTGCGGAATGCCGCTGCCCTGGCTGCCGGGGAAGTAGCGCCGGGTCAGCCACACCGCCAGCATCGGCACCAGCACCGGCAGCAGCCAGGCGCACAGCGGGTTGAACGCCACCAGGCGCAGGAAGGCGTGCTGGGCTTGTTCGGACAGCACCGCGAAGCCCGCCACCACCAGCCCGGCCAGCGCGGCGGTGAGCCAGAGGGTGAGGCGGGTGCGCCAGCGGAAGTGGTTGATCAGGTCGTGCAGCAGCACCAGGCGGC
Organism: Pseudogulbenkiania sp. FW507-F1; assembly: GCF_058781125.1. Lineage (NCBI taxonomy): Bacteria > Pseudomonadati > Pseudomonadota > Betaproteobacteria > Neisseriales > Chromobacteriaceae > Pseudogulbenkiania > Pseudogulbenkiania sp. FW507-F1. Next base: position 87,999 of record NZ_JBYSWM010000007.1, on the reverse strand, counting down.
GGTCGCGGCGGCGCCATTGGGGGGCGATGTATGACATGGTGGTCGAATAACGCAGGCCGCCTCGCGGGCGGCCTGTTGTCGGGCGGGTGGATGAAAACCTATATCAGGGTTTCATCATAGACTCACGGCTTTTGTTTGGCCAGCACGGCGGCGAAGAAGCCGTCGGTGTTGTGACGGTCCGGACGCAGCGCCAGGTAGTCGCCCATCTCCAGCGGAATCTTCTGTTCCGCCAGCACGTCCGACACCGGCACCAGCGTGAAGTCGGGGTGCTCGGCCAGGAAGGCTTCGACGATGGCCTGGTTTTCCTGCGGCAACAGGCTGCAGGTGGCGTAGACCAGGCGCCCGCCGGCCTTCACCAGGCGGCTCGCCGAGGCGAGGATGGAGGCCTGCTTGGCGTTGAGTTCGGCCACGCTCTCCGGGCTCTGGCGGAATTTCAGGTCGGGGTTGCGGCGCAAGGTGCCGAGGCCGGAGCAGGGGGCGTCCACCAGCACCCGGTCGGCCTTGCCGGCCAGGCGCTTGACGCGGGTGTCGTTCTCGTGCGCGATCAGCTGCGGATGCACGTTGGACAGGCCGGAGCGGGCCTGGCGCGGCTTGAAGTTGGCGAGGCGCTTTTCCGACACGTCGAAGGCGTAGAGGCGGCCGGTGGAGGCCATCTGTGCGCCCAACAGCAGCGTCTTGCCGCCGGCGCCGGCGCAGAAGTCCACCACCATCTCGCCGCGGCGCGCGCCGGTGATCAGGCCCAGGAGCTGGCTGCCTTCATCCTGCACCTCGATGCTGCCGTCCTTGAACAGCGGGTGGCGGTTGAGCGCCGGCTTGCCCTTGAGGCGGATGCCGATGGGCGAAAACGGCGTCGGTTCGGCCTCGAAACCGTCGCGGCGCAAGGCCAGCAGGGCGTCGTCGCGCTTCATCTTCAGGGTGTTGACGCGCAGGTCGAGCGGCGCGCCCTCGATCATGCCGCGCCCCAGCGCGATGATCTGTTCCGGGGTGTCTTCGGCCAACCTTTCGATCACCCAGGCCGGCAGTTCGGCCTGCACAGCCAGTTCGTCCGGCAGCGCCTTGCCCTTGAGCTCGGCCACCCAGTTGCGTTCCTCTTCCTTCAGGCTGCCGCCGAATTCCTTCAGGTTGAGCCCGCGCACGCGCGCCAGCGTGGCCAGCGCCAGACGGCGCGGGGTGGGCTTCTGCGGTGCGATCACCGCCTTGAGCTGGCTGAAGCGGCGCAGGCAGGCGAAGGCGGTTTCGGCGATGACGTGGCGGTCGTTGGCGCCGAGATTGGCGTGCTCGCGGAAGTAGGCGCTCAGCACGGCGTCGGCGGGACGGTCGAAACGGACCATCTTGCCGAGCACGGTTTCGATGTGGAAGAGCTGGGTCTGGTTGATCATCGTGGTTCCGTTAGGGGTTTTCCGACAGAGACCAGACGGTCTTGCCGTTGATGTCGATGCGGCGGGCGCGCTGGTCCAGTGTCTTGTCCTTGTCGATGCGCAGGATGCGCACCGGCAGGTTGGCAAAGTCCGGCGCCAGCCAGAATTCGGTCACGTCGTCGCCGTTCTTGGCGCGGAACACGACCACGCGCAGCGTGCCGTGGTCGGGCGGGTAGCGGGTTTCGCCAGCCGGCGCCAGCGGGTAGTCGTACACCTTCTTGCCGGTGGTGATGCGTTGTTGCGGCGGCAACAGGCTGCCGCCGGTCAGCGCCAGCTGGTAGCCCAGGCTCAGGATGTCCTGCGTGCCCGGGGCGAGTTCGGCCTGCTTGTCGCCGTGGTCGCCGTAGGCGAGGGTGTTGGCGCTCCAGTCGAAGCGCGCCGATTCGCGTTCGCTGTCGCCGCGCCAGGCCTGGTAGGCGAGCGGAGTCAGCCCGCGCTTGCCGACGCTGCCGCGCGACTGGTAGCGCAGGTGGGGGCCGATGATCGGCGTCAGGCGCGCGTCCAGGGTGTAGTTGGCGCCGCTGCGTTGCCAACTGATCTCGCCGTGGCCGGCCATTAGGCTGCCGTAGTAGATCTGGTAGTCGACGCGCGAGTTGTCGGGAAAGTGGCGCGTCTTGGCGGCGCCCTTGGCTTCCAGAGCGCTGCTGTCGTCGGCTTGCGGCGGCGGTGCGGCGGGTTCGCTGTTGCCGTTGGCCTGCTGCTCCGCCGGCGGCGCGGCCGGGCTGGGCTCGGTGGTGGCCGGCGCGTCTTTGGCGGCGGGGGCTTCCGTGGCGGCGGCCAGCATGTCTTTGGCCGCTGGGGGCGCTTCGGCGACGGGGGCGGATGCGGCATCGGCGCGGTGCGCGACGCGGGCGCGGTGGTGGCGCTTGACGCCCGGGGTGTGCGCGGCCGGGACGGCCACCAGCCCGCTGGACGGGGCCGCGGCCGGCACGGGGCCGGCTTCCGGGGCCAGCGTCATCGCCTGCATCGCCACCGACAAGGGCTGCAGCTTGGCCGGTTCCGGCAGGCTCGCCGCGTGCGGCAGATGGCCTGACAGCAGCACGCCCAGGTGCAGCAGCAGCGAAAGCGCCAGCGCCAGCAGCAGGGGACGGTAGAGTCGCATGGCTATTCGAGCGGCGTGGGAGGCAGGACGTTCCCGCCAAGCGCCATGGCTCAGTTCAGGGAGGGCGAAATCAGCCATTGTCCGGCGTCCTGGGCGCGGCCTTTGACGCGGCCGTCGACGATGGCCAGCTCACCGGCGACGAAGCGGCGCACCGCCTCCGGGTACAGCTGGTGCTCGATCTTCAGCACGCGTGCGGCCAGAGTGTCCTCGCTGTCGTCGTCCAGCACCGGCACCACGCCCTGCGCCACGATCGGACCGTGGTCGAGATCGGCGGTGACGAAGTGCACGGTGCAGCCGGCCACCTTGCAGCCCATGTCGATGGCGCGCTGGTGGGTGTGCAGGCCGGTGAACGAGGGCAGCAGCGAGGGGTGGATGTTCAGCATGCGGCCTTCGTAACGGCGCGTGAAATCCGGGGTCAAAATGCGCATGAAGCCGGCCAGCACCACCAGGTCCGGGGCGTAGCCGTCGATCAGCTCGGCCAGCGCGGCATCGAACGCCTCGCGGCTGGCGAAGGCCTTGTGGTCGAGCGCGGCGGTGGGCACCCCGCGTTCGGCGGCCCAGGCGAGACCCGCGGCGTCGGGGCGGTTGCTGATCACCGCGGCGATGTTGGCAGCGGGAATCTGCGCCTCGACGATGGCCTGCATGTTGGAGCCGCGCCCGGAAATCAGGATGACGATGTTTTTCATGGTGCTTGAACGTGGGCAAGCGTCCTTGCCGCAGTCAGTCTACCAAAGACAAACGCCGCCAGCCCGTCAGCCAGCGGCGTTGTGTTTCAAACGGGGACACTCAGTTTACCTGGGTCTGGTGCTCGTCGCCGTTACGCGCGCGGATCACGCCGATGCGCGATACCGTTTCGCCCTGCTCGGTCAGGATGGCCGCGGCCTGGTCGGCGTCGGCGGCATCCACGATCACCACCATGCCGATGCCGCAGTTGAAGGTGCGGTACATTTCCTGGGCGTCGACATTGCCTTCGGCCTGCAGCCACTGGAACAGCTTCGGCAGCTCCCAGCTCTTGGCGTCGATCTGCGCCACGGTGTTTTCCGGCAACACGCGCGGCGTGTTCTCGGTGATGCCGCCGCCGGTGATGTGCGCCATGCCCTTGACGTTGAGCTGCTGCATCAGCGCCAAGAGCGGCTTCACGTAGATGCGGGTCGGGGCGATGATGGCTTCGCGCAGGGTCTTGCCGCCGTCGAACTCGGCGTCCAGGTCCGGCTGGGCGCGCTCGATGATCTTGCGCACCAGGCTGTAGCCGTTGGAGTGCACGCCGTTGGATTTCAGGCCCAGCACCACGTCGCCCGGCTTGATGTCGCGGCCGGTGATGACCTTGCTCTTTTCCACCACGCCGACGGCGAAACCGGCCAGGTCGTATTCGCCCAACGGGTACATGCCCGGCATCTCGGCGGTCTCACCGCCGATCAGCGCGCAACCGGCCTGCTCGCAACCCGCGGCGATGCCCTTGATCACGTCGGTGGCCTGGGGAACGTCGAGCTTGCCGCAGGCGAAGTAGTCGAGGAAGAACAGTGGCTCGGCACCCTGCACCAGGATGTCGTTGACGCTCATCGCCACCAGGTCGATGCCGACGGTGTCGTGCTTGTTCCAGTCGAAGGCGAGCTTGAGCTTGGTGCCGACGCCGTCGGTGCCGGAAACCAGCACCGGTTCCTGGTATTTCTTGGAGATTTCCACCAGTGCGCCGAAACCGCCGAGGCCGCCGAGGACTTCCGGGCGCATGGTGCGCTTGGCGAACGGCTTGATGTTTTCGACGAGCGCGTCGCCGGCGTCGATGTCGACGCCGGCATCACGGTAACTGAGGGACGTGGTGTTCAAGGTCAGCTCACTTTCTGTTCATAATCTTGCTGCGCGGCCCGGGTCTGGGCTGCTGCGCCGTGCGACAGCCTCATTGACCGGTTCAGTCAATTCCGGCGTCTGTGCTCTTCCCCCCGCGGGGCCCGCGCACAGAGGAGTCCGAGTCGGCGCCAGGCGCCGGTTTCAGCTCCCGGGAGGCGCTCGCCGGGTGAAACAAACCGATTGGGGTATCCGCCGGCAACGGGTTTTCCGGTCGCGGGCGAAAAAAAGCGCCTGTATTTTAACCGAATTTTGCCGGGAACGCTGCTGTGCCGCCGCTTTTTTGCCGTCGCGGACGCGCTGGGGCGTTGCGAGTGTGGCCTGCGGGTTTCGCGACCCCGTCGGATCAGCGTAAAATCAGGCTTTTGACGACTTGCAGCCTATTTCAGCAAGCGAGCGAGCCAAAGCAGGTTGAGTGCTGCCAGCGCACAGGAACCGGAATGTACATGAAGTACATGAGGATTCCGAGCACTGCCGGCGCTCGAGATGCGAAGGCGCAGCCGCCTGATGAAATGGGCTACTTAATTCCGGCCCTGCGCTTATTTTGGACCAGCTGATTCTCGATCTCACGCCCACACCGCTTCCCGCCTTCGACAATTTCGTCGCCGAACGCAACCGGGAAGTGATCACGGCGCTCACCCATCCGGGCGACGAGCGGTTCATCTACCTCTGGGGCGAACCGGGTAGTGGCAAGACCCACCTGCTGCAGGCCTGGATCGCCCACGCCGAGACGCTGGGGCGCGCCTCGATCTACCTCGACGGCCAGCGCGAGCACCTGCCGGACTTCGCGCGCGAAGCCAGCTTCATCGCCGTCGACCACGTCGACGACCTGGCGCCGGACGACCAGATCACGCTGTTCTCGTTCTACAACTCGCTGAAAGAGGGCGGCGAGAGCCGCCTCTTGATGGCCGGGCGCCTGCCGCCGATGGCGCTGGCGGTGCGCGACGACCTGCGTACCCGCCTGGGCTGGGGATTGGTGTTCGAGGTCAAGCCGCTGTCCGACGCCGACAAGCTGGCGGCCTTGCACGCCCACGCCGCCGAGCGCCAGCTGGCGATTCCCGACGACGTGTTCCGCTACCTGCTCACGCACTGGCGGCGCGACCTCTCCAGCCTGATCGGCATGCTCGATCTGCTCGACCGTTACTCGCTGGCGCTACGCCGTCCGATCACTGTGCCGCTGGTCAAGAATATCCTTCACACCGCCCCGACGGAACCATGAACCTCGCCCTTTTCGATCTCGACAACACCCTCATCGCCGGCGACTCCGATACCGAGTGGCCGAAATTCCTGATCAAGCGCGGCCTGCTCGACCCCGAGCACCACGCGCGTCAGAACGACTACTTCTACGAACAGTACAAGGCCGGCACGCTCGACATCTACGAATTCCTCGACTTCCAGCTGCAGCCTCTGACGCGCTTCAGCCGCGAGGAACTGGCCGCGCTGCACGCCGACTATCTGGAAGAGCACATCAAGCCGATCATCCCGCTGAAGGCGCGCGAACTCCTGGCCGCGCATGAGGCGCAGGGCGACGTGGTGCTGATCATCACCGCCACCAACCGCTTCATTACCGGGCCGATCGCCGCCGAACTGGGCGTCGAGCACCTCATCGCGGTGGAACTGGAAGTGGACGAGAACGGCCACTACACCGGCAAGCCCACCGGCGTGCCGAGCTACCAGGACGGCAAGATCACCCGCCTCAACGACTGGCTCGCCCAGCGCGGCGAAACGCTGGCGAGCTACGACCAGAGCTTCTTCTACAGCGACTCGCGCAACGACATCCCGCTGTTGTCCATCGTCAGCCACCCGGTGGCGGTCGACCCGGACGCCACGCTGCGCGCGCACGCCGAGGAAAAGGGCTGGCCGGTAATCACGCTACGCGACTGAGCATAAGGCGGCTGCTCCTGCGCGTCTCGAGCCGACGTTAGGATGGGTGGAGGCAGTCGCTGCGGTAACCCATCAGTTGAGCGATGGGTTTCGCCTTGCTCCGCCCATCCTGCGTTTGGGGTCGCACTCCAACTGCTGTGACTCGCGCCGCGGCCGGAACCGTTTGTAAGATTAAGGCCGGGTAACCGGCCTTTTTTACGCCCTCCGTTTGCGCTTCGCCAGGCCAACCTTCAAGAGAAAGAACGAGACCCATGGACAAGCTGGAATCCTTCCTCACCCGCGCCGAAGCCCTGCTGGCGCGCCTCGAGCCGCTGCTGCCGCCAGCCCGCCCCGAGCCGGACTGGAGCGCCCGGGCCTTCCGCTGGCGCCGCCAGGGCATGGCGGGCTGGCTCGAAGCGCTGCCCGCGCCACATAGCGTGCGCCTCTCCGACCTTACCCACATCGACCGCCAACTCGCCCAGCTGGTGCGCAACACGCGCCAGTTCATCGAGCGCCGCCCAGCCAACAACGTGCTGTTGTCCGGCGCGCGCGGAACCGGCAAGTCGTCGCTGATCAAGGCGCTGCTACCGGAGTTCGCCGAGCAGGGGCTGCGCCTGATCGAGGTCGACAAGGACCACCTCGCCGACCTCGCCCAGATCGTCGACCTGGTGGCCACCCGTTCCGAGCGTTTCATCCTGTTCTGCGACGACCTGTCGTTCGAGGAAGGCGACGACGGCTACAAGGCGCTCAAGACCGCGCTCGACGGCGGCCTGGCGCGCCGTGCCGACAACCTCTTGGTGTACGCCACCTCCAACCGCCGCCACCTGCTGCCGGAGCGCATGAGCGAAAACCGCCAGACGCAGCAACACGACGGCGAAATCCACCCCGGCGAGGCGGTGGAGGAGAAGGTGTCGCTGTCCGACCGCTTCGGGCTGTGGCTGTCGTTCTACCCCTTCGACCAGCGCGCCTACCTCGCGGCGGTGGGGCAGTGGCTGCAGCACTTCGGGCTGGCGATGGACGCCGAGGCCGAGCGTGCGGCGCTGCAGTGGAGCCTGACGCGGGGCAGCCGTTCCGGACGGGTGGCATGGCAGTTTGCCTGCGACTGGGCGGGGCGCGGGGAGGAAGAGCGGCGGGCGGAGTAATAGCCCTCGTTGATTGACATTTTAGGATTGCATCCTTTTCTTATGACATTAAGGGTTTGCCGGTCCCGCCCGGCTGGCGGGCAAGGAGGCTTTGCGTGGCCAAAGCCCCCTTGCATCCCCAAAGGCCACCCCGACAAGCCGCCCTTCGGGTTCCCTCGCAAAACGCTTTGGCAAGGCGCGGCTGGAACTAGCCGGGCGCTAACGTCGCCCGGCGTCGAATAGCCAGCCTCTTAAAACCTTGCCAAAGCGTTTTACTCGGCGGCTTGTGAGGGGCGCTGGTCACGGTGGTGCGGTCATGGTGTCCCAGCAGTTGGGAGTTTTGGCCAACTTTGTGAGTGTCTAGAGTGCGTTGGTCGGTAGCTAGGGTTGGCCCTCTTGATCCCCGCCGGGCGCAAGCTGGCTGGCAAGGTTTTAAGCTGGCGGCTGTTTGAGCCATTCGACGCTGCGAATGGCGAGTTCCGCCAGCGCCTTGCCAGACGGCTTGTGACCGGGAACCCGAAGGGCGGGGATCGTGGGGGTGGCCTTGGGATTGTCAAGGGAATTGGCCACTCAATTCCCTTGACCCGCCTGCCGGGCGGGACCGGCAAGCCCAGCCAATCAGCCGCCTTCAAAAAGGTCTGCCTGCATTTAACGAGGCAATGCTGGGCTTCACTGTGTTCAGCCCAACCTACCCAGCCGCCCGGCAATAGCTATGCACCACCACTCCCGACGGAAACACTCGACTGTCCGTCAGCCGCAACACCGTCTTGTCGGGCGAGTCGGGAAACAGCCGCCGGCCGCTGCCGAGAAGCACCGGAAAGATCATGATGCGGTACTCGTCGACGAGATCGTGCGCCATCAGCGTGTGCACCAGCATTCGGCTGCCGATCACCAGCATCGGTCCACCCTCTTGCTGCTGGAGCCGGGCGATTTCCCCGGCGACGTCGCCGCCGATCACGTGGGCGTTGTTCCACTGTGGATCGCGCAGCGTGGTGGAGACGACGTGCTTGGGCATGGCGTTCATCTTGTCGGCGAACTGCTGCATCTCGCTGCGCTGCTCGGCCACTCGCTCCAGGTCCGGGTCGGCGCCGTGGCCGGGCTGCGAGCGTTGCGGCCAAGCCGCGGCGAATGATTCGTAGGTGATCCGCCCGATCAGCAGCGATTCGGCCTCGAGCACTTCGTCGAGCTTGTAGCGCAGCTGCTCGGGGCCCATGAAGTCGCGCACCCAGCCGCTGTGCGGGTGGCCGGGTTCGCCGCCGGGGGCTTCCATGACGCCGTCCAGCGTGACGAACTCGGATACGATGATCTTTCGCATGAGGGCTCCTTTTCGCGCCCGCCGCGAAGGCGTGGGCGCTTTTGATCGTCGCGCTCGCGTGGGCCAGGGACTGACCTGGCGTCAGCGCGGGGTGTCCGTGACGACCCGGTAGCTGAGGTGCGTGGCGAGCGGGGAGTGGCTCACCGCCGTCTGCTCGACCCGGAGCTGCTCAGGCGTGAGCGGCTCGAACAGCCGCGCTCCACCGCCGAGAAGCACCGGCGCGAGGTGCAGGGTGAACTCGTCGACGAGGCCGGCGGCGAGGTACTGGCGGATGGTGTCCGCACCGCCGGAGATGCGCACGTCCTTGCCGGCGGCGGCGGTGCGCGCCTGGGCGAGGGCGCTGTCGATGCCGTCGGTGACGAAGTAGAAGGTGGTGCCACCGGGCCGCACCCACGGTTCGCGCGCGGTGTGCGTCAGCACGAACACCGGGGCGCGGAACGGCGCGTTCTCGGGCCAGCCGACTTCGCCTTCGTCGAACATGCGCCGGCCCAGCACGTAGGCGCCGGCGCGCTCGAACACGTGATGCACCAGCGCGTCGTCGGGCGAGCGCTCGCCGCCGCCGCTGCCGAGGCGTTCGTGGAAGGTGGCAGTCTGGAACATCCACTGGTGCAGCCCGAGACCGCCGTCGCCCAGCGGGTTGTGCGGGTGGGCATGGGGCCCGGCGATGTAGCCGTCGAGCGAGACGGCAACGTCGAAGAATACTTTGCTCATGGGGCGGTCTCCTGCGGCGCGGTTCGGCCATCGTTCAGCCTATGCCACGGCGGCGGCTTCGGCCAACCTTTCCGTGTGCGGCCTCGACCGAGCGGAGAATCCTGCTAGAACCGGTACTTATCCGCCCCGTCCGACACAAAGCCGCCCCGACGCGCTATCATTCCGGCCATCCATCGCTTTCCGGTTCCCCCATGCAGTCCGATCACAAAATTATTCCCGTCGTCGCCGGCGCGCTGATGCGCCCGGACGGCTCGTTCATGCTCGGCAGCCGTCCCGAAGGCAAGCCCTACGCCGGTTACTGGGAGTTTCCCGGCGGCAAGGTCGAGCCGGGCGAGGCGCCGTTCGCGGCGCTGGTGCGTGAGTTCCACGAGGAGATGGGCATCACCGTCACCCACGCCACGCCGTGGCTGACCAAGGTGCATCACTACGAGCACGCCTCGGTGCACCTGACCTTCTACCGCATCTGGGCCTGGGACGGCACGCCGCAGCCGCACGAGGAGCAGGACTTCGCCTGGCAGCAGCCGGGGCACTACACCGTGGGGCCGATGCTGCCGGCCAACGGGCCGATCCTGAAGTCGCTGGAGCTGCCGGACGTGTACGCCATCAGCTGCGCGCACGAGATCGGCGTCGAGGCCTTCCTAGAGGCGCTGGAAGCGCGCCCCGAACTGCAACTGATCCAGCTGCGCGAGCCACAGCTGGGGCGCGACGAACTGGCGGCGCTGGCCGAGCGTGTAGCGGCCATCGTGCACCCGCGCGGCGGCAAGGTCGTGGTCAACGCCGACCCGGCCTGGCTGGCCGGCTGGCCGGTGGACGGCGTGCACCTGAACGGCAAGAGGTTGGCCGAAGCCACGGCGCGGCCGGCGTTCGCTTGGGTGGGGGCGTCGGTGCACTCGACCGCGGAATTGAACCAAGCCGCCGGGCTGGGGCTGGACTACGCCCTGCTGGGCCACGTCAAGGCCACCGCCAGCCATCCGGGCGCGGCGCCGCTGGGCTGGGACGGCTTCGAGTGCCGGCTGGCCGGCGGCACGCCGCTGCCGGTGTACGCGCTAGGTGGCCTGAGCGCCGCCGATCTGATCGATGCCCGCGCGCACGGCGCGCACGGCGTGGCGCTGATGCGAGGGGCGTGGCGATGACCCGCACCCAGCTGAAGTGGGCCACCATCGGCGTGGCGCTGGTGTTGCTGGGCGCGGTGAAGTTCGCGCTGATCAGCTGGTACCTGAGCCGTCCGGCGGAGGCGGCGGTGCAGGAGGTGGCGTGCGACCCGGCCCAGAGCAGCTGCCGTCTGCCCAACGGCATGCAGCTGCAGTTCGCCAGCCCGGCCAAATCGGGGCAGCCGTTCCAGATCCGCCTCACCGGGGCGGCCAAGGAGGCGCCGGGAGCCGAGTTCAGCATGCGCGACATGGACATGGGCTTCAACCGCTATCGCTTCGTGGCCGCGCCGGGCGGCTGGCAGGCGCGCGTGACGCTGCCGATGTGCGTGAGCCAGCGCCAGGACTGGATCATGACGCTGGAGGTGGAGGGGCAGCGTTATCGCCTGCCGTTCCAGACATCGTGAGAGCTTAAGGCGTAGCAGGGGGTAATGCGCAGTGCCGTAACCCACCGTCAGCGCGTGATGGGTTGCGTTACGCTTCATTCACCCTACATAGACAAAAACGGGCCGTCTGGCCCGTTTTTCTTTTCCGACTCGGACAACTCAGCGCAGCAGGAAGTCCAGCACCAGTCCGGCGAAGATCGCCGCGCCGACGCGGTTGTTGTCGAGGAAGGACTTGAAGCAGCGCTGGCGGCCGCGGCCGCGGATGGCTGCTGGCCCTCAATAGCACCGCCACCCCCTGCCCGGCAGGGTAGGTGATGCCGAGTCGGCCTCCTGACCCTCCTGTGCCATGAGTACTACGGAAAAATGCCAATGTATTTATTGGGCCAAGAGTGAAATAATGCGCGTCTTTATAACCCTAAGGATGTTTGCCATGAAGAAAATTTGGGTCGCCGTAATGCTGATGGTTTCTGCATCTTGTGCGAATGCCTTACCCTCTGCGGAGTTTCGCCTATGTGTGCAAAGGGCTGGCAGCAAGGATGTACAGCGCTCAGTATGTTATCAGCAGGAAATGGCTGTGCAGGATGCCCGACTAAACCGCGCTTACCAGGCGGTGATAAAAGGAAGCTCGTCTGTTGACAAAGTGGCATTACGTCAACATCAGCGCAGCTGGATACGGCAACGTGATAACGAATGCAAGGAAGAACTGGGTGGTGAGACAGTGATCAATTCCCGCTGTGTCATGGAAAAAACAGACCAGCGTGCCGATGAGCTGGAAAGTAAGCTTTCATACTGAGGGAGAATGAACAAAATCGTAGAGGGTGACGTCGGCGAGTTGATGTACCCGGGCGGTCCGTGCATGCTCGGCAGCCATATATTTAGGTACAGGTCCTTCGCATGGAAGTACACCGTGGGGCTGATGATGCCGGCTAGTGGCCGATCCTGACGTCGTTGAAACTGCCGTATATGTATGCTGCCAGCTGCGTGTACGAAATCGATGTCGAGGCCTTCCTTGAGGTGCGAACGGCGAGGTCTGAATTGGTACTGGTTCAGCTGCGCGAGCCACTGCTCGGCGGAGACGAGCTGACCGTGCTGGCCGACTTGACTCCTCACCTTCCAACAAAAACGGGCCGTCTGGCCCGTTTTCCTTTTCCGACTCGGACAACTCAGCGCAGCAGGAAGTCCAGCACCAGCCCGGCAAAGATGGCCGCGCCGACGCGGTTGTTGTCGAGGAAGGACTTGAAGCAGCGCTGGCGGTCGCGGCCGCGGATGGCGAAGTACTGCTGCACCATCAGCAGCGCGGAAACCGCCAGCCCGGCGTAGTAGGCGGCGCCCAGGTGTGCCTCCTGACCCACCAGCACCATCAGCGCCAGGAACACGGCGTGGCACAGCATCACCGCCGCCACGTCGTAGTCGCCGAAGGTGATGGCCGAGGTCTTGATGCCGATCTTGAGGTCGTCCGGCTTGTCGGTGATGGCGTATTCGGTGTCGTAGGCCAGGGTCCAGAAGGTATTGGCCAGCAGCAGCAGCCAGGCGATCATCGGCACGTGACCGGTGAGCGCGGCGAAGGCCATCGGGATGCCGAAGGAGAAGGCGATGCCCAGATACGCCTGCGGAATCGGCAGAAAGCGCTTGGTGAACGGGTAGCTGCCGGCGAGGAACACCGCCGGCACGCTCAAGAGCAGCGTCAGCGGGTTGAGCGGCAGCACCAGCAGCAGGGAGATCAGCGACAGCCCGGCGGCCAGCAGCAGCGCCTCCTTCTTGCTCACGGCGCCGCGCGCGAACGGGCGCGCCTTGGTGCGTTCCACCTTGCCGTCGAAGTCGCGGTCGGCGTAGTCGTTGATGACGCAGCCGGCCGAGCGCATCAGGAAGGTGCCGGCGATGAAGATCGTCACCACCAGGGCGTCGGGGCGGCCGTTGCCGGCCAGCCACAGCCCCCATAGCGTCGGCCACAGCAACAGCAGGGTGCCGATCGGCTTGTCGATGCGCATCAGCTGGCTGTAGACGGTGAAGCGGTCGGCGAGGCGGGCGTTCATGGCAGGAATCTCTCCAGTGCCGGCAGGAACAGCTCGCACACGATCAGCGGGGTGTTTGCCAGCAGGAAGCGCGAGCGGCGCGCGGGGTAAAGGTTGGCCGAAGCCGGGTCGTGCGCCTGCGCCAGCGCGAACAGCGGGTGGGAGGCGTCGATCTCGCGGTAGGCCAGCGGCTCGCGCACGATGCCGGCGTGGCCGCCGAACAGGGTGAAGCCGAGCGAGCGGCTGCCGCGTTGCAGGATCGGGTGCCAGGCCGGGCAGGCGAGGCGGGTGACGCTGCGCGCCACCACCACCGGGGTGTCGTCCAGCGTCAGTGCCACGTGACGGGCGTAGAGCGCGGCGCCGGCGGGCAGCCCGAGCAGTTCCACCTCGTCGGCGTGGACGCGGTCGTCGCCCTGCGCCAGCACGCGGACGGCGAAAGCGTGGCCGCAGTGCATCAGCCGCTCGGTGAGCGAGCCGGGCTCGGTCAGGCAGCTCGACAGGGCCGGCGGCAGGGAGGGGGGCGTGGCAGCCCAAGCGGTATCCGGAAGCATGGCGCGCATTATGCCAAAGCCGCCGAACGCTGTCCTGTTTCCGCCTGCGGCACGGCACGTGGTGTCGCGTGCGAGGGTTAACCCGCGGTCGTGCAGACGCGGTGATTTTGTTATGGTGGAAGGCCCGTCGCGGGAGCCGGCGGCGCCTGGCGTCTTGGGCGCTCCGGGAGGGGCGGAAGCGCGTTCCCGGCTGACGCGGTGCAGATTGCTCGGTGGGCACCGGCCCCCCGCAGTGTCTCTGCGCCCCGGCGGCTTCGGCCCGCTCGCCTGCCGGAGTGGGCGTTACCTCTGTTGACCTTGATTGGATCGAATCGTGATCGAAACCCTGATCTGGCTGATCGGCTACCAGCTCGCCGGCGAGCTGATCTGTCGCAGCCTGGCCTTGCCGCTGCCCGGTGCCGTACTCGGCATGCTGCTGCTGTTTCTGACGCTGTGCGCGAAGAAGGGCATCCCCGTCAGCCTGAACACGCACGTGCCGCAGCTGCTCGGCCATTTCTCGCTGCTGTTCATCCCGGCCTGCGCCGGCGTGATCGTCTACTGGTCGTTGCTGACGGCACACGGCTGGTCGCTGCTGGCGACGCTCGCCGGCGCCACGCTGATCACGCTGCTGGTGCCGGCGGTGCTGCTCAAGCTGCTGCTGGCGCGCCGGCGGCGGGGGGGCGCGGCATGAACGTCACCCCGGCATTGGAATGGCTGCGCGGCTCGCCGCTGCTCGGCCTCGGCCTGACGCTGGCCGCCTACCGCCTGGCGCTGTGGCTCAACCGTCGCGCCCATGGCCATCCGCTCACCAACAGCGTGCTGATCGGCAGCCTGCTGGTGATCGCGGTGCTGCTGGGCTGCGGCATCTCGCCGGCCGAGTACATGAAGGGGGCGCAGTTCATCCAGCTGTTGCTGGGCCCGGCCACGGTGGGGCTGGCGATTCCGCTCTACCACAATCTGTCGCGGCTCAAGCGCGCCGCACTGCCGTTGTCGCTGACCCTGCTCGCCGGCAGCCTTACCGGCATCCTCAGTGCGGTGGGACTCGGCGCGGCGTTCGGCTTGCCGCACGAAATCCTGCTGTCGCTGATGCCGCGCGCGGTGACCACGCCGATCGCCATCGGCATCGCCGAGCACATCGGCGGCATCCCGGCGCTGGCGGTGACCTTCGTCATCGTTTCCGGCATCTTCGGGGCGGTCGTCGTCAAGCCGCTGTTCTCCCGGCTGCGCCTCGACGACGATCTGGTGATGGGCGTGGCCACCGGCATCGCGGCGCACGGCATCGGAACCGCGCGCGTGTTCCTGCTGTCGGAAACGGCGGGCGCCTTCGCCGGCCTGGCGATGGGCCTGAACGGGCTGGTGACGGCGGTGCTGGTGCCGATCGTGCTCGGCTTCATGCACCTTTAAGCGCGTTGACACCAAGCTGACATCCGGTCTGGTTACACTGCCCGTCTGCCTGCCCCGGCGCTATGCTGGAACGGGGCGATAACGACAAGGAGCGAGGAGGACGACATGGACCTGATTTTGTGGCGCCACGCCGAGGCCGAAGACGGCGCGGACGATCTGGCGCGGCGCCTGACGCGCAAGGGGCAGCAGCAGGCGCACCTGATGGCGGCCTGGCTGCGCGTGCGCCTGCCGCGCGAATTCACCCTGCTGGCGTCGGAGGCGCGCCGCTCGCAGCAGACCGCCGCCTTCCTGATGAAGAGTTACGAAGTGCTGCCCGAGATCAATCCCGACGCTTCGCCGGAGAGCGTGCTCGAGGCGGCCGGCTGGCCCGAGCCGGGCAAGACCGTGGTCGTGGTCGGGCACCAGCCCTACCTCGGCCGGTTGGCGGCACAGCTGATGTCGGGCCAGCCCGACCTGTGGAGCGTGAAGAAGGGGGCGATCTGGTGGCTCAACCACCGCGAGCGCCACGGTTTCGAGTCGGTGCGGCTCAAGGTCATGATGACGCCGGGCATGCTGACCAGCAGCGAGTAGGTTCCGCTCCGGTTCGGGCATGAACACAGGGCAGCGTCGTGCGACGCTGCCCTGTGTTCATATTGCGGCGCGGCTCAGGCCACGGTTTCGGCGAGGCGGGCGCGCAGGCGGCGCGCCACCGCCACCATGTGCGCCAGCGCCGCTTCCACTTCCGGCCAGCCGCGCGTCTTCAGGCCGCAGTCGGGGTTGACCCACAGCCGCTCGGCCGGGATCACCGCCAGCGCCTTCTCCAGCAGGGTCTCGATCTCCTGCTCGCCCGGCACGCGCGGGCTGTGGATGTCGTACACCCCCGGCCCGATCTCGTTGGGGTAGGCGAAGTCGCCGAAGGCGCTCAAGAGCTCCATGTCGGAGCGCGAGGTCTCGATGGTGATGACGTCGGCGTCCATCGCGGCGATCGCGGGCAGGATGTCGTTGAACTCCGAATAGCACATGTGGGTGTGGATCTGCGTGGCGTCGTCGAGACCGGCGCAGCAGAGCCGGAACGCCGCGCTGGCCCAGGCCAGGTACGCCGGCCACTCGACGCGCTTCAGCGGCAGGCCCTCGCGGTAGGCCGGCTCGTCGATCTGGATCACGCGGATGCCGGCGTTTTCCAGCTCGAGCACCTCGTCGTTCAAGGCCAGCGCGATCTGTCGGCACACCTCGCTACGCGGCAGGTCGTCGCGCACGAACGACCACTGCAGCATCGTCACCGGGCCGGTCAGCATGCCCTTGAGCGGGCGCGAGGTCAGGCTCTGCGCGTACACCGCCCAACGCACCGTCATCGCGGCGGGGCGTTCGACGTCGCCGTAGATGATCGGCGGCTTGACGCAGCGGCTGCCGTAGCTCTGCACCCAGCCGTAGCGGGTGAAGGCGTAGCCGGAAAGCTGCTCGCCGAAATATTCCACCATGTCGTTGCGCTCCGCTTCGCCGTGCACCAGCACGTCGAGGCCGAGCGCTTCCTGGCGGCGGATGGCGAGTTCAATCTCGCGGCGCATCGCCGCGTCGTAGCCGGCGGCCTCCAGCTCGCCTTGCTTGAAGGCGGCGCGCGCGGCGCGTATCGCGGCGGTCTGCGGGAATGAGCCGATGGTGGTGGTGGGCAGCAGGGGCAGGTCGAGCCAGGCGCGCTGCGCGGCGGCGCGTTGCGGGTAGGGGCGGTGGCGCTGGTCGCCGCCGCCGGCGAGCGCCGCCAGCCGTGCCTGCACCGTCGGGCGGTGGATGCGCGGGCTGGCGCGGCGCGAGGACTGGGCGTGGTCGCTGCCGGCCAGTTCCGGCGCGATGGCGTCGCGGCCGTCGAGCAGGCCGCGCTTCAGCAGCTTCAGCTCGTTGAGTTTCTGCACCGCGAAGGCGAGCCAGGTCTTCACCTCGACGTCGAGCGCGAGTTCCTGCGCCAGGTCCACCGGGCAATGCAGCAGCGAGCAGTTCGGCGCCAGCCACAGCCGTTCTCCCAGTCGTGCCCGTGCCGCTTCGAGCGGCATCAGCAGGGCGTTGAGGTCGGCGCGCCACACGTTGCGCCCGTCGATCACCCCGGCGGACAGCACCTTGTCCGCGGGCCAGTCGGCGAGGAAGGCGTCGAGCTGCTGCGGGGCGCGCGCCAGGTCGAGGTGCAGCCCGGCCACCGGCAGGGCTTTCAGCAGCTCGGCGTGCTCGGCCACGCTGCCGAAGTAGCTCGCCAGCAGCAGTTTCACCGGGGCTTCGGCCAACCTTTGATAGCTCGGCGCGAACGCGGCGAGCCAGTCGGGCGGCAGGTCGAGCGCCAGGATCGGCTCGTCGAGCTGCACCCACTCGGCGCCGGCGGCGGCCAGCGCGGCCAGCAGCTCGCGGTAGCACTCGAGCAGCGCCGGCAGCAGGCGCAGGCGGTCGAACGCGGCGCCCTTGACCTTGCCCAGCCACAGCAGGGTCAGCGGCCCCAGCAGCACCGGCTTCGCCTTGAGGCCGAGCGCCTGCGCCTCGCCCAGCTGCGCCAGCAGCGCCGCCGGGTTGGCCGAAAACGCCGTGCCTGCATGCCATTCCGGTACCAGGTAGTGGTAGTTGGTGTCGAACCACTTGGTCATCTCCAGCGCCGGCTGGTGGGCGTTGCCGCGTCCCAGCTCGAAGTACTGCGCGGTGGTGAGGGCGGCGGCGTCGAAGCCGAAGCGCGCGGGCAGGGCGCCCACCAGGATCTGCGCGTCGAGCACGTGGTCGTACAGCGCAAAGTCGCCGACTGGCGCCAGCTCGACGCCGGCGCCCTTCTGCAGCAGCCAGTGGCGCTGGCGCAGCTCGCGCGCGCCCTTGAGCAGTGCGGCCTCGTCGATGGCCTGCTGCCAGTAGCTTTCCTGCAGTTGCTTTAGTTCGCGCCGGGCGCCGATACGCGGGAAGCCGAGCAGATGGATAGTAGTCATGGCAATGCTCCTGTGGAGCCTGCTCCATTAGGCGGCTGCGCCTTCACATCTTGAGCGCCGGCAGTGCTCGGGTCCTCATGGACTACGTGTCCATTCCGGTTCCTGTGCGCTGGCGGCGCTCAAGCTGTTTTGGCTCGCTCGCCTACTGAAGCAGGCTTGTCATCGATTGGGAAGGCAAAGGCGGAATCGAAAATCGTTGGAGCCAAGCATGAGCGGTTTTTCTGTATGATACAAACTCATTATTTTGACGTTTTGTATCGATTTCATTCATGAACAACAGTGCCCTGGAAATCCGCCATCTCAAGACCCTGCTGGCGTTGGCCGAAACCGGCAGCGTGTCGCAGGCGGCGCGGCGCGTGTTCCTGACGCAGTCGGCGCTGTCGCACCAGCTCAAGCAGCTTGAAGAGCACTACGGCCTGGCTTTGTTCGAGCGCAAGAGCCAGCCGCTGCGCTTCACCCTGGCCGGCGAGCGGCTGCTTACGCTGGCGCGCGAGCTGGTGGGCAAGGTGGCGGCGGCGGAGCGCGACCTGGTGCGGCTGCGCCAGGGAGAGGCGGGGGAGTTGCGCGTGGCGGTGGAGTGTCACACCTGTTTCGACTGGCTGATGCCGGCGATGGATACCTTCCGCCAGCACTGGCCGGCGGTCGAGCTCGACATCGTGTCGGGCTTTCATGCCGACCCGGTCGGCTTGCTGCTGACGCAGCGCGCCGACCTCGCCATCGTCTCCGAGGCCGAGGCGCAGCCCGGCATCGTGCACCAGCCGCTGTTCGCCTACGAGATGGTGGTGATCATGGCGCGCGACCATCCGCTCGCCGAGCGGCGCAGCTGGTCGGCCGCGGACTTCGCCGGCGAGACGCTGATCAGCTACCCGGTGCCGGACGACATGCTGGAGCTGGTGCGCAAGGTGCTGGCACCGGCCGGCGTCAACCCGGCGCGCCGCACCAGCGAACTCACCATCGCCATCATCCAGCTGGTGGCGAGCCGGCGCGGCGTGGCGGCGCTGCCGTTCTGGGCAGTCAAGCCCTACCTCGAGCGCGGCTACGTGGTGGCGCGGCCGATCGGTGCGGCCGGGCTCAACAGCGAACTCTACGCCGCGCTGCGCGAGGACGACGCCCAGAGCGCCTACATGCAGGACTTCCTCGCCACGGTGCGCGAAACCAGCTTCGCCACGCTACCGGGGCTGACGGTGTTGTAGTCTGCCTGGCAAACAAAACCGCCCGCGGTACTGACGGCGGGCGGTGAGGGGAAACTTCCCATTGCGGGGTCGGGATGGGCGAGGGCGCTCAGCCGTGGTTCATTTCCTCGCCGTGTGCCGCTTCCATGCCCAGCTCCTGGATCTTGCGCGTCAGCGTGTTGCGGCCCCAGCCCAGCAGGTGCGCCGCCTCCACCTTGCGCCCGCCGGTGTGCGCCAGGCCGCTGCGGATGCAGGTCTCCTCGAAGCGCCGCGTCAGATCGTCGATGATGCCGATCTCGCCGGCGCGCAGGCGGCGCGCCACCTCGTCGGCCAGGCCCTTCATCCAGTCGCCGCCGAACACCGTGGCCGGGCCGGCCACGCCCTCGGCGCCGGCTTCCAGCACCGGGTGCAGCGCCGGGTCGCGGATGTCGGCCGGCAGGTCGCTCAGCTCCACCGTCTGCCCCGGCGCCATCACGGTGATCCACTGGCATAGGTTTTCCAGCTGGCGCACGTTGCCGGGGAAGGGGTAATGGCGTACCAGTTCCATCGCCGCGTCCGACAGGCGCTTCGGCTCCACCCCCAGGTTCTTGGCGCTGCGCAACAGGAAGTAGCGCGTCAGGATCGGGATATCCTCGCTGCGCTCGCGCATCGGCGGCAGGCGCAGGCGGATCACGTTCAGGCGATGGAACAGGTCCTCGCGGAACTGGCCGCTCTTGACCCGCTCCTCCAGGTTCTGGTGCGTCGCCGCGATCACGCGCACGTTGGCCTTGATCGGGGTGTGGCCGCCGACGCGGTAGAAGTGCCCGTCGGACAGCACGCGCAGCAGGCGCGTCTGCAGCTCGATCGGCATGTCGCCGATCTCGTCGAGAAACAGCGTGCCGCCCTCGGCCTCCTCGAAGCGGCCGCGGCGCGACGCCAGCGCGCCGGTGAAGGCGCCCTTCTCGTGGCCGAACAGCTCCGACTCCAGCAGGTCTTTCGGGATCGCGGCGGTGTTGAGCGCGATGAACGGCTTGCTGGCGCGCACCGAATGACGGTGCAGCGCCTCGGCCACGCGTTCCTTGCCGGTGCCCGATTCGCCGGTGATCAGCACCGTCACGCTCGACTGGCTCAAGCGGCCGATGGCGCGGAACACGTCCTGCATCGCCGGGGCCTGGCCCAGCAGGGCCGGCATCTCCTCCTCGCCGTTCGGCGCCTCGGAGGGGCCGCGCGTCTCCGCCAGCGCCCGCTCGATCAGCGCGGTCGCCTGGTCGACGTCGAACGGCTTGGGCAGGTACTCGAAGGCGCCCCCCTGGAAGGCCGCCACCGCCGAATCGAGGTCGGAGTGCGCGGTCATGATGATGACCGGAATCTCGGGATGTTCCAGCTTGACCCGCGACAGGAACTTCAGCCCGTCGGTGCCGGGCATGCGGATGTCGCTGATGATGACGCGCGGGCTGGCGTCGTACAGCGCGTTGAGCGCATCGTCGGCGCTGGCGAAACTCTCGAAGCCGATGCCGCCGCGTGCCAGGGCCTTTTCCAGGACCCAGCGGATCGCCTTGTCATCGTCAATGATCCAGACCGGGTTTGTATGCATGGTGTCCCTCTCGGTGTTGTAGAGCTGCCAACAAACCCCTCTTGGCGTTGTTGCGCTCGCGTGCGAATCTTTGATTCGCTCAGCAAACTCTTGCCGTACTGCTTGTACTGTCTGCGGCCGCGCGCCTAGCCAAGACTGCTGCGCGGGGGTTTGTTGGCCGCTCTTGAGTGTGAGCAGCGGTCGGGCTAGGTGCCCAGCGGCAGCATCACGGTGAAACAGGTGCAGCCCGGGCGGGACTCGAACTCGATGCTGCCGCCGTGCTGGTGGACGAAGGCCTGCGCCAGCGTCAGACCGAGGCCGGTGCCCTCGGCGCGCCCGGTGACCAGCGGGTAGAAAATGTGGTCGCGGATCTCTTCCGGGATGCCCGGGCCGTTGTCGATGATCTGCAATTTCAGTGCCAGGGTGTAGCGCTTGCGCGCCAGCGTGACCTGGCGCGCCACGCGCGTGCGCAGGATGATCTCGCCCTTGCCCTTCATCGCCTGGATGGCGTTGCGGGTGATGTTGAGCACCACCTGGATCAGTTGTTCCTTGTCCGCCACCAGCGTCGGCAGGCTGATGTCGTAGTCGCGCCAGATGATCAGCCCCTGCGGGTATTCGGCCAGCACGATGCTGCGCACCCGCTCCAGCACCTCGTGGATGTTGATCTCGCTCGAGACGTGACGGCGATGCGGCGCCAGCAGGCGGTCCACCAGCGACTGCAGCCTGAGCGCCTCTTCCTTGATGACTTCGGTGTATTCCTTGAGATCGTCGCGCTCGCCCAGCTCGTGCTCCAGCAGTTGCGCCGCACCGCGGATGCCGCCCAGCGGGTTCTTGATCTCGTGCGCCAGGTTGCGGATCAGTTCGCGGTTGGCCTGCTGCTGCAGCAGCAGCCGTTCTTCGTTGGCGATTTTCAGTTGCTGGTCGAGCGGGCGCAGCTCCACCAGCGCGCGCGAACCGTCGTTGTCGATCGGCGTGATCGACAGGGCGACGTGCAGCGGCTGCTCGTTGTGCAGCAGTTTCAGTTCGAGGTCGTGTTCGATGAAACTGACGTTGTTCTTGAACGCGGTATCCAGCGCCTGCTTCAGCGCTGCACTGTTTTGGAACAGTCCGGTCAGTTGATGGCGCAGCAGTTCGCGCCGTCCCAGTGCCAACAGGTTTTCACTGGCGGGATTGACGTAGTCGAGCGAACCGTCGGTCCGCACGATCAGCACCGGGGTGTCGAGCAGTTCGAGCCCGGCAAAGCTGGATGGTGTCATGGAAATCCGGTCGTGAAGAGTGTGTCCGCTATCCGTATAGCAATATCCACGCCAGCGCTGCAAGCGGACCCAAGCCTCTTTACCGGAATGCTATGCCTTATTTTGGTGCATTGGAAGCGGACTGCCCCAACTCGCGCCGCAAGGCTTCCACGTTCTTCTGGTGCTCGGTGACCTGGTTCTGCAGTTGCTGCACCCGGTCGAGGTATTTCTGGTAGTTGCGCTCGTTGCCAAGCCGGGTGGCCCGGCCTTCCTCCAGCGCCTTCTGGGCCTCGGCCAGCGCCTTCTGCTCGTTGGCCAGCTCCTGTTCCAGGATCTTGCGCCGGCCGTTGTCGCGCTGCTGCTGGGTGGCGTTGTCGACGTTGGGATAGCGGCCGCTGCTGAAGGGCGGCGTGCTGGGAGTGGTGGACGGCGCCGAGCTGCTCGACTTCGCCTCCTCGCTCGAATACGTCGACAACGGCGACAGTTTCACCGGCACGCCGCCTTTCATCGGGGTATTCGAGAAGGTGACGTGACCGCTGGGGTCGACGTACTTGTAGATGGTCTGCGCCTGCGCCAGGCTGCACGCCAGCAACAGGCCGAAAATCATGGTCTTCATGGGTGGGGGGAAACCTGCATGGTCTATCCTGATAGGTGATTTCATCATAAGCAAATCCGCGTCATCCGTCACATGGGGATAAGCCGGCGCCCGCCGGCGGGCCGTGCAGCTGGGCAGAAAAACAAAAAACGGCAGCCGAGGCTGCCGTTCGATTCGGGTACGGGCCGTGAATTACAGGCTGTAGTACATCGAGAATTCCACCGGGTGGGTGGTCATGCGGGTCAGGTTCACTTCCTGCATCTTCAGTTCGATGTAAGCGTCGATCCACTCGTTGGAGAACACGCCACCACGGGTCAGGAACTCACGGTCGGCGTCCAGCGCGGCCAGGGCTTCGTCGAGCGAGGCGCACACGGTCGGGATCAGCTTGTCTTCTTCCGGCGGCAGATCGTACAGGTTCTTGTCGGCGGCATCGCCCGGGTGAATCTTGTTCTGGATGCCGTCCAGACCGGCCATCATCAGCGCGGCAAAGCACAGGTACGGGTTGGCCAACGGATCCGGGAAGCGGGCTTCGATACGACGGCCTTTCGGGCTGGCCACGTGCGGGATACGGATCGAGGCGGAGCGGTTCTTGGCGGAGTAGGCCAGCTTCACCGGCGCTTCGTAGTGCGGAACCAGACGCTTGTACGAGTTGGTGCCCGGGTTGGTGATGGCGTTCAGCGCCTTGGCGTGCTTGATGATGCCGCCGATGTAGTACAGGGCGGTTTCGGACAGGCCGGCATAGCCGTCACCGGCGAACAGGTTCACGCCGTCTTTCCAGATCGACTGGTGCACGTGCATGCCCGAGCCGTTGTCGCCGACGATCGGCTTCGGCATGAAGGTGGCGGTCTTGCCGTAGCTGTGGGCCACGTTGTGCACCACGTACTTCAGGATCTGGGTCCAGTCGGCACGCTGGGTCAGGGTGCTGAACTTGGTGCCGATTTCGTTCTGGCCGGCGGTAGCCACTTCGTGGTGGTGCACTTCGACCGGCACGCCCAGTTCTTCCAGCAGCAGCACCATGGCGGAACGCAGGTCTTGCGAGGAGTCGACCGGCGGAACCGGGAAGTAGCCGCCCTTCACGCCCGGACGGTGGCCCATGTTGCCGCCTTCGAACTGTTCGGCGGACGCCCAGGCAGCTTCTTCAGCCTGGATCTTGACGTGGCAGCCGGACATGTCGGCGCCCCAGGTCACGGAGTCGAACACGAAGAATTCCGGTTCCGGACCGAAGTAGGCGGTGTCACCGATGCCGGAAGCCTTCAGGTAGGCTTCTGCGCGCTTGGCGATGGAGCGCGGGCAGCGGTCGTAGCCCTTGCCGTCGGCCGGGTCGATCACGTCGCAGGACATGAACACGGTCGGCTCGTCGTAGAACGGGTCGATCTTGGCCGTGGCCGGGTCGGCCATCAGCAGCATGTCGGAAGCCTGGATACCTTTCCAGCCGGCGATCGAGGAGCCATCGAAAGCGTGGCCGTGCTCGAACCACTCTTCGCCGTCATCGAGAACGACGTGGGCCGGGATGGAAACGTGCTGCTCTTTACCGCGGGTATCGGTAAAGCGAAGATCTACAAATTTGACGTCGTTGTCCTTGATCAGTTTCAAAACGTCTGCAACCGCCATGGTGTTCTCCTGTTGGGCTACGTGCATCAGAGTATGCGTTGTACTAAGGGTTTGCGACTAAAACTAGCAGGAAGCGTGCCAGCCCGTTCCGGCGGGCTTGCCCATTGTGGCACAAGCCTCGCCGGACTTGCACGTGCCATGGCAGGCTCCGGTTTGGTGCGTCACATTATTGCCATGCTCGATATTGGTGCATTCGGCATGGTTTGCGCCGGAGCGGGGCTTTCCCGATAATCACTGTAAACAAATAATGTAATCCCCTTGCAAGGAGAGTGATGATGAGCAAGATCAACGAGATTCTGCACCGGGCCGGCGAGCGCGGCAGTTCCCAAGGGTTGCCTTATGCCGGCGCGGTGACGCCGGACGAGGCGTATGAACTGTTGCAGGGCATTCCCGAAGCGGTGCTGGTCGACGTGCGCAGCCAGGCCGAATGGCAGTTCGTCGGCGTGGTGCCCGACGCGCTGCGCATCGAATTGCGCAGCTTTCCCGGCATGGTGCCCAACCCGAATTTTGCCAATCAGCTGATGCAGCAGGTGGACAAGGAGAAGGTCGTGCTGTTCCTGTGCCGTTCCGGAGCCCGCTCCGACGAAGCCGCGCGCCTGGCCACGGCGTCGGGCTACGCCACGGTTTACAACGTGCTGGAAGGATTCGAGGGCGACAAGGACGCCGAGCAGCACCGCGGCCGGATCAATGGTTGGAAAGGGCGTGGTTTGCCCTGGATTCAGGGATAAATGGTTGATGTTTGTCGGGCTTCGCGGCAAAGTGCAGAGTTGAAAGAATTACCATTAATGACGTCGCCGCGCGCTGCAAGCGTATTGGCCGTCGTTGAGCAATATCGAGAAAGCAGAATCATGACCGACCGTTACGCCGTCATCGGCAACCCCATCTCCCACAGTCAGTCTCCGTTCATCCATACGGAGTTCGCCCGCGCCTGCCAGCTCGACATCCAGTACGAGAAGCTGTTCGCCGAACTCGACAAGTTCGATCAGGTCGTCGCCGAGTTCGTCGCGGCGGGCGGCAAGGGCATGAACGTCACCCTACCGTTCAAGGGCAACGCCTATCGCATGGCAACCGAACTGACCGCGCGCGCGCGCGCCGCTGAGGCGGTGAACACCCTGACCTTCCGCGACGGCAAGGTCTACGGCGACAACACCGACGGCGTCGGCCTGGTGCGCGACATCGTCGAAAACCTCGACTTCCCGATCGCCGGTCAGCGCGTGCTGATCCTGGGCGCGGGTGGCGCGGTGCGCGGTGTGCTGGCGCCGATCCTGGAGCAGAAGCCGGCCGCGCTGACCATCGCCAACCGCACCCTGATCAAGGCCGAGGCGCTGGCGCACCAGTTTGCCGCCTGGGGCGAGATCAACGCCACCGGATATGAAGGACTGGAAGGCAAGACCTTCGACCTGGTGATCAATGCCACCTCGACCAGCCTCAGCAACGAGCTGCCGCCGGTCCCGTACGGCGTGTTCACCGCCCGCACTCTGGCCTACGACATGGTTTACAGCAAGGGCCTGACGCCGTTCCTGAAGCGCGCCCAGTCGGAAAACGCCGGCATGCTGGCCGACGGCCTGGGCATGCTGGTCGAGCAGGCCGCCGAATCGTTCTCGATCTGGCACGGCGTGCAGCCGGAAACCCGCAAGGTCACCAACATGCTGCGAGACGTGCTGGCCTGATGCGTCTCCTGCTCAAGATCGGGGCGGCCCTGGTGGCCGCCCTTGTGCTGTATAACCTGTGGATTTTCGGGCACGTGCTGTACTGGCGCACCAACAACCCGTCCGCCAGCGCCTTCATGAACGAGCAGCTGGCGCGCCTGCAGGAAGAGAACCCGGACGCCGAGCTGCACCACAAGTGGGTGCCGTATCAGCGCATTTCGGCCAACCTCAAGCGCGCCATCATCGCCGCCGAGGACGCCAAGTTCGTCGACCACGAGGGCTTCGACTGGGACGGCATCGAGAGTGCCTTCGAGAAGAACATGAAACGGGGCAAGATTGTCGCCGGCGGCTCGACCATCAGCCAGCAGCTGGCCAAGAACCTGTTCCTGTCCGGACACAAGACTCCCTGGCGCAAGCTGGAAGAAGCCGTCATCACGGTGATGCTGGAAGCGGTGATGGACAAGCGGCGTATCTTCGAGATCTACCTCAACGTGATCGAATGGGGTAACGGGGTGTTCGGCGCCGAGGCGGCTTCCCGCTACTACTACCGCACCGGAGCCAGCAACCTGTCCGCGTCGCAAGCCGCCAGGCTGGCCGCCATGGTGCCGAATCCGCGCTATTACGACGAGCACCGCGGAGCGCGCGGCCTGGCGCGCAAGGCGCATATCATCCAGCGCCGCCTTTCCTACGCCGAATTGCCCTGATCCGGCGTGTTTTCCCCGGGTTTCCGGCTGGAACCCGGGGCCTTCACGTGCTAGAATCCCGCCTTTCTTTTCGTTTGGCCGTGCCGCGCACGGCATTAACGCATGGACTTACCCAGTTATCCTGTAACGAAATCCCGTTACTCTATTATCGAATAATCCCCGCCTTCAGGACCGCAGTGCGCGTGCACTTCCGCTGAGGCGGAAGGAGGCGTGCATGACGGTTGTCGAAAAGAAACAACCCACTGATCGTCTGCAGGAAAACCTGAGCCAGGTGCAGCGCCTGATCGAGCGCCACCGGCTGGTCGAAGACTTGGTCCATCGCCAGGAGATGGAAAAGCACGACCTGGTCGAGAACCTGGTTCACAAGCAGAACCTGGTCGAACTGCAGCACAAGCTGAGCCAGCTCCACCCCGCCGACGTCGCCCACATTCTGGAGGCGCTGCCGCTCGAAGACCGTTTGCTGGTATGGGATCTGGTCAAGGCCGAGCAAGACGGCGAAATCCTGCTGGAAGTCTCCGACGCGGTGCGGGAAACCCTCATCGAGTCGATGGAGCAGCACGAGCTGGTGGCCGCCGCCGAGCAGCTCGACACCGACGAACTGGCCGATCTTGCCGCCGACCTGCCGCGCCAGGTGGTGTACGAGGTCATGGGCAGCCTCGACGAGCAGGAGCGTGCCCAACTGCAGTCCGCGCTGTCCTACGACGAGGACCGGGTCGGCGCGCTGATGGACTTCGAGCTGGTCAAGATCCGCGCCGACGTCAGTTGCGAGGTGGTGCTGCGTTATCTGCGCCGTTTCGACGAACTGCCGTCGCACACCGACAAGATCTTCGTGACCGACGAGGAGGGCGTGCTCAAGGGCGTGCTGCCGGTGCGCAAGCTGCTGGTCGCCGACCCGGACGCCCAGGTGCAGGAGGTGATGGCTACCGAGGTGGTAACCTTCCATCCCGAGGAAGAGGCCGCCGACGCCGCGCTGGCGTTCGAACGCTACGACCTGGTGACGGCGCCGGTGATCGACGACAAGGGCCTGCTGATCGGCCGTCTGACCGTGGACGAGATGGTCGACGTGATCCGCGAAGAGTCGGAAAGCGAAGTGCTCAACCTGGCTGGTCTGAAGGAAGAGGAAGACCTGTTCGCCCCGGTGATCGACTCGGTGAAGAACCGCTGGGCCTGGCTGGCGATCAACCTGTGCACCGCTTTCGTCGCCTCGCGCGTGATCGGCGCCTTCGAGGGCTCCATCCAGAAGATCGTCGCGCTGGCCGCGCTGATGCCGATCATCGCCGGCATCGGCGGCAACTCCGGCAACCAGACCATCACCATGATCGTGCGCGCTTTGGCCATGGGGCAGTTGCAACCCGGGCAGGCGGCGCGGCTGTGGCGCAAGGAGCTGGGTGTCAGTGCCATGAACGGGCTGGTGTGGGGCAGCGTGTTGGGCCTGCTGGCTTGGGCCCTGTACGGCAACCTGGCGCTGGGCTTGGTGATGGTGGCGGCGACCACCCTCAACCTGATGTTGGCCGCGACCATGGGGGTGTATATCCCGCTGACCATGGAAAAACTCGGCAAGGACCCGGCGGTCGGCTCCAGCGTGATGATCACGGCCTGCACCGACTCCGGCGGGTTCTTCATCTTCCTCGGTCTGGCGACCCTGTTGCTGCTGTAAGCCATCATGACCATCGACGAAGCCCTGCGCCGTTATCCCTTGCCGCGACTGGAGTCGCGTCTGCTGCTGATGCAGGTCACCGGTTTCACCCCGGCCAAGCTGGTCGGCTATCCCGAGCTGGAGCTGAGCCCGGTGCAGGAGGTGGCCTTTGTCGCGCTGGCCGAACGGCGTCTGAGCGGCGAGCCGATCGCCTACCTGCTGGGCGAGCGCGAATTCTACGGCCGTCTGTTCCTGGTCTCGCCGGCAGTGCTGATCCCGCGTCCGGAAACCGAGCACCTGGTCGAGGCGGCACTGGCCAGGGTTGGCCGAAGCCCGGCACAGGTGGTCGATCTGGGGTGCGGATCCGGTGCGATCGCGGTGACGCTGGCGCTGGAGGCACCGCAGTGGCAGGTGAGCGCGGTGGACGTGTCCGACGCCGCGCTGGCGATCGCGCGTCAGAACGCGGCGCGGCTGACGGCACCGGTGACGTTCTTCCAGGGTAGCTGGTATGCTCCGCTGCCTCCGGCCGCAGTCTTCGACCTGATCGTATCCAACCCGCCCTACATCGCCGCGGCAGATCACCATCTGGAGCAAGGCGATGTGCGCTTCGAACCGCGCCTGGCGTTGACCGACGAAAACGACGGGCTGAGCTGCCTGCGCGAAATCGCCCGCGGCGCTCCGGAGCGGCTGGTGCCGGGCGGCTGGCTGATGGTCGAGCACGGCTACGACCAGGGCGACGCCGTGCGTGCGCTGTTCCACGCCGTCGGTCTGGCCGAGGTCGAGACCCTGCCCGATCTGGCGGGGCTCGACCGGGTGACGCTGGGGCGCAAGGCAACCTGATGATGCCGCGGGCCTGCCGCCTGTGGCCGCTGCTGCTCGTGCTGCCGGCCGCCATACTGGCACTGTGGCCCGACTGGAACCAGCACCTCTTCCTGTTTTTGCACCAATCGGCCCGCCGGCTGCCGGGGGCGTTCTGGCGTCTCTCCAGCGTTTTCGGCGACTGGAAAACCGTGATCGCGTTGTTGCTGCCGCTCGCCTGGCGTCAGCCTCAGCGCTTGCCGGCACTGATCGCAGGGTCATTCTTGGCGATTCTCCTGGCGATCTTGCTCAAGGCTTTCTTCGCGGTACCGCGCCCGCCGCTGGTTCTGCCGGCAGGGGCGGTGCAGTTGCTGGATGCCTTGCCCCGCAACGGGTCCTTTCCTTCCGGTCATGCCATGGCGTCGGCGTTGCTGGCAACGGCCTGGAGCGCCGACCCGAAGGCGGGGCGCTGGAGCACGGCATTGCTGATCGTGGCTGCGGCGCTGGTCGGATGGTCGCGCCTTGCGATCGGCGTGCACTGGCCGCTCGATGTGCTGGCCGGGGCATTGCTGGGCTGGGGGGCGATGCTGCTGGCGCTGCACCATGCCTGGCCGCAAGGATGGCCGGCGAGGGTGACGGAACGGCTGCTGCTGGTGCTGAGCGGGCTATTGCTGCTGGTGATGGCGTTTGCGGCCGTGCGAGGTTGGCCGAAGCATCATGAGGAATACGAGGTGAGGCTGGCGATCGGAACCGGCGTCGCCCTGCTGGGCTTGCTCCGGTTCCGGCGCTGAAGCAGGCGGCATGAAGGCCGCCCGGGATCAGTGGTGGTGGCCGTGTTCGCCGTGGGCGTGGCCGTGGCTGACTTCGTCGGCGCTGGCGGCGCGGATTTCCACCACCTTGGCGACGAAGCGGATGGTCAGGCCGGCCAGCGGGTGATTGGCATCGACCACGGCCTTGCCGTCGGCGATGTCGGTGACACGGAACAGCAGAACATCGCCGGTTTCCGGATCGTCGGCCTCGAACATCATGCCCACTTCGACGTCGGCCGGGAACACGTCCAGCGGTTCGACGCGGACCAGCTCTTCTTCCGGCGTGCCGAAGGCATCATCCGGCTCCATCTTCACGTCGATGGAGTCGCCGACCACCTTGCCTTGCAGTGCCTCTTCCACCAGCGGGAAGATGCCGTCGTAGCCACCGTGCAGATAGCTGATGGGCTCCTCGGTTTTGTCGAGGAGGGTATTGTCAGCGTCGAACATCTCATAGTGGAGGGTAACGACGGTATTTTTGGCGATTTGCATGAGAGTTGTCCGTGCAATAAATAGATAAATTCGACAGGCGCGGAACGCCTAGCGTTCCCTGCGCCTGCAGCAAACAGATGCTGGGCGGTACCGCCTGAAGCGTATTGTAAACCATTGCAGCACCCGCTAACCGAGAAACTGCCATGACTCCCCTGAGCCTCCTGGGCGGCATCACGCCCGAACAATTCCTGAAAGAATACTGGCACAAGAAGCCCCTGTTGATCCGTGGCGCGCTCAAGGAGGTCGGACCGCACGTCGATTTCGACTGGCTGGCCGAACTGGCCATGCAGGACGATGTCGAGTCGCGCCTGATCGAATTCAACCAGGGGCGCTGGAAGCTGGAGAGCGGTCCGTTCCGCCCCTCGCGCTTCAAGCGCCTGCCGGCCAGCGACTGGACCATCCTGGTGCAGAACGTGAATCACCACGTGCCGCATATCGATGAACTGTTGTGGCGCTTCAACTTCATTCCGTACGCCCGTCTTGACGACCTGATGATCAGCTACGCCCCCCCCGGCGGCACGGTCGGTCCTCATTTCGACTCTTACGACGTGTTCCTGCTGCAGGTCGGCGGTCAGAAACGCTGGCAGATTTCCGCTCAGAAGGATGAGGCTTTCATCGAGGATGCCCCGATCAAGGTGCTGGAGCACTTCGAGGCGGAGCAGGAGTTCGTGCTGGAGCACGGCGACATGCTCTACCTGCCGCCGCGCTACGCCCATTACGGTGTCGCGCTGGAGCCGGGCATGACCTACTCCATCGGCTTCAGAGCGCCTTCGGTTCAGGAGCTGACCACCCAGTTCCTGGTATACCTGCAGGACCGGGCCTGCTTCGATGGCCGCTATGCCGATCCCGACCTCCAGTCGCAGACGACCGATCCAGCCGCCATCAGCGACGCCATGGTGACCCAGGTCGAGCGCATGCTGCAGCTCATCAAATGGGATGGCAGCACGGTGGGCGATTTCCTCGGCCACTACCTGACCGAGCCCAAGCCGCACGTGTTTTACGATGCGCCAGACGAGCCGCTCGAGTTCGACGAGTTTGCCGCACAGGCGGCCCTGGCCGGGGTGGTGCTCGACGCCAAGAGCCAGATACTGTTCCGTGGCGAAGCGCTGTACTGCAACGGCGAGCGCTTGGAGGTCGACGCAGCCGACGTGGCGGACTGGCAACGCTTCGCCAACGCCCGCAAGCTGGCAGGGCAGGCATTTTCGGATGCGATGACCGATGTTCTCTATGAGGGCTATTTGTCAGGGTTTTGGCATATCGCCGACAGTGTTGCATGATTGCAACATGATATTGGTTGTTTTGCCTCAATGCTGGTTCGGAAGCGAATTGCTAGGTGGGAAAACCCTTGTTTGGAGCCGTTTGCTGCACTGCAAGAAAAAATTCATGGTGCTGTTGGGGTTTTGCCGACCGTGCCCTCTGTACAGCCGTTTTTTTCATGCTACAATTTGCCCACTGAAAAATTTCAGTCGCTTCCGGTTAGCCAGGAGCGATTTTTGCTGAAAAATTGTTCTCATTACTTAAAGTCAAAGGTCTTAAAAATGAAACAGTCGCTCCTCGTTGCTGCCCTGCTCGCCGTTGCTCTGTCCGCTTGCGGCAAGAAAGAAGAAGCTCCGAAAGTAGAAGCCTCCGCTCCGGCCGTTGAAGCTTCCGCTCCGGCTGCTGCTCCGGAAGCTTCGGCTCCGGCTGCTGCTGAAGCCTCCGCTCCGGCTGCTGCTTCCGCTGCTCAGTAATCTGGTGCTGTTCAAAAAACCGACCCTAGGGTCGGTTTTTTTATGCCCGGTGCACTGCTGACCATAAAAAAACCCGCGCGAAGCGGGTTTTTTTATGGTCAGGCGGGGCTTACTGGAGCTCGGCCTGCAGCTTGCCAAGCGCCGTACGGGTCTGCGCCGGCGGCAGCGGTTTGCCTGCCTTATCGGTGAGAGCAATCTGGGTCTTGCCCGGACTGTCTTCCTTCAGCTGTACCAGGAACTCCTCGTCTTTCGGCGCCGCCTCGTTCTTGTCGCCACTGCTCCAGAACGCGAGGCTCGACCAGAAACCGCCGGATTTCTCGGTCTTGCCGCTCTCCGCCTCACCCTTAACCGGTTTGACGTAGTAGATGCCCTGGGCGCGGTTGCGATCCGACACCGCCAGGCCGATACGGTCCAGCGCCAAGCCGACACGACGCCAGGCGCGGTCGAAGCCGTCGCTGACCGTCAGTGTGCCGTTCACGATCTGGCTGTTCGGGGCTTCCGGGGTCTGGGTCTGCTTGATCGCTTCCTTCGCTCTTTCCTCGGTCTGGCCGAGGCGGATCATGAAGCGGCCAAGCAGTTCGGCTTCCAGTTGCGGATCGGCCGGACGCGGCTGCCACTTGGTTTCCGACTTGCCTTCGTCGACAAACACTTCGTACATGCCGCGATGCGAGAAGTACACCTCGGTCCCGGTGGCGGTCTTCTCGACGCGGATGCGGAACTTGTCGCGCTCGGCGGTGGAGTAGACGTTGCCCAGACCCACGGTTTCCATGAACTTGCGGATCACGTCGTTCGGCAGTTTGGCGCGGTTCTCGGCCCAGTCGGTTTCCATGATGCCCAGTTGCGGGTCTTCGGTCTTGATCACGAAACCATTGTCTTGCCAGAACGCCTTCAGCACCGGCCAGAGCTCCTCCGGCTGCTTGTGCTCGGCGACCAGCCAACGTTGCGAGCCAGCCCGTTCCATGCGCACGTTGTCGACCTTGGTGACGGCGGCCGACTCCGTGCTGGCCGGGGCTTTGCTGCTGCCCTGGGCCTGGTTGAGCTCGTTCAGCGAGGCCACCCCCGAGCGCGGCAGCTCGTAGCGGTTCTGGATCTGCGGGGCGGTCAAATCAGGCGGAACCTCCAGCTTGTTGGCCTGGGTCGGTGCTTCCGACTTGTAGTCGAGCTTGTTCTGGAGCGGTTCGGAGGTACTGCAACCGGCCATCAGGCCGGTCAGCAGCAGAATCGCGGCAGGCGCGCTTCGTTTCATGCGTTCTCCCATTGAATGGGGGTTTTAGAGGACTTCCGCCTGCTGCATCGCGGCGCGGACGGCCGTGGTTGCAGCGTCGGTCAGCGGGGTCAGCGGCAGGCGCAGCCCGGCAGGGATTCGTCCCATCTGCTGCAGTGCCCACTTGGCCGGAATCGGGTTCGGTTCAACGAACAGCTGCTTGTGCAGGCCTTGCAGCTTGTCGTTGATGGCGCGCGCTCGGGCCGTATCGCCAGCGAGCGAGGCTTTGCACAGCTCGCTCATCAGTTTCGGCGCGACGTTGGCGGTAACGGAAATGACGCCGTGGCCGCCGCACAGCATGAAGGCCATGCCGGTGGGGTCGTCGCCCGAGTAGAGGGCGAAGCCTTGCGGCGCACGCAGCGCCAGGTCGCAAGCGCGGCCGATATCACCGGTGGCGTCCTTGATGCCGACGATGTTGGGAATCTGGGCCAGGCGCAGCGCGGTGTCGTTGTTCATGTCGGCGACGGTGCGGCCCGGCACGTTGTACAAGATGACCGGGATGTCGACCGATTCGGCAATGGCGCGGAAGTGCTGGTACATGCCTTCCTGGGTCGGCTTGTTGTAGTACGGCACCACCGACAGGGTCATGTCGACGCCGACCTTGCGGGCGTGCTCTGCCAGTTCGATCGCCTCGGCGGTCGAATTGGCACCCGTACCGGCAACGACCGCGACACGTTTGGCTGCATGCTTGACCACCGCCTCGACGACGGCAATGTGCTCCTCGACGCCGAGGGTTGCCGATTCGCCGGTCGTGCCGACCGCGACGATGCCGTCCGTGCCGTTGTCAATGTGGAAGTCGACGAGACGCTTGAGGGATTCGAAGTCGACCTGACCATCCTCGTGCATCGGGGTGACCAGCGCGACCAAGCTACCGGTAAGCATAGTTCAGCCTATTTATTAGGGTTTCGAGAGGCCTTCGATTGTAGCGGAATTCCCCTGCATGGCAAAAGGGCGTGCGCCCGATCGGTGCTGTGATCGCGGAAGGGCGGGTGGATGTGCTAGAATCCTTCGTTTTTCCGATACTTACGGCGATCTGGCTGAAGGATCTACAGCGTGATTAGTACACAGAACATTACCATGCAGTTTGGCGCGAAACCTCTGTTCGAGAAGGTTTCGGTCAAATTCGGTGAAGGCAACCGTTATGGCCTGATCGGCGCCAACGGTTCCGGCAAGTCCACCTTTATGAAAATCCTGGGCGGCGATCTCGAGCAAAGCTCCGGCGAAGTGGCCATCGAGAATGGCGTGCGCCTGGGCAAGCTGCGCCAGGATCAGTTTGGCTACGAAGACCAGCGTGTGCTCGACGTGGTGCTGATGGGGCACACCGAGATGTGGGCGGCGATGAGCGAGCGCGATGCCATCTACGCCAACCTCGAGGCAACCGAAGACGACTACATGCACGCGGCCGAGCTGGAGGCGAAGTTCGCCGAGTACGGTGGCTATACTGCCGAGGCCCGTGCCGGCGAGCTCCTGCTCGGTGTTGGCATCCCGCTGGAATTGCACAACGGCCCGATGAGTGAAGTCGCTCCGGGCTTCAAGCTGCGCGTGCTGCTCGCCCAGGCCCTGTTCTCGGACCCGGATGTGCTGCTGCTGGACGAACCGACCAACAACCTGGACATCAACACCATCCGCTGGCTGGAGCACGTGCTGAACGAGCGCAACTCCACCATGATCATCATTTCGCACGACCGCCACTTCCTGAACGAAGTGTGCACCCACATGGCCGATCTGGACTACAACACTATCCAGATCTACCCGGGCAACTACGACGACTACATGATCGCTTCGACGCAGGCGCGTGAACGTCAGCTGTCGAGCAACGCCAAGGCCAAGGAACGCATCCAGGAACTGCACGAATTCGCCGCGCGCTTCTCGGCCAACAAGTCCAAGGCACGCCAGGCGACCAGCCGCCTCAAGCAAGCCGACAAGCTGAAGGCGGAGATGGTGACGGTCAAGCCGTCGAGCCGTCAGAACCCGTTCATCCGCTTTGAAGTGGAAGACAAGAACAAACTGCACCGCCAGGCAGTATCGATCGAGGGCTTGTCCAAGTCCTTCGACAAGCCGCTGTTCAAGAATCTCGACCTGATCCTCGACGCCGGTGAGCGCCTGGCCATCATCGGCCCGAACGGTGCCGGTAAATCGACACTGATGAAACTGCTGGCGGGCGCGTACGACACCAAGTTGGCCGAAGGTGTCGTGGCCGATGCCGGCCAGATCAAGTGGGCGGAGAAGGCGCAGGTAGGTTACTACGCGCAGGACCACGAGGCCGAGTTTGACAGCGACAAGACCCTGACGGAATGGATGCGCGAATGGGGTCAGGACGGTGACGACGAGCAGGTGATTCGCGGCACCCTGGGCCGATTGTTGTTCGGCGGCGACGACGTGACCAAGGCGGTGCGCGTACTGTCGGGCGGCGAAAAGGGCCGCATGCTGTATGGCAAGCTGATCCTGACCAAGCCGAACGTGATGCTGATGGACGAGCCGACCAACCATATGGACATGGAGTCGATCGAGTCGCTGAACATGGCGCTGGAGTCGTTCAAGGGCACCCTGATTTTCGTGTCGCACGACCGTCAGTTCGTCAGCTCGCTGGCGACCCAGATTCTGGAGTTGGACGGCAAGGGTGGCTACGAGCATTACACCGGCGATTACGAGTCCTACCTGAGCAGCAAGGGCCTGGAATAAAGGTAACCGTTTGTAAACAAAGCTTTGTCCCGTGAACGGGATGGGCTATATTTTTCGTGATGCGGTGCACCATGTGCACTGCATCACGAGTTTTGCACCAGAACAACAATAAAAGCCTATGGCGACCCTGGGTTAAGGGTGATGGTGGAGCCGACGTCCTGCCCAAGTTCGGGTTGCTAGTCTCACGTGTTATGAAGGGAATGCTATGCGTTTGCGAGGGAAAGTATCGATCATCACCGGTGCGGCCAGCGGCATCGGCAAGGCTACCGCCGAGAAGTTCGTCAAGGAGGGCGCCATCGTGGCGGTATGCGACTTGAACATCGACGCGGTCAACGCGGTGGTGGATGAGTTGAAGGCCGCCGGTGGCGAGGCGGTGGGTTATCAGGTGAACGTCACCAATCGGGGCCAGATCGCCGATATGGTGGGGGACCTGAAGGCGCGCTACGGCCGTATCGATGTGTTGGTGAACAATGCCGGCATCGTGATGGATGCGCAGCTGACGAAGATGACCGACGAGCAGTTCGACAAGGTCATCGACATCAATCTGAAGGGTGTCTACAACTGTGCCAAGGCCGTGGTCGACACCATGATCGAGCAGGGTGGCGGCGTGATTCTGAACGCGTCGTCGGTGGTGGGGGTGTACGGCAACTTCGGCCAGACCAACTACGCCGCGTCCAAGTTCGGCGTGATCGGCTTCGTCAAGACCTGGGCCAAGGAGCTCGGCAAGAAGGGCATTCGCGCCAACGCCGTGTGCCCGGGCTTCGTTGCCACGCCCATCCTGAAGTCCATGCCGGAAAAGGTGATCCAGGCGATGGAAGAGAAGGTGCCGATGCGGCGCATGGCCGAGCCGTCGGAAATCGCCAACGTCTACGCCTTCCTGGCCTCCGACGACGCCAGCTACATCAATGGCGCGGCGATCGAGGTGACGGGTGGCCTGACGCTCTGATCCGGTCTCTTACGGGGATCGTCCAAACGCCCCGCCAGCGCGATGCCGGCGGGGCGTTTTGTTTTTTGCAGTTCGGCCTAGTCGCTGTCGTGTTCGCTGGCGAGCAGCGCCGTGTCGATCTCGCGGCGGTGCAGGTGGGGGGCGAACAGTTCGATGAAGGTGTAGGCGAAGCCGCGCAGATAGGCGTCGCGGCGGATGCCGATCTTGGTCACGGACGGTTCGAACAGATGGCTGGCATCGATGGCGGTCAGCGCCAAATCCCGCTCCGGTTCGTAGGCCATGCTGGCGATGATGCCGACCCCGAGACCCAGCGAGACGTAGGTCTTGATCACGTCGGTGTCGATCGCGGTGAGCACCACGGTGGGGGTCAGGCCGGCGTCGGTGAACGCCTGGTTGATCTTGGAGCGACCGGCAAAGGCGAAGTCGTAGGTAATGATAGGATGGCGGGCGATGTCGGCCAGGGTGAGGGGGCGGTCCAGCTGGCTCAGTTCGTGGCCCTTGGGCACCACCACGCAGCGGTTCCACTCGTAGCAGGGCAGCATCGCCAGCTCTTTGTAGAGCGAGATGCCTTCGGTGGCGATGGCGAGATCGGCTTCGCCGGAGAGCACCATGTCGCAGATCTGCGTCGGACTGCCTTGCTTGATCGACAGGCGCACCTTGGGGCAGCGTTTGAGGAATTCGGCGATGGTGTGGGGCAGAGCGTAGCGCGCCTGGGTATGGGTGGTGGCGATGGTCAGTGCGCCTTCCGATTCGCGCGAGAATTCGTCGCCGACACGCTTGAGGTTCTGGGCTTCGCGCAGGATGCGCTCGGCGATGCGCAGCACTTCCTTGCCGGGTTCGGACACCGATACCACGCGCTTGCCGTTGCGGATGAAGACCTGGATGCCAAGCTCGTCTTCCAGCAGGCGAATCTGCTTGGAGATACCGGGTTGCGAGGTGTGCAGTTTCTCGGCCGCTTCGGACACGTTCAGCCCCTGCTTGGCGACTTCGACCAGATAACGTAGCTGTTGCAGCTTCATGATGGACATCCGCGTTAAAACCAGAAGTAATTAAATACTAACACATTAGTCTTTTAGGAATATAAGGATGTTCGTTAGCATGGCAAAAGTTTACGTTCAGGTTTCTATGGAGTGCGTTTGATGACCCTTGAGGCAAAGCTGGCCCAGACCGAGGCCCTGCTGCAGGAAATCGCCCGCGATCATGCGCCGGCGGTGCTGGCCAACAGTTTCGGCGCCGAGGACATGGTGCTGACCGATTTGATCGCCAAGCTCCAGTTGCCGATCGGCATTTTCAGTCTGGATACCGGCCGTCTGCCGGCCGAGACCTATACCCTGATGCAGCAGGTGCATGAGCGCTACCCGGCCAACCCGGTGCAGGTCTATTTCCCCAACACCGCGGCGGTCGAGTCCTTCGTCAACGAATTCGGCATCAACGCTTTCTACGACAGCGTGGAGAACCGCAAGTCCTGTTGCCATATCCGCAAGATCGAACCGCTCAAGCGTGCCCTGGCAGGGCAGAAGGCGTGGATCACCGGCCTGCGCCGTGAGCAGTCGCCGACGCGTCAGGACCTGGGCGACCGCGAGTTCGACGCTGACAACGGCCTGATGAAATTCAATCCGCTGATCGAGTGGAGCGAAAAGGACGTGTGGGCGTATATCCGCGAAAACCAGGTGCCGTACAATGAGCTGCACGACCGCCATTACCCGTCGATCGGCTGTGCCCCGTGTACCCGGGCCATCTCCGTCGGCGAAGACATCCGTGCCGGACGCTGGTGGTGGGAGAATCCCGAGAACAAGGAATGCGGCTTGCACGTGAAGCAGTCCGCTGTTTCCATCATCAAGCGCTGAACGGCCTAGAGACAGAGTAAAGCCACACCATGTACCGTTACGACGAAGTCGATTACCGCATTGTTCGCGAGCGCGTTGCGCAGTTTCGCGATCAGACCCGCCGTTTTTTGGCGGGCGAGCTGTCCGAGGACGAGTTCCGCCCCCTGCGGCTGATGAACGGCCTCTACATCCAGCGCCACGCGCCGATGTTCCGCATCGCCATTCCCTATGGCCACCTGGCGAGCCGCCAGCTGCGCAAGCTGGCGCACATCGCCCGCACTTACGACAAGGGCTACGGCCACTTCACCACGCGCCAGAACATGCAGTTCAACTGGCCGGCGCTGGAGCGCGTGCCCGACATCCTGTCGGAACTGGCTGACGTCGAGATGCACTCCATCCAGACCTCCGGCAACTGCGTACGCAACACCACCACCGATGCCTTCGCCGGCGTGGCCGCCGACGAGCTGATCGATCCGCGCCCCTATTGCGAAATCATCCGTCAGTGGAGCACGCTGCATCCGGAATTCGCCTTCCTGCCGCGCAAGTTCAAGATCGCGGTGTCGGGGTCGGTCGACGATCGCGCCGCGACCCTGGTGCACGATGTCGGCCTGCACGTGGTACGAGCGGCTGACGGCGAAATCGGCTTCAAGGTGATCGTCGGCGGCGGCCTCGGTCGCACCCCGATTGTGGGCGAGGTGATTCGCGAGTTTCTGCCGACCCGTCATATCCTGACCTATCTCGATGCCATCCTGCGGGTCTACAACCGCTATGGTCGTCGCGACAACAAGTTCAAGGCGCGTATCAAGATCCTGGTCAAGGCGCTCACCCCGCAGGGCTTTGCCGCCAAGGTCGAGGACGAGTGGCTGCACCTGAAGGATGGCGCGGCCACGCTGCGTGACGAGGATGTGGCCCATTACGCCAGCTTCTTCGGTGCGCCGGCCTACGAAACGCTGTCCCCCAACCCGGAAGCGTTTACCGCCAAGTTGGCCGAAGACCGCGCCTTTGCCCGCTGGGTGGAGCAGAATACCCGCACCCATCGCCAGCCGGGCTATCGCTCGGTGGTGCTGTCTCTGAAGAAGACCGGCGTGCCGCCAGGCGACATCACCGCGGAACAGATGGAAGCGGTGGCTGATTGGTCGGAGCGCTTCGGCTTCGGCGAGGTGCGCGTGGCGCACGAGCAGAACGTGATCCTGCCGGATATCAAGGAGAGCGATCTTTACGAAGTATGGCAGCTGGCGCGCAGCCAGGGTTTTGCCACGCCGAATATCGGCCTCTTGACCGACATCATCTGCTGCCCGGGGGGCGACTTCTGTTCGCTCGCCAACGCCCGCTCCATTCCGGTGGCGGAGGCGATCCAGCGCAAGTTTGACGACCTCGATTACCTGCACGATCTGGGCGAGATCGACTGCAACTTCTCCGGTTGCATGAACGCCTGTGGCCATCATCACATCGGTAACATCGGTATTCTCGGCGTCGACAAGAACGGCGAGGAGTGGTACCAGATTACGCTGGGCGGCAGTCAGGGCAACCATACCGCCATCGGCAAGGTGATCGGGCCGTCCTTTGCCCAGGCCGACGTGCCGCTGGCCTTCGAAAAGATCATGAACCTGTATGTGGAGCAGCGCCAGGATGGCGAGCGCTTCATCGAAACCGTGCGCCGCATCGGCCTCGAACCGTTCAAGGAGCGCGTTTATGCGAAGCATCATTAAAGATGGTCTGGTGGTGACCGACAGCTGGGCGGTGCTGCGTCCGGACGAGAACGGGAAACTGCCCGAGGTGGCCCCCGAGCGCGATGTGATCGTGCCGTTCTCCGCCTGGAAGGCCGAGCCCTCGGCGTGGCAAAACCGCGCTGGGCAAGTGGCGGTATGGCTGGCGCCGGACGATGAGCCGGGAGAACTCGCCGGGCGCCTGACTTCCTTCCCGCTGTTGGCGGTTGACTTCCCGGCGTTCACCGATGGCCGTGGTTACAGCATCGGCCGATTGCTGCGCGAGCGTTACCACTATCGGGGCGAGCTGCGCGCACTGGGGGACGTATGGCAGGACCTGGTGCATTACCTGTGGCAGGTCGGCTTCAACAGCTTCGAGATCAAGGAAGGCAAGGCGCTGGAAGATGCGTTGAAGGGCTTTGGAACCTTTAGCGAGCGTTATCACTCTACTTGGCGCGAGCCAGAACCACTGTTTCGCCGACGCAACACCAATCACAAAAGTGTTGCGTAGTTGAAACAAAAAACCGGTGCAAGG
The DNA here is from genome assembly GCF_058781125.1 of Pseudogulbenkiania sp. FW507-F1. Classification (NCBI taxonomy): domain Bacteria; kingdom Pseudomonadati; phylum Pseudomonadota; class Betaproteobacteria; order Neisseriales; family Chromobacteriaceae; genus Pseudogulbenkiania; species Pseudogulbenkiania sp. FW507-F1. The sequence goes on along the minus strand of NZ_JBYSWM010000007.1, from coordinate 47,281 downwards.
TGTACGAATAACAACATTTTTGCGCCGGCTTGGTATTTTGGCGTCACCCGCATTATTGACAGGTCATGACCGGATTTCTATAGTGCGGTTTGAATGCATAAACACAGCTTTGGCAATCTTCCTGTTGTTTTGTAGTTTGCAGTAAGCTGATAGGCGCCATTGCGCTTCGTCGCACCAAGATGCGTATTGTTAAAGAGGGAATAACATGAACAAGCAGTTGAAACTGAGCGCGTTGGTTGCCGCTCTGCTGGTGTCCGCCAGTGCTTTCGCCGCCAAACCGGGCTACACCGCCGATCAAGCTACCGACGCGGTAACCCGCAACAACTACGGCGAGTGCTGGAAGAACACCTACTTCGACAAGGCCACCGAAGGTCTGGTCGAGTGCGGTGACAAGGAAGCCGCCAAGCCGGCCCCGACTCCGGTAGCCGAAGCACCGAAACCGGCCATGGTTGCTGTGAAAGAAAAAGTGACCCTGTCCGCCAAGGTTCTGTTCGACTTCAACAAGACCAATCTGCGCGCCGACGCCAAGAACGAACTGGATCCGCTGGTTAGCCGTCTGAAGGGCGACGCCAACCTGAAGTCGGTCGAAGTCGACGGCCACACCGACTACCTGGGTTCGGAAAAGTACAACCAGGCTCTGTCGCAGAAGCGTGCCGACGCCGTGAAGAACTACTTCGTGGCAGCTGGCGTACCGGCCGAGAAGGTGACCGCTGTCGGCAAGGGCGAGAGCGAAGCCAAGCTGACCGACGAGTGCAAGGCCAAGAAGTTCAAGAAGAAAGCCGCTCTGCAGGCTTGCCTGGAAGGCGACCGCCGCGTCGAGCTGACCATCGACACCTTCAAGGAATCCGTGATCCAGAAGTAATTCTGACCGGATCTCCCGCACAAAAAGCCCTGCCGAGCAGGGCTTTTTGTTTTTGCGGCAGCGCGGCGGAATGGCTGGACGCTCGGCATTGTCGACCGCTACAATCGGAAGTTTTCGGAATGCAGAACGGGTGATGCAGGTATTCCTTGGAGATCCTCGCCGTTTTGGCCTGCCGGCCTGCGCACTGACCATCGGTAATTTCGATGGCGTGCATATGGGGCACCAGAACATGCTGGCCCGCTTGCGCGCGGAAGCGGATGCCCGTGATTTGCCGGCAGCCTTGCTGACGTTCGAGCCTCATCCGCGCGAGTTCTTCGCCCGGAGCCAGCCGCCTGCCCGCTTGTCCACGCTGCGCGACAAGGTGCTGTTCCTGCGCCAGCTCGGCTTGATCGATTACCTGTTCGTCTACCGCTTCAACCATGGCTTTTCGCGCATGGCAGCGCAGGATTTCGTCGGGCAGGTGCTGGTCGAGCAACTGCAGGCCCGTTATCTGCTGATCGGCGACGATTTCCAGTTCGGTGCCGACCGCAAGGGGGACTTCCGGCTCCTGTCCGCCTGTCCCGGCTTTGTCACCGAGGCGATGCCGTCGGTGCTGGTGCAGGGCGAGCGTGCCTCGAGCACCCGGGTGCGGGAGTGCCTGGCGGGCGGTGATCTGGCCGCCGCCGAGCGCCTGCTCGGCCGGCCCTACCAGCTGTCCGGGCGTGTCATGCACGGCAAGAAACTGGGCCGTACCATCGGCTTTCCCACCGCCAACGTCCATCTGCCGCACCGCAAACCGGCGCTGCAAGGGGTGTTCGTGGTCGAGGTGGATACGCCGGACGGGCGCAAGGGCGGGGTGGCGAGCCTGGGGCTCAACCCCACCGTCAGCACCACGCCGGACTACAAGCTGGAAGTGCACCTGTTCGATTACGCCGGCGACCTCTACGGCCGGCGCCTGAGTGTGCGTTTTCTGAAGAAATTGCGCGATGAAGAGCGCTACGACAATTTGACTGAACTGGTAGCCCAGATCGAACGCGATGCTGCCAGTGCCAAAACCTATTTGACCAGTTTGCAGCGAGAGCAGGCATGAGTATCGATTACCGCAAGACCGTCAACCTTTTGGATACGCCGTTCCCGATGCGCGGGGATCTGGCAAAGCGCGAGCCGGGTTGGCTCAAGCGCTGGAGCGAGCAGAAACGCTACGACAAGCTGAGAAAGCTCGCCGCTGGGCGGCCCAAGTTCATCCTGCACGACGGCCCGCCGTACGCCAACGGCGACATCCATATCGGCCATGCGGTCAACAAGGTGCTCAAGGACATCATCGTCCGCTCCAAGACGCTGGCCGGCTTCGACGCCCCCTACGTGCCGGGCTGGGACTGCCACGGCTTGCCGATCGAACTGATGGTGGAGAAGCTGCACGGCAAGAATATCCCCGCCGCCAAGTTCCGCGAGCTGTGCCGCGAGTACGCGCACGAGCAGATCGCGCGCCAGAAGAAGGATTTCATCCGCCTGGGCGTGCTGGGCGACTGGGACAACCCGTACCTGACGATGGATTTCAAGACTGAGGCGGACATCGTGCGCACCCTCGGCAAGATCTATGAGAACGGCTACCTGTTCAAGGGCGAGAAGCCGGTGCACTGGTGCATCGAGTGCGGCTCGGCGCTGGCCGAGGCCGAGGTGGAGTACGAGGACAGGACCTCGCCGGCGATCGACGTCGGCTTCAAGGTGCTGGACGGTGCGCGCCTGGCGGAAGCCTTCGGCCTTTCGGCCAACGTGGACAACGCGCTGGCCGTGATCTGGACCACCACGCCGTGGACGCTGCCCGCCAACCAGGCGGTGGCGGTCAACGCCGCGCTCACCTATCAGCTGTTCGATACGCCGCAGGGCAAGCTGGTGCTGGTGAAGGAACTGGCACCGGCCGCGCTCAAGCGCTATGGATGCGAAGAGGCGCCGCTCTTGGCCGAAACCGTCGGCGAGCAGCTGGAAGGGCTGCTGCTGCAGCACCCGTTCTACGAGCGCGTGGTGCCGATCGTCTGCGGCGATCACGTCACCACCGACGCCGGTACCGGCCTGGTGCACACTGCGCCGGCGCACGGCCTGGAAGACTTCCAGGTGGGCCTGGCCTACGAGCTGCCGGTGGAAAATCCGGTGATGGACGATGGCCGCTATGCCTCGACGACGCCGCTGTTCGCCGGGTTGTCGGTGTGGGAAGCCAATCCCAAGGTAATCGAGACGCTGGCCGAGCAGGGCGCGCTGCTGCATCACACCAAGTTGGCACACAGCTATCCGCACTGCTGGCGTCACAAGACGCCGATCATCTTCCGCGCCACGGCGCAGTGGTTCATCGGCATGGACAAGCAGGGCAACGGCGGCGAGGTGCTGCGTCAGCGCGCGCGCAGCGCGGTCGACGCCACCGAGTTCTTCCCGGGCTGGGGCCGTGCCCGTCTCGAGGCGATGATCGGCAACCGCCCCGACTGGTGCGTGTCGCGCCAGCGCAACTGGGGTGTGCCGATGACCTTCTTCGTGCACAAGGAAAGCGGCGAGTTGCACCCGCGTTCGGCGCAGCTGCTGGAGGAAGTGGCGCTGCGTATCGAGCAGCAGGGCATCGAGGCGTGGTTCAGCCTGGAGGCCAAGGATTTGCTGGGCGACGAGGCCGAACAGTACAAGAAACTGTCCGACACCCTGGACGTGTGGTTCGATTCCGGCTCCACCCATTTCGCGGTACTGAAGCAGCGCCCGGAACTGGCGTGGCCGGCCGACCTCTACCTGGAAGGCTCGGACCAGCACCGCGGCTGGTTCCAGTCGTCGCTCTTGACCGGCTGCGCCACCATCGGCCGCGCCCCGTACCAGCAATTGCTGACCCACGGTTTCGTGGTGGACGGCAAGGGCCTGAAGATGTCCAAGTCCAAGGGCAACGTGGTGGCACCGCAGAAGGTCAACGACAGCCTCGGCGCCGACATCCTGCGCCTGTGGGTGGCGTCGACCGACTACTCCGGCGAGCTGGCGATCTCCGACGAGATCCTCAAACGCGTCACCGAGAGCTACCGCCGCCTGCGCAACACGCTGCGCTTCCTGCTGGCCAACCTGTCCGACTTCGACCCGCTGGACAACGCGGTGCCGTTCGCCGACCTGCTGGAAATCGACCAGTACGCCATCCTGATGGCCAAGGAGCTGCAGGAGAAGGTGACCGGCGAGCTGTACACCCGTTACGCCTTCCACCACGCGGTGCAGGAGATCGTCGGTTACTGCTCGGAAGATCTCGGCGCTTTCTACCTGGACGTGCTGAAGGACCGCCTGTACACCACCCAGGTCGACAGCCGCGCCCGCCGTTCGGCGCAGACCGCGCTCTACCACATCACGCGCAGCCTGCTGCTGTTGATCGCGCCGATCCTGTGCTTCACCGCCGACGAGGCGTGGGAAGTGCTGACCAAGAGCGAGGAGGAGAGCACGCTGTTCCACCTCTGGCACGAGTTCCCGCTGCCGGAGGTCGAGCAGGAAGCGGCGCTGGTGGCGAAATGGAACGTGCTGCGCGCCTTCCGCGCCACGGTGAACAAGGACATCGAGGCGCTGCGTGCCGAGGACAAACTGGGCTCCTCGCTGCAGGCCGAGCTGGACATCGAGGCCGACGCCGAGCTCTATCCGCTGCTGGCGTCGCTGGGCGACAGCCTGAAGTTCGTGCTGATCGTGTCGCGCGCCACGGTGCGCGAGGCCGAGCAGACGCGTGTGGTGGTGACGCCGTCGGAGCACGCCAAGTGCGAGCGCTGCTGGCACTACCGCGACGACGTCGGAGCCCACGCCGGCCACGACAATGTGTGCGGCCGCTGCGTGGACAATATCGACGGCAAGGGTGAGGCGCGTGTTCATGCCTGATAGCGCAGCTCTGGCCGCCGGCCGCAAGGGCTATCTGAAGTGGTTCGTGCTGGCGCTGTTGGTGATCGTGCTCGACCAGCTGAGCAAAGTGTACTTCAACAGCCAGTACCAGTTCGGCGAGGTGCGCGAGGTCGTCCCCGGCTTCTTCGGCTTCACCCTGCTGTACAACCCGGGTGCGGCGTTCAGCTTCCTGGCCGGCGCCGGCGGCTGGCAGAAGCATCTGTTCACGCTGCTGGCCTTCGCCGTGTCCGGCTGGCTGGGCTGGAGCATCGTCAAGGGCCATTTCAGTTGCCGCATGAACCTGGCCGCCGCCTTCATCATGGGCGGGGCGCTGGGCAATGTGATCGACCGGATGTTGCACGGCCACGTGATCGACTTCATCCTGGTGCACTACTACAACGCCTGGTACTACCCGGCGTTCAACCTTGCCGATTCGTTCATTTGTGTCGGTGCCGGACTGATGGTGCTGGACGGCCTGAAAAAGCCGTCACGCTGATGGCCGGATTGGCCGAAGGCGCTTGTGCCTGCGCCCGGGCCGGCCTGTACTCGGGATGCTGGAAGGGCGATGCCTGGGCTTCGCGGCCCGAGCTGACGAGGTCAGCCGCGCCCTCCCGACCAAATTATGCTGCTGATAAGGATTAACCGATGACGAAGACCATCATGCTCGCCAACCCGCGCGGTTTCTGCGCCGGGGTGGATCGCGCCATCGCCATCGTCGAGCGCGCGCTGGAACTCTACGGCGCGCCGATCTACGTGCGTCACGAGGTGGTGCACAACCGTTTCGTGGTGGACAACCTGCGCGACAAGGGCGCGATCTTCATCGAAGACCTGGCGGACGTGCCGCGCGGCGCCACGCTGGTGTATTCGGCGCACGGCGTGCCGCTGTCGGTACGCCAGGAAGCCGAGGAGCGCGGACTGACGGTGTACGATGCCACCTGTCCGCTGGTGACCAAGGTGCACGTCGAGGTCAAGCGCATGCACCAGGCTGGCATGGAAATCATCATGATCGGCCACGCCGGCCACCCCGAGGTGGAGGGTACCATGGGCCAGGTGGACGGTGACATGTACCTGGTGGAAAGCGTCGCCGACGTGGCGACGCTGGCGGTGAAGAACCCCGACAAGTTGGCCTACGTCAGCCAGACCACGCTGTCGGTGGACGAGACGCGCGACATCATCGCCGCGTTGCGCGTGCGCTTCCCGGCCATCGCCAACCCGAAGAAGGACGATATCTGCTACGCCACGCAGAACCGCCAGGATGCGGTGAAGGTGTTGGCCGAACAGTGCGATCTGGTGATCGTGGTAGGCTCGCCCAACAGCTCCAACTCCAATCGCTTGCGCGAGGTGGCGGCGCTGAAGGGGGTAGAGGCGTACATGGTCGACAACGCCACGCTGCTGGAGCCGCAGTGGTTCGAGGGCAAGAGCCGTGTCGGCGTCACCGCCGGCGCCTCTGCGCCCGAGGTGCTGGTGCAGGCCGTGATCACCCGCATCCGCGAACTGGGGGCCGACAGCGTGACCGAACTCGACGGCGTCGAGGAGACCACGACCTTTGCCCTGCCGCCGGGGCTGCGCGCCGCTTCCTGAACGCGTTGCCCGCGCGCTCCCTCGCGAACAAAAACGCCCTGCTGGTCAGGGCGTTTTGCTTGTCTCGGCGCTGTCGACCGCGCCGGCGTAGTGCAGCCACTCTGTCAGGGTGCGGCCGGTATGACGGCGGTAGAGGCGGTCGATCTCGCCCTGTTGCTTCATGCGGGCGAGTACCGCATCCAGCGTCTTCGGCAGCTCCGGGTGGCGCGCCGCCAGCACGGCGTACACCGGCTGGCGCGCGACCACCGGATACAGCGGGCGCAGCGGTAGCCGCAGCGTGGCGTTGCTCTGTTCGAACGCCAGCAGGTCGAGGAACACCGCGTCGACGCGCTTGCCGGCGATCAGGCGGTAGGCCTGGGTCGGGTCGGTGGCGGGCCAGGCGCGGGCCTGGATGAAGGCCTGCAGCGGTTCGGGGTAAAGGTAGCCGGTGATCAGCGCGAGGCGGGACTGTTCGAAGTCGGCGAGGCCCTGGTAGTGCGTGAGCGGCGAGTCCTGGCGCACGATGGCGGCGATCTGCCAGTATTCGGTGGCCTCGTGCGCCTGCGGCAGGCCGGGCAGCTCGTTGTCGAGCACGAACAGCTTCATGTCGACCAGCCCTTGCTTGAGCTGTTCCGAGCAGCGGTTGTACTGCATTTCCTTGAACGCCACCGTGGGGATGCCCGCCTGACGCAGCGCCTGGCGATAGATGTCGATGCTGGGGCCGTAGGCCTGGCCGGTCCTGCTCAGCTGGGCGTAGGGTGGCCACTCTTCGAAACAGACGGTGAAGGTGCCGGCAGCATGGCTGCTGGCCGTGGCCAACGCCAGCCAACACCAGAGGAAGGAGAGGAGTCTGCGCATGGGTTCCGCTCAGTGGTTTTGTGTGTGCCGGGGCGTGCCCGTATCCCCGCGGCGAGGCGGAGCCGGCCGTCCGGACAGCGTCAACAGCATACACGATGCCTGCCGGCACTTGAAATAGCGCCTTATGCCTCTACTTCCACCACATTCCGTCAACAACTGTGAAACGACACCATGAGCGCACAGAAAGAAACCCTGGGCTTTCAGACCGAAGTCAAACAGCTTCTGCACCTGATGATCCACTCCTTGTATTCGAACAAGGAAATCTTCCTGCGTGAACTCATCTCCAACGCCTCGGACGCGTCCGACAAGCTGCGCTTCGAGGCGATTGCCAAGCCTGAGCTGCTGGAAGATGACGCCGAGCTGAAGATTCGCGTGAGCCTGGACAAGGAAGCCCGCACCGTCACCATCACCGACAACGGTATCGGCATGAGCCGCGCCGAGGTGATCGAGCATATCGGCACGATCGCCAAGTCCGGCACCAAGGCCTTCTTCGAGTCGCTCACCGGCGACGACAAAAAGGATGCCAACCTGATCGGCCAGTTCGGCGTCGGTTTCTACTCGGCCTTCATCGTCGCCGACAGGGTGACGCTGACCACGCGCCGTGCCGGCGCGCCGGCCGGTGAGGCGGTGCGCTGGGAGTCCGAGGGGCACGGCGAGTACACCCTGGAGCCGGTGGAGAAGGCCGCGCGTGGCACCGAGATCGTGCTGCACCTGAAGGAAGGCGAGGACGAGTTCCTCAACGACTGGTCGATCAAGCGCATCGTGCGCACCTACTCCGACCACATCTCGATTCCGATCCAGATGAAGCAAGGGGCGAGCTTCGACGAGGACGGCAAGGAGGTGGTGTCGGACGAGTGGGAAAGCGTCAACGCCGCCTCGGCGCTGTGGACCCGCGCCAAGAACGACATCAGCGACGAGCAGTACCGCGAGTTCTACAAGCACACCGCGCACGATTTCACCGACCCGCTGGCGTGGAGCCACGCTCGCGTCGAGGGCCGCCAGGAGTACACCGAGCTGTTGTACATCCCGTCACGCGCGCCGTTCGACCTGTACGAGCGCGAGCGCAAGCAGGGCGTCAAGCTGTACGTGCGCCGCGTGTTCATCATGGAAGACACCGAGAAGCTGATGCCGCACTACCTGCGCTTCGTGCGCGGGGTGATCGACAGCAACGATCTGCCGCTCAACGTCAGCCGTGAAATCCTGCAGCAGAGCAAGGACATCGACGCCATCCGCGCCGGTTGCGTGAAGAAGGTGCTGGCGCTGCTGGAAGACCTCGCCGCCAACGACGCCGAGAAGTACGCCACGTTCTGGCAGGAGTTCGGCCAGGTGCTGAAGGAGGGCGTCGGCGAGGACTTCGCCAACAAGGAGCGCATCGCCAAGCTGCTGCGCTTTACCTCGACCCTGAGCGAAGGCGACACGCCGACGGTATCGCTGGCCGACTACGTGGCGCGCATGAAGGAAGGCCAGGAGAAGATCTACTTCATCACCGCCGAGACGCTGGCGGCTGCCCGCAACAGCCCGCACCTCGAGGTGTTCAAGAAGAAGGGCGTCGAAGTGCTGCTGTTGACCGACCGCGTCGACGAGTGGGTGAGCGCCTCGCTGCACGAGTTCGACGGCAAGCCGCTGCAGTCGGTGGCCAAGGGCGCGCTCGATCTGGGCAAGCTGGAGGACGAACAGGACAAGGCGGCGCAGCAGCAGGCCGAAGAGGCCGCCAAGCCGGTGCTCGAGCGCATCAAGAGCGCGCTGGCCGAGCGCGTGCAGGACGTGCGCGCCACCGCGCGCCTGACCGACAGCCCGGCCTGCCTGGTGGTGGGCGAGCACGACATGAGCGCGCACCTCGAGCGCCTGCTCAAGGCCGCCGGCCAGAGCGTGCCGCAGGCGGCCAAGCCGACGTTGGAGATCAACCCGGAGCACGTGCTGGTGAAACGTCTGGCCGAAGAGCAGGACGAGGGCCGTGCCAGCGATCTCGCCCAGGTGCTGTACGACCAGGCGCTGCTGGCCGAAGGCGGCAAGCTGGACGACCCGGCCAGCTTCGTCAAGCGCATCAACAAGCTGCTGCTGGAACTGTCTGCCTGATCCCGGGCTTCGGCCAACGTTGGCCGAAGGCGCCACCGCGACCGCTCTCCCGTCACCGGGAGGGCGGTTTTTGCATGGGAGCCTGGCAGGCGTCGCCATCCTGGGCTAGTTAGAGAGGGCGAGCCTGGGGCGTTGCCGGGCAGGGAGAAGGGAATGCGGCTGGCTGTGGCACGGAATGGGACGATGGCCTGCGCGACGCGTGGGCGGCTCAGGAGTCCCCGGTCCTGCGCTGGTGGGCCTGGCTGGGGTAGACCTTGCCGGCACGATGGCGGCGGGGCACCGACGTGATCTACCGCCTGTTGGCCGACGCCGTGCTGTTGCTGCACCTGGGGTTCATCGTGTTTGCGCTGCTGGGCGGCTTGCTGGCGTGCCGGCGGCGCGGATGGCTGTGGTGGCACCTGCCGGCCGCCGCATGGGCGATGGCGATCGAACTGAGCGGGGGGATCTGCCCGCTAACACCGCTGGAAAACCGCTTGCGTGCGCTGGGCGGGGCCGCCGGCTACCCGGGCGGCTTCGTCGAGCACTACCTGCTGGCGCTGATCTATCCCGAGGCGCTGACCCGTGCGCTCCAGCTGGTGCTGGCCGGGCTGGTGCTGGCGGTCAATCTGGCGGTGTACGGTTACGTCATCCGGCGCTGGCGCCAGGGCACCCCGCCCGGCGGCTAGGCCGGGTCGCCGCGGCGTGGTGTTGGTATTGTGTGGTTTTGATGAAGGAGTGATGTGAAATGCAATTGGTCTGCCCGTCCTGCGGTGCTCGCAACCGTGTTCCCGACGAACGTCTGCTGGAGTCGCCCAAGTGCGGCAAGTGCGCCGGCGCGCTGCTCGCCGCTGCGCCGCTGGCCTTGTCCGACGCCGCCCTGCCGGGGTTTCTCGCCGGCACCGAGCTGCCGGTGCTGGTAGACTTCTGGGCCGGCTGGTGCGGGCCGTGCCAGATGATGGCGCCGCAGTTCGCCGCCGCCGCCAAGGCGCGGCCGACGCTGCGTTGCGTCAAGGTCGACACCGAGCAGGCGCCACAGGCGTCGCGGCACTACCAGATCCGCAGCATCCCGACCCTGATCCTGTTCTGGCAGGGACGCGAGCTGGCGCGCCACAGCGGCGTAATGCAGGCCGCCGAGCTGCTGCAGTGGGCCGAACGCCAGCTGCTGGCGGCGGGCGTGCGCTGAGCGCGGCGCTGGTGTTCCGCGCCGGTGCCGCGTACACTCGCCCGGCCTTCATTACCCGCGCGGGTACCTGTCTTCCCATGACCGCAGAACAACACTTGTCCAAGGACGATATCCGTACTCTCCCGAGCTATCCGGGGCTGGCGCCGATGGCGGTGAGCGTGGTGGCGAACGAGATCGAGATGGAAGCGGCGTATCACCAGCTCAGCGTGTGCCGCGTGCTCGGCTTCGATACCGAGTCGCGCCCGACCTTCCACAAGGGAGAGACTTCGAGCGGGCCGCACCTGGTGCAGCTGGCCACCGCCACGCACGCCTACTTGTTCCCGGTGGAGCGCCTCGCCGACCTGACGCGGCTGCGGATGATTCTGGAGTCGCCGGCGATCCGCAAGGTCGGCTTCGAGCTGGGCTCCGACGTGCAGCGGCTCCGCGCCAAGCTGGACATCGAGTGCGCGGCGCTGGTGGACATCGGGCGGCTGTTCCGCCAGCCGGGCGAGCACCGTACCGTGGGCGCGGTGCAGGCGGTGGCGCGCCTGTTCGGCCAGTGTTTCCGCAAGTCGAAGCGCCAGTCGACCTCGAACTGGGCGAGCCCGGTGCTGAGCGAGGCGCAGCGGGTGTACGCCGGCAACGACGCCTATGTGGCGCTGCAGGTATACCACGAGCTGGAGCGACAGGGACGGGTCTAGGACCGCAAAGAGGGGCAGCAAAAAGCCGGGGAAAACCCCGGCTTTTGTTTGTCTGGTGTGCCGCGTCGGTTCAGGCCGTCGGCGGTATGGTGTCGACGAAGGACTGGCGTGCCGACAAACGCTGGTAGTAGTCGGCGAGGGTGGGATGGCTGGCGCGCCAGTCGAGCGTGGCGAAGCGGAAGTCCAGGTAGCCCAGGCAGCAGCCGACCGCGATGTCGGCCAGGCTATAGCCTTCGCCGTTGCACCACGGGCGTTCGCCCAGATCGTGCGCCAGCGCTGCCAGGCCGCGCTCGACTTTCTGCTGCTGGTGCGCCATCGCTTCCTCGCTCTGCTTCTCCGGCGGGCGGCGCCGTTCCATGACGATGGCGACGGCCGCGTCGCAGATGCCGTCGGCCAGGGCTTCCCAGCGCCGGGTGGCGATGAACGAGCGGTTGTCCTGCGGCAAGAGGCGCGACACCGGCGAGATGTTGTCGAGGTACTCCACGATCACGCGCGAGTCGTACAGCGTGTTGCCGTCGTCCAGCTCCAGCACCGGCACCTTGCCGAGCGGATTGTAGCGGGCAACTTGCGAATCGGCCTCCCAAGGCTGGTCGATCAGGATCGGGCAGTCGATTTTCTTTTCAGCGAGCACGATCCGCACTTTGCGGGCGTAGGGACTGGTGAGTGACGCGATCAGTTTCATGGCATGAACAGGGTGCTTGGTCGTGGGGAGCCGGTCGGCGTCGACCGGCGGGTAAGCAGGCTTACTTTAACGTATCATCGTGCCGCCTCAAAGCGCTTTAGAGTCTATCCCAATTAGTCGGCTGCGCCTTCGCAGCTTGAGCGTCGGCGGTGCTCGGAATCCTCATGGACTACGGGTCCATTCCGGTTCCTGTGCTCCGGCGACACCCAACCTGCCTCGGCTCGCTCGCCTACTGGGACAGACTCTTAGCGCAGTTCCAGCTGGCCGTTGACCTGCAGTTGCAACTGGCTGCGGCCGGGCTGCCATTCGGCCGGGGCGACTTCGGCGTCGGCGGCCATGGCCAGCGTTTTGCTGCGCATCAACAGCGGTACCGGCGGCGGCATCTGGTTGCCGATGGTGAGCTGGTGCATGTTGAGGGTGTTCTTGCCCAGCGCCTTGGCCGCGATCTGCGCCTGCTCCATCAGCGCGGCGATGGCTTCCGGAATCATGGCCTTTTCCGCGGCGTGGCGGGCGTCGTCGGACACCACGAACTGCACGCCTTCCAGCAGCATGTAGCCCTGCAGCTTGGCGATCAGCTCGCTGCCTTGCGCCATGTCGCGGGTTTTCAGCTTCAGTTCGGCACGGCCCTGCCAGCCGTCGATCTTGCCGCTCTTGTTGTAGGCGGGCCAGCTGTTGTAGCTGCCGCTGCTGACCTCGACGTTCTTGTAGCCGCGCGCGTCGCTCTGGGCGCGGTTGATGAGCTGGTTGAGGCGGTTGGCCAGCACGCCCGGCTGCGGCTGGCGGTCCTGCACGTACAGCGTGGCGATCATCTGGTCGTTGGCGATCTCGCGCTGGGTACTGGCCGACAGGTTCAGCACGGTGGCGGCCGGGTCGGCCCGTTCGGCGGCCGGCGCCAGCGGGGCCAGCAGGAACAAGGGGGCGGCCAGGCTCAACAGGGTGGTGAGGCGGGTCATGGGGGCTCCTGTCTCGGGAAGGCGGGTAATGACAGTATCGCTCAGCGGCGCGGCACTGTCGTGACAAGAGACTATGACGATGGCGGGCGCGATGAGTTCAGTACGGCGTCAACTGTGTCGGCCAACCCGATGCGTTCAGCCGCGCGCCAAAAGCTTCGGCCAACCTGCAAAGGTTGGCCGAAGGAGGCGGGGGATCAGCCCAACAGCAGCGCGTCGTCGGCGATCGCTTCGCCGCGGGTGCGTTCGAACATCGCCAGCAGGTCGGGCACGTCCATGCGGGCGCGCTCCTCGCCGGCCACGTCCAGCACCACCCGGCCCTGGTGCAGCATCACGGTGCGGTCGCCATGATCCAGCGCCTGGCGCATCGAGTGCGTCACCATCATCGCGGTCAGCTGGTTCTCGCGCACGATCTGGTCGGTCAGCTCCAGCACGAAGGCGGCGGTCTTGGGATCGAGCGCCGCGGTGTGCTCGTCGAGCAGCAGGATCTGCGACGGCCGCAGCGACGCCATCAGCAGGCTCACCGCCTGGCGCTGACCGCCGGAGAGCAGGCCCATGCGGTCGGACAGGCGGTTTTCCAGACCGAGCTTGAGCGTGGCGAGCTTGTCGCGGAACAGGCTGCGCAGCGAGGCATTCAGGGCGCCTTTCAGGCCGCGACTTTCCCCGCGTTGCCAGGCGATCGCCAGGTTCTCCTCGATGCTCAGCGCCTCGCAGGTGCCGGCCATCGGGTCCTGGAACACGCGGGCCACCAGCCCGGCGCGCTGCCAGGCGTTGAGACGGGTGACGTCGCGCCCGGCGATCTCGATGCTGCCCTGGTCGACGATCAGGTCGCCGCTGATGGCATTGAGGAAGGTCGACTTGCCGGCGCCGTTGGAGCCGATCACGGTGACGAACTGGCCCTGGGGGATGTCCAGCGAGGCCCCGCGCAGCGCCGGGTTCTCGATCGGGGTGCCGGGGTTGAAGGTCTTGTAGAGGCCGTTAGCGCGCATCATGAGCAGTGCTCCCCTTGGTGGCAGCCGAGCGTTTGGCGGCGAATTTGCGTTTGAGCGACGGCAGCACCAGCGCGAAACCGACCAGCAGGGCGGTGATCAGGTTGAGGTCCTGCGCCTGCAGACCGATGAAGTCGGCGTTGAGCGCCAGCGCGATGAACAGGCGGTACACCAGGGCGCCGAGCACGGCGGCCAGTGTCGCCACCATGATGGTGCGACCCGGGATCAGCGTCTCGCCGATGATCACCGCGGCCAGCCCCACCACGATGGTGCCGATGCCCATCGAAATGTCGGCGCCGCCCTGGGTCTGCACATAGAGTGCGCCGGCCAGCGCGATCAGGGCATTGGAGATGGCCATGCCCAGCAGCACCATGCGGTCGGTGGCGACGCCCTGCGCACGCGCCATGCGGGCGTTGGCGCCGGTGGCGCGCATCGCCAGGCCGGCTTGCGAAGCAAAGAAGGCGTCCAGTGCCAGCTTGGCGATCACCACGATCACGGCCAGCACCAGGGGCTGGATCAGGTATTGCGAGTCGGGCGCCCGGGCGATGAACGGGCTGAACACGGTGTCGGCGCCGATCAGCGGCATGTTGGGTGCGCCCATGATGCGCAGGTTGACCGAGTAGAGCGCGATCATCACCAGGATGCTGGCCAACAGCTGCAGGATGTTCAGCCGCACGTTGAGCCAGGCGGTGATCAGGCCGGCCACGGCACCCGCCGCGGTGCCGGCCAGCGTGGCCAGCCAGGGGTCATGGCCGCCGGCGATCAGGGTGGCGGCGACGGCGCCGCCCAGCGGGAAGCTGCCGTCGGCGGTCAGGTCGGGGAAATTCAGAATGCGGAAAGAAATCAGCACACCCAGCGCTACCAGCGCGAAGATCAGACCGATTTCCGTGGCGCCCAGCAAGGCGATCAGGGACATGAAACAACACCTCGTGAAACGTTCGCTCCCCAGGCCGGGCTTGTGGCCCGACCCGGGGAGAGGGAGCAGACTTCGGGATTGGCCGAAGTCTCAAGACAGGCTTACTTGATGACTTCTTTGGCGGTTTTGATCAGCTCGGGCGACAGCTTGAGGCCCTGCTTCTCGGCCGCGGCCGGGTTGACCACCAGATTGAGCTTGGTGCCGACTTCCGGTGCGATCGCGCCCGGCTTCTCGCCCTTCAGGATGCGCACCACCAGCTTGCCGGTCTGGCGGCCCATGTCGTAGTAGTTCTGGCCGAGGGCGGCGACGGCGCCACGCTTCACCGTGTCGGTATCGGCAGCCACCAGCGGCAGCTTGCTGTCGACGGCGACCTTATACAGCGACTCGTAGGCCGACACCACGTTGTTGTCGGTGGTGGTGTAGATCACGTCGACCTTGCCGACCAGGCTCTTGGCCGCAGACGGCACGTCCACGGTGCGGGCGGCGGACGCTTCCACCAGCGACATGCCCTGCTTGGCGAGTTCGGCCTTCAGTTCCTTGGCGACGATGGTCGAGTTCACCTCGCCCGGGCTGTACACCATGCCGACGTGTTTCACGCCCGGTTTCACTTTCTTGATCAGCTCGATCTGCGGGGCCAGCGGCAGGGCATCGGAGACGCCGGTAATGTTGGTGCCGGACGGCTTCCAGTCCTTCACCAGCTTGGCGGCAACCGGATCGGTCACGGCGGAGAACACCACCGGGATCGACTTGGTCGAGGCGGCCAATGCCTGGGCGCTCGGGGTGGCAATGCCGACGATCACGTCCGGGGTGTCGCCGACGAACTTGCGGGCGATCTGCGCGGCGGTGGCGGTGTTGCCCTGGGCGCTCTGGAACTGGTACTTCAGGTTCTTGCCCTGAACAAAGCCGGCGGCCTTGAGCTCGTCCTCGATGCCTTTGCGGGCGGCGTCGAGCGCCGGGTGTTCGACGATGGCGGTGACCGCCACCGATTTCATCTCGGCGGCCAGCAGCGGGGCGGACAGGGCCGTAGCGACGGCGGCCAGCAGCAGGGTGCGGGGGAACAGCGACTTCATGGAGACTCCTTGTGCGGTATCGGGCCGAAACCGGGACTCATGTTGCGGCATCGTGGCAATTTTATGGCAAAGCACAAAAAAAATTTGCCGTACGTGCGCAATGAAATGTCTGAGTTGTTGTTGTTATTGTCAGAATATTGTCGGTTTTGCCGTGGAGGGGGAGCGAGGCTGCGCCCGGGGGGCGTGCCGTGGTGAATCATGGCAAAGTATTTTGTCTACAGTATTGTCTTTTCTTAGACAAAACCGCTGCCAGAGAAGTATTGGCCAGGTGAAAGAATACGAAAAAGCGGCCCTGACGGGCCGCTTTGCATTGAGGAAAAAGATGCTCTTTCGCCTTGGCTCTTACAGCGCGTGCGCCTTCTCCACCTGGCGCCAGTGGTGCAGCAGCGGCTCGGTGTAGCCGGACGGCTGGGCGCAGCCCTGGAACACCAGGTCGCAGGCGGCCTTGAAGGCGATCGAGGTGTCGAACGCCGGGGCCATCGGCTGGTAGGCCGGATCGCCTGCGTTCTGGCCGTCCACCACGGTGGCCATGCGCTGCAGCGTTTCCTTCACCTGCGACTCGGTGACAATGCCGTGGCGCAGCCAGTTGGCGATGTGCTGGCTGGAAATGCGCAGCGTGGCGCGGTCTTCCATCAGGCCGACGTTGTGGATATCCGGTACCTTGGAGCAGCCCACGCCCTGGTCGATCCAGCGCACCACGTAGCCCAGGATGCCTTGCGCGTTGTTGTCGAGCTCCTGCTGGATGTCTTCGGCCGACCAGTTCGGATTGGCCGCCACCGGGATGGTCAGGAGGTCGTCCTGCACGTCGAGGTACTGGCCTTCCAGCGCCTTCTGCACCTCCTGCACGTCGACCTGATGGTAGTGCAGCGCGTGCAGCACGGCGGCGGTGGGCGACGGCACCCAGGCGGTGTTGGCGCCGGCTTTCGGGTGGCCGATCTTCTGCTTCAGCATCTCGGCCATCAGGTCCGGCATCGCCCACATGCCCTTGCCGATCTGGGCGTGGCCGCGCAGGCCGCAGTCGAGGCCGACCTGGACGTTGTTGCGCTCGTAGGCGGCGATCCACTTCGAGGTCTTCATGTCACCCTTGCGGATCATCGGGCCGGCTTCCATCGAGGTGTGCATCTCGTCGCCGGTGCGGTCGAGGAAGCCGGTGTTGATGAAGGCCACGCGGTGGCGGGCGGCGGCGATGCAGGCCTTGAGGTTGACGCTGGTGCGGCGCTCCTCGTCCATGATGCCGAGCTTGACGGTGTACTGCGGCAGGCCGAGCAGCTGTTCCACCTTGCCGAACAGCTCGTCGGCGAAGGCGACTTCGTCCGGGCCGTGCATCTTCGGCTTGACGATGTAGATCGAGCCGGCGCGCGAGTTGCCGCGGCGCTGCTGGTCGTGCAGCGCGATCAGCGTGGTCACCACGGCGTCCATGATGCCTTCCGGCACTTCGTGGCCGTCGCCGTCGAGGATGGCCGGGTTGGTCATCAGGTGGCCGACGTTGCGCACGAACATGAGGCTGCGGCCGTGCAGCGTCAGCGCGCTGCCGTCGGCGGCGGTGTAGCGGCGGTCCGGGTTGAGGGTGCGGGTGAAGGTCTTGCCGCCCTTGCTGACTTCTTCGGTCAGCGTGCCCTGCATCAGGCCGAGCCAGTTGCGGTACACCACGACCTTGTCGTCGGCGTCGACCGCGGCGACCGAGTCCTCGCAGTCCATGATGGTGGTGATGGCGGCTTCCATCACGATGTCCTTGACCCCGGCGCCGTCCTGGGCGCCGATCGGGTTGCTCTTGTCGATCTGGATTTCGAAGTGCAGGCCGTTCTGCTTGAGCAGCACCGAGGTCGGCGCGGCGGCGTCGCCGTTGTAGCCGAGGAACAGCTCCGGCTGCTTGAGCGAGCTGGTGCGGCCGTCCTGCAGCTCGACCTGCAGCTGGCCACCGGTCACGCGGTAGGCCGCGGCCTGGTGGTGCGAACCGGTTTCCAGCGGCGCGCTGGCGTCGAGGAAGTCACGGCCGAAGGCGATCACCTTGGCGCCGCGCACCGGGTTGTAGCCGCCGCTGCGGCTGGCGCCATCGTCCTCGGCGATGGCATCGGTGCCGTACAGCGCGTCGTACAGGCTGCCCCAGCGCGCGTTGGCGGCGTTCAGGGCGTAGCGCGCGTTCATCACCGGCACCACCAGCTGCGGGCCGGCCTGCTCGGCGATTTCGCTGTCGATGTTGCTGGTGCTGATGCGGCCGTCGGCCGGCACCGGCTTCAGGTAGCCGATGGAGGTGAGGAACGCCTTGTAGGCGGCCATGTCCGCGATCGGGCCCGGATGCTGGCGGTGCCAGGTATCGATTTCGCTCTGCAGGCGGTCGCGCTCGGCGAGCAGGGAGCGGTTCTTCGGCGCCAGTTCGTGCACCAGGACATCGAAACCGGACCAGAACGCGGCGGAGCCGATGCCGCTGCCCGGCAGGACTTCCTGTTCGATGAAGGCGTGGAGGACGGTGGCAACCTGCAGTCGATGGCAAGGGGTTCGTTGGGTCATGACGTTACTCTCTCTCGTTTCCGTTGGGGCTGGTCCCCGATCAACCGGCCTGGGTTTTTCGTGGCGACACCAGGGGACTATTCCCTCTTAATTTGGCATAAATGGTATCGCGATGCGCTGGGATCAGTTTAGTGATGTTTATGTGACAAAAAAAGACCTAAGATGCCATAGCATCTTTTACTTTTTGTGAGCTAATGGACACGTTCAAGCAACTCGAAACCCTGGTCGCGGTGGTAGCTCACGGCAGTCTGTCGGCGGCGGCGCGCATCGAGGGGGTGGTGCCGGCCGTGATCGGCCGCCGTCTGGATGCCCTGGAGGAGCGCCTCGGCGCCAAGCTGCTGGTGCGCACCACGCGCAGCGTCACGCTGACGCAGGAGGGCAGCGCCTTTTACGAGGAAAGCCTGCGCATCCTGGCCGAGTTGGCCGAAGCCGAGGCGGCGGTGGCGTCCGGCAGCGCGCGGGCGCGTGGTCACCTGCGGGTAAGTGCCCCGGCCGGTTTCGGCCGCCGTCACGTCGCCCCGCACGCCGCCAGTTTTCAGCAGCTGCACCCGGACGTGAAGGTGACGCTCGACCTGTCGGACCGCCTGGTCGACCTGGTGCGCGACCGCGTCGACTGCGCCATCCGGATTTCGGACCTGTCCGACTCCAGCCTGGTGGCGATCCGCCTGGCCGAAAACTATCGCGTGGTGGTGGCCGCGCCGTGCTACCTGAAGCGCCACGGCACGCCGCGCACGCTGGACGACCTGGCGCAGCACAACTGCCTGTCGCTGGGCGAGAGTCAGAGCCGCGGCTGGACCTTCACCCGCGACGGCGAGCCGGTCAATCTCAAGGTCTCCGGCACGCTGGAATGCAATGACGGCGCGGTGCTGCACGACTGGGCGCTGCAGGGGTACGGGCTTACCTGGCGCTCGTTGTGGGAGGTCAAGGACGATCTCTCCGAAGGGCGGCTGGTGACGGTGCTGGACAGCTTTTCCTCGCCGGATTACCCGGTGTACGCCATGGTGCCTCAACGCAAGTTCCTGCCGCTGCGGGTGCGCCACTTCATCGACCATCTCAAGGCCTGTTACGCCGAGCCGGGCTACTGGGGCTGAGCGTGGCGGCGGAATCTCCCGTTCCATGTCGAAAGCACGGCCCTCCTGCCATCTTGCTCACAGGCGAAGCCAAGTTGTTTCCATCGGACAACGGCCTGTTCCTCCAAGGGCTTACGCTTGCCGCGCGGGGCGCTGGCTGTATTATCCGCTCCCTTCCCGGCGCCCCGCCGCGCCACATGACGGGCGGAAGGCCTCGCCGCCACTCCGCTGCATGTGGCGGCCTAGCCGACACCTTCGCCGCGTGGTGGAATAAGGTGTGAAATTGCGCTGGATCAATGGATCGGGGCGCAGTGTTTCCGATAGAGGGCGAAGGCTGCTATTTTGCGCGCCTGTTTGCCGGATTGCCGCAGCCTGGGCCGTGGCAGCTATGACAGCGGCGAGGACGGGGTATGAGTTTTACCTTGTCTGACCTTGGCATTGAGGTAATATCACGCCGTTTCGTCTTCGTGGCGGTGGCTTTATTGGCTATCTTCGCGCGTAGACGAGTTATTTTCGGAGAACCGTGTGCCCTGATCCATTCCTGCCATGCGCCCGCCACACTGCGGGCGCATGGCATTTGGCACACCGCGAACACTCGGGGACTGTTTGAAACATGAGCTTGATGCGCAAGAAGAGCGTGAGGGGCATGCTGTCTGCCGCCCACACCTCACAGGGGCTCCGCAAGGAGCTGTCCGCCTTTGACCTGACCATGCTGGGGATCGGCGCCATCATCGGCACCGGCATCTTCGTCCTGACCGGCACCGGCGCCACCGTGGCCGGCCCCGGCCTGGTATTGTCCTTCGTCATCGGCGCCATCGCCTGCGGTTTCGCCGCGCTGTGCTACGCCGAATTCGCCTCCATGCTGCCGGTGTCGGGTTCCACCTATACCTACGCCTACGCCACGCTGGGCGAGCTGATCGCCTGGATCATCGGCTGGGACCTGATGCTGGAATACCTGCTGGCGTCCTCCGCCGTGTCGGTGGGCTGGTCCGGCTACTTCCAGAGCCTGATCGCCGGTTTCGGCCTGCATCTGCCGGATGCGCTGACCGCCGCGGCAGGTGCCCGCCCCGGCGTGGAGACGGTGTTCAACCTGCCGGCCTTCGTGATTGCCATGCTGATTACCGCGCTGCTGGCGTTCGGCATCAAGGAATCGAAGAAGGTCAATAACGTGGTGGTGATGATCAAGGTGGCGGTGGTGGTGCTGTTCATCGCCATCGCGGTGTGGCACATCAAGCCGGCCAACTGGAATCCGGCCCTGCCGTACGGCATGACCGGCGTGTTCCACGGTGCCGCCATCGTGTTCTTCAGCTTCCTCGGCTTCGACGCCGTGACTTGCGCTGCGGAAGAGGTGAAGAACCCTGAGAAGGATATCCCGAAGGGGGTGATCTGGTCGCTGGCGATCTGCTCGCTGCTGTACGTGATCGTGTCCGCCATCATGACCGGCATCGTGCCGTTCATGCAGTTCAAGGGCATCGATCACCCGGTATCGCTGGCGTTGCAGGTGGCCAAGCTCGACTGGTTCGCCGGCTTCGTTGACCTGGGCGCCATTCTCGGCATGCTGACGGTGATCCTGGTGATGACCTACGGGCAGACCCGCATCCTGTTCGCGATGTCGCGCGATGGCCTGCTGCCCAAGGTGTTTTCCGAGGTGCATCCGAAGTACGGCACGCCGTACAAGGCCACCTGGCTGATCGGCACCCTCATTGCGCTGATCGCCGGCTTCGTGCCGCTGGGTACGTTGGCCGAGCTGGTGAACATCGGCACCCTGGCCGCGTTCTCGCTGATCGCCGCCGCCATCATCCTGCTGCGCAAGCGCGAACCGGACCTGCCGCGCAAGTTCCACTGCCCGGGCGTGCCCTACGTACCGGCGCTGGCCATCGTGTTCTGCGTGTTCCTGATGACGCAGCTCGCGGCGCTGACCTGGCTGTGCTTCGTGATCTGGCTGGTGCTGGGCCTGATGGTGTACTTCGGCTATTCGCGCCGCCGCTCGCTGCTGCACGTGCGTGCCTGACCGAGGCGACTCTCCGTAGGCATCCAGGGCCGGCTTTTGCCGGCCTTTTTGTTGGGCCGCCGATGGCTTGCAGTCCAGCTGTCGGCCGGGTCCGCCGCTGGCCGTCCCTTGGCATGAAGGCCGCGATGACCTACTTGTGTCCGGTGGGGCGCGGCGAATAGCGGGAGTGTGCTGGGAGATGCGCTGCTGATTTGTTCGAGATCAGGGCGGCGCGCAGTGGCGGCCTGCCAGGATGTGGGGGCCCCCGTTGCCCTCGTTGCGCCGGGAAGCAATGGATGAGGGCCGCAACGAAAAACCCCCGCCGTGGCGGGGGTTGCTTGACACAGACGGCAGGGTCGAATTGCCGTTCAGTCGAACGCTTGGATCTTAGTGGAACTGTTCTTCTTCGGTCGAGCCGGTCAGCGCGGTCACCGAGGACTTGCCGCCCTGGATTACCGTGGTGATGTCGTCGAAGTAGCCGGTGCCGACTTCCTGCTGGTGCGAGACGAAGGAGTAGCCACGATCGCGGGCGGCGAATTCCGGCTCTTGCACCTTCTCGACGTAGGCCGACATGCCGCGCTTGGCGTAGTCCTGCGCCAGGTCGAACATGTTGTACCACATGGAGTGGATGCCAGCCAGGGTGATGAACTGGTACTTGTAGCCCATGGCGCCCAGCTCGCGCTGAAACTTGGCGATGGTGGCATCGTCCAGGTTCTTTTTCCAGTTGAAGGACGGTGAGCAGTTGTAGGCCAAGAGCTTGCCCGGGTGCTTGGCGTGTACGGCTTCAGCAAATTTGCGGGCAAATTCCAGATCCGGGGTACCGGTTTCGCACCATACCAGGTCGGCGTATTCGGCGTAGGCGATAGCGCGGCTGATGGCTTGCTCCAGACCTTTCTTGGTCTTGTAGAAGCCTTCTGCAGTGCGTTCGCCGGTCAGGAACGGCTTGTCGTTCTCGTCGTAGTCGCTGGTCAAGAGGTCGGCGGCTTCGGCGTCGGTACGGGCGATCACCAGAGTCGGTACGCCGTAGACGTCAGCGGCCATACGGGCGGCGATCAGTTTCTGTACGGCTTCCTGGGTCGGTACCAGTACCTTGCCACCCATGTGGCCGCACTTCTTCACCGAAGCCAGTTGGTCTTCGAAGTGCACGCCACCGGCGCCGGCACGGATCATCGCCTTCATCAGTTCGTAGGCGTTCAGCACGCCGCCGAAACCGGCTTCGGCATCGGCCACGATCGGAGCGTAGTAATCGACGAAGCCGGCATCGCCTTTTTCCAGACCCTTGGAGTGCTGGATTTCGTCGGCACGGGTGAAGGCGTTGTTGATGCGCTCGACCACCTTCGGCACCGAGTCAACCGGGTACAGCGACTGGTCCGGGTACATCGCGGAGTATTCGTTGTTGTCGGCGGCGACTTGCCAGCCGGACAGGTAGATGGCCTTGATGCCGGCTTTCACCTGCTGCATGGCCTGGCCACCGGTCAGCGCGCCCAGACAGTTGATGTAGGGCTCGTTGTTGACCAGGTTCCACAGTTTTTCAGCACCGTTACGAGCCAAGGTATGTTCCACCTGGACGGAGCCGCGCAGGCGCTCTACGTCGGCGGCGGTGTAGCCGCGCTTGATACCTTTCCAGCGCGGATTTTCGTCCCAGTCTTTTTGGATGGCGGCAATGCGTTGTTCGCGAGTGGTCATGCTTGAATCCTTCTCGATTACGTTTCTTAGTAAACCGGTAAATTCAGCCGGCATTCCTCTGGCTATGATGAATCGGTTTTACCGTCACCTTTTATTGACAACGTGTTTTGCCCGTTGTCGTTTCCGACCGCCGAAGCCTATTCCGTAAGGGAGACAGACCTGCTGGTCGTCGTGTGCTGTGAGTCCATTTAAACATAAAAAAAACGTAATGTGTGCAGTGCAGCACAAAAAAATCCTTTGTTTTCAAAAGGTAACAAAACTGACAAAAAACGAATGAAATGCCACGCTGTTTTTTTCCGTTTCCGAAAGCAAAAGTTCCCAAACGAGCGGTTGCTTGGTTCGCTTGCGCGTCGACCGCGCTCTCTTGAAATTTTCGCCAAAGCCCCTACCTAGCGTCAGGTCATCCTCAATCGCCTAGCTAACAAGGGAATCGTCATGCAGGAAAACCAACAGAATCCGGTTAACGAGGCCGTGGACAGCGCCGCCGCCCAGGCTCCCGCCGACAGCGCGGTCGAGCCGACCACGGAGGCGCGCGTTGCCGCACTGGAAATCGAGTTGGCCGAAGCCCGCGAGCAGTTTCTGCGCTCCCGCGCCGAAATGGAGAACCTGCGCCGTCGTACGGCCGAAGAGGTGGTGAACGCACAGAAGTACGCCATCAACAAGTTTGCCAACGAGTTGTTGGCGGTGAAGGACAGCCTGGAGATGGCGCTGGCCGACCAGAGCGGTCAGTTCGACAACCTGAAGTTCGGCGTCGACCTGACGCTGAAACAGCTGGTGTCGGCCTTCGACAAGGCGCAGATCAAGGAAATCAACCCGGTGGGCGAGGCGCTCGACCCGCACCGCCATCAGGCCATCAGCACCGAGGAAGCGGACGCCGAGCCCAACACCGTGCTGCGCGTGATGCAGAAGGGCTACCAGGTGGCCGATCGCGTGCTGCGCCCGGCCATGGTGGTGGTCGCCAAGGCCAAGAGCCAACAGTAAAAAGGTTGGCCGAAGCCCTCTTGAAAACGTGGGCATAGCCATTACCTATCCAGTCAACAGGCGCTGACTATCGCGATTGCGGTACGCCGTAAAGAGTCAAGGAAAGGAATTAAACATGGGCAAAATCATTGGTATCGACCTGGGCACCACCAACTCCTGCGTGTCGGTGATCGAGAACGGCCATCCGAAAGTGATCGAGAACGCCGAAGGCACTCGCACCACTCCGTCCATCATCGCCTACATGGAAGACGGCGAGATCCTGGTCGGCGCCCCGGCCAAGCGCCAGGCGGTGACCAACCCCAAGAACACCCTGTACGCCATCAAGCGCCTGATCGGCCGCCGCTTCGAAGAAAAAGAAGTGCAGAAGGACATCGACCTGATGCCGTTCGAGATCACCAAGGCCAAGAACGGCGACTCCTGGGTCAAGGTGCGTGACCAGGAACTGGCGCCGCCGCAGATCTCCGCCGAAGTGCTGCGCAAGATGAAGAAGACCGCCGAAGACTACCTCGGCGAAGAAGTGACCGAAGCCGTGATCACCGTGCCGGCCTACTTCAACGACAGCCAGCGCCAGGCCACCAAGGACGCCGGCCGCATCGCCGGTCTGGACGTCAAGCGCATCATCAACGAACCGACCGCGGCCGCGCTGGCCTTCGGCCTCGCCAAGCAGGAAGGCGACCGCAAGATCGCCGTGTATGACCTGGGTGGCGGCACCTTCGACATCTCGATCATCGAGATCGCCGACGTGGAAGGCGAGCACCAGTTCGAAGTGCTGTCGACCAACGGCGACACCTTCCTCGGCGGCGAAGACTTCGACCAGCGCCTGATCGACTACATCGTGACCGAGTTCAAGCGCGAGCAGGGCGTGGACCTGAAGAACGACGTGATGGCGCTGCAGCGTCTGAAGGACGCCGCGGAAAAGGCCAAGATCGAGCTGTCCTCGGCCTCGCAGACCGAAGTCAACCTGCCGTACATCACCATGGACGCCACTGGTCCGAAGCACCTGGCGATGAAGATCACCCGCGCCAAGTTCGAAAGCCTGGTGGAAGACCTGATCGCCCGCTCGATCGAGCCGTGCCGTGTCGCCCTGAAGGACGCCGGCGTGTCGATCAACGACATCGCCGACGTGATCTTGGTCGGCGGCCAGACCCGCATGCCGAAGGTGCAGGAAGCGGTGAAGGAGTTCTTCGGCAAGGAGCCGCGCAAGGACGTGAACCCGGACGAGGCCGTGGCCGTCGGTGCCGCCATCCAGGGTTCGGTGCTGTCCGGTGACCGCAAGGACGTGCTGCTGCTCGACGTGACCCCGCTGTCGCTGGGTATCGAGACGCTGGGCGGCATCATGACCAAGCTGATCCAGAAGAACACCACCATCCCGACCAAGGCGCAGCAGACCTTCTCCACCGCCGACGACAACCAGACCGCGGTAACCATCCACGTGCTGCAAGGTGAGCGCGAGAAGGCCTCGGCCAACAAGTCGCTGGGTCAGTTCAACCTGTCCGACATCCCGGCCGCGCCGCGTGGCATGCCGCAGATCGAAGTCACCTTCGACATCGACGCCAACGGCATCCTGCACGTGTCGGCCAAGGACAAGGGCACCGGCAAGGAAGCCAAGATCACCATCCAGGCGTCCTCCGGCCTGTCCGAGGAAGAAATCCAGCGCATGGTGAAGGATGCCGAGGTTAACGCCGAGGAAGACAAGAAGCTGCACGAGCTGGTACAGGCCCGCAACCAGGGCGAAGGCATGATCCACTCGGTGAAGAAGTCGCTGGCCGAGCACGGTGACAAGATCTCGGCCGAAGAAAAAGCCGCCATCGAAGCCGCGCTGAAGGAAGCCGAAGAAGTGGTGAAGGGCGACGACAAGGACGCCATCGACGCCAAGGTTCAGGCGCTGATGACCGCCTCGCACAAGCTGGCCGAGCAGATGTACAGCCAGGCCCAGGGCGAAGCCGGTGCCGAACAGCCGGCTGGCGCCGGCAACAAGGACGAAGGTGACGTGGTCGATGCCGAGTTCGAAGAAGTGAAGGACAAGAAGTAAGCGTTCTTGCGCCTGGAGCCCGCCGCGACGCCGCCATGCGCCCAGCGTCGGGCGGCTCTAGAGAGGCACAGGGTTCCGGGGGCTTTCCTCTGGCCTCTGTGCCTTTCCTGTTTCGGAACCCCCTTTTCGGCCAACCCTGGCGGATGGCCCCAAGGTAGAACAGCATGTCCAAACGTGATTATTACGACACTCTCGGCGTGAACCGCGATGCCTCCGACGACGACATCAAGAAGGCCTATCGCAAGCTGGCGATGAAGTACCATCCGGACCGCAATCCGGACAGCAAGGACGCCGAGGACAAGTTCAAGGAAGTCAAGGAAGCCTACGAAATCCTGTCCGACGGGCAGAAGCGGGCGGCCTACGACCAGTTCGGCCACGCCGGGGTCGACCCCAACGCCGCCGGCGCGCGCGGCGGTCAGGGCTTCGGCGATTTCGCCGATGCCTTCTCCGACATCTTCGGCGATATCTTCGGTGGCCGTGGCGGTGGCGGCCGCTCCAACGTGTACCGTGGCGCCGACCTGCGCTACAACATGGAAATCTCGCTGGAAGAGGCGGCGCGCGGCTGCGAGAAGCAGATTCGCATTCCGTCGCACGACAACTGCGACGTCTGCCACGGCAGCGGCGCCAAGCCGGGCACCCAGCCCAAGACCTGCCCGACCTGCGGCGGTCACGGCCAGGTGCGCGTCAGCCAGGGCTTCTTCTCGATCCAGCAGACCTGCCCGACCTGCCACGGCAGCGGCAAGCAGATCACCGACCCGTGCCACAAGTGCCACGGCGCCGGCCAGGTCAAGACCCACAAGACGCTCAACGTGAAGATTCCGGCCGGCGTCGACGAGGGCGACCGCATCCGCCTCTCCGGCGAGGGCGAGGCCGGGCAGAACGGCGGCCCGTCGGGCGACCTCTACGTGGTCACCCACATCAAGGCGCACCCGGTGTTCCAGCGCGACGGTATGGACCTGCACTGCGAGATGCCGATTTCCTTCGCCACCGCGGCGCTGGGCGGCGAGGTGGAGATTCCCACGCTGGACGGCATGGCCAAGGTCAAGATCTCGTCAGAGACGCAGTCCGGCCGCCAGTACCGCCTGCGCGGCAAGGGCATCAAGTCGGTGCGTGGTTCCGACTACGGCGACCTGCTGTGCCACGTGGTGGTGGAAACCCCGATCAATCTCACCGAGCGCCAGAAGGAACTGCTGCGCGAGTTCGAGGCGATCAGCCAGGGCGATACCGCCATGCACAACCCGCGCGCCAAGTCCTTCATGGACAAGCTGAAGGATTTCTTCGGCTGAACCCGAAGGCATGGCGATAAAAAAACGGCGACTCGATGAGTCGCCGTTTTTCTTGCCGGGGAGCGCTTTATGCCGACTGGCGCGCGGCCTTCAGTGCCGGCTCGCCGCCTTGGCGGTGGTAGCCCAGGGCATAGTAGAGCACCACCAGCAGCACCAGCCAGCCCGGGCCGATCACCAGCGCGATGCGGGTGTCCGGGAAGTAGGCCATCAGACCCACCACCAGCACCAGGAAGGCCAGCGCGATGTACGAGCCGTATGGGAACAGCGGCATGCGATGCTCGAGGGCCGACAGCTGTGCCGGGTTCAGGGTGCGGCGGAACTTCAGCTGCGACAGCAGGATGATCGCCCAGGTCCAGATCGCGCCGAAGGTCGAGATCGCGGTGAGCCAGGTGAACACTTCCTTCGGCGCCAGGTAGTTGAGCAGCACGCCGCCCAGCAGCATCACCACCGAGATCAGCACGGCGGCGTTCGGCACGCCGTTCTTGCCCACCTTGGCGAACATCGGCAGCGCTTGCCCTTGCTGCGCCAGGTTGTACACCATGCGGCCGGTACTGAAGATGCCGCTGTTGCACGAGGACAGCGCGGCGGTCAGCACCACGAAGTTGATGATGCCGGCGGCGGCCGGGATGCCCATCTTCTCGAAGGTCATCACGAACGGGCTGCCGCTGGTGCCGATCTGATCCCACGGGTAGATCGACATCACCACGAACAGCGCGCCGACGTAGAAGATCAGGATGCGCCAGAACACCGAGTCCACGGCACGCGCCAGGGTCTTCTTCGGGTTCTTGGCTTCGCCGGCGGTCAGGCCGATCATCTCCACGCCCAGATACGCGAACATCACCATCTGCATCGACATCAGGATGCCCTTGACGCCGTTGGGCATGAAGCCGCCGTGCGTCCACAGGTTGGCGATGCCGGTGGCGAGGCCGCCGTTGCCGAAGCCGAACACGATCATGCCGAGGCTGGAGATGATCATCAGCACGATGGTGACGATCTTGATCAGCGCGAACCAGAACTCGAATTCACCGTAGGCCTTGACCGCGATGAAGTTGACCGAGCCCATGAGCACCAGTGCCGACAGTGCCCAGATCCAGTGCGGCACGTCCGGGAACCACACGCCCATGTAGACACCGACCGCGGTGATTTCGGCCATGCAGGTGACGATCCACAGGAACCAGTAGTTCCAGCCGGTGAGGTAGCCGGCCAAGGGGCCGAGGTAGTTCTGCGCGTAGCGGCTGAAGGAGCCGGCGACCGGGTTGTGGATCGCCATTTCGCCCAGCGCGCGCATGATCAGGAAAATGGCGAAGCCGCCCAGCGCGTACGAGATCATGATCGCCGGGCCGGCCATCTTGATCGCGCTGGCCGATCCCAGGAACAGGCCGACGCCGATCGCGGCGCCGAGCGCCATCAGGTTGATATGCCTCTCTTCGAGGCCTCGGTGCAAGTGGTCTTGCTGGTTCTGCATCAGGTTTCTCCATCTTTGAGCGGGGAAGGGCGTCCGGGCCGATCTGGCCGCGGCGCCGCCTTATTTCGTGCAGCACTGAGCGGCTGCTTGTTATGGACCGGGCAAGCGCAGGTGGGCGCTCGATGCGGTCTTGTTCGCTGGAATGGGTGTCCAGCGAGAAGGCATAGTATAAAAACTAATATCGTAAATTTTTCACTATATATTTCTATTTTATTAGTATAAAAAACTTAAATTTTTGAACTTTGCAGGTTATGTTGCAATTTGCATTTTGCTGCTGGCGGCTCTGCAAGGGCTCCGTGTCGTAGCCACCGGCGGGCGTGGCGAAGCGCGCCCGCCACACCATAAGGAGAGGGTGAAATGGGGTAGGGCAGGCCGGGGAGAAGCGCCCCGGCGTCGTGCTATCAGGGCTGGGCAGTCGAGCGCCGTCCTGCCCCGTAGGGCAAGACGTGCGGTAAAGGGGGGCGGCGCGGCGAGGGGTTTCAGTGGCGCGCGTTGTCCTCACCCGGCTGGGCGGAGGGCGGGGCCGTGCGCTGCAGCGCCTGCTGGCGATAGGCGGGCAGCTCGCCCAGCTTGATGCCCTCCGGCGTGTCGCGGTGCTTGGCGTGGCCGACGCGCTGCGAGCGGTAGATGCCGGTGTGTCCGGAAAACAGGTAGCTCACCACGCAGGCGATGCCGGCGTAGACACCGACCTCACTGCCGAAGAGTTCCATCGCCATCAGCGTCGAGGCGATCGGGGTGTTGGCGGCGCCGGCGAACACCGCGACGAAACCGATGCCGGCCAGCAGGGGCAGGGGCATGCCGAGCAGCGGCGCCAGGGCGTTGCCCAGCGTCGCCCCGATGTAGAACAGGGGGGTGACCTCGCCGCCCTTGAAGCCGCTGCCCAGCGAGGCGACGGTGAAGGCCATCTTGGCGGCGAAGTCGTATGGCGCCAGCGGTTGCTGGAAGGCTTCCACGATGGTCGGAACGCCAAGCCCGATATAGCGGTCGGCGCCCAGCAGGTAAACGGCGGCGGCGATCACCATCCCTCCCAGCAGCGGTCGCAGCGGGGCGTAGCCGATGCGCTGCTTGATCCAGCCGCCCAGGCCGTGGGTGAGGTCGGCGAAAACCTTGCCGGTGAGACCGAACAGCATCCCGGCGATCACCGTCGCCGCCAGCCCCCAGGCCGATAGCGGCGGGATGAAGGGGATGACGTAGCGGGTGTGATGCACGCCCCACAGCAGGCCGACCTGGTCGGCCACGATCGCCGCCACCATGCAGGGCAGGATGGCGTCGTAGCGCAGCCGGCCGATGGCGAGCACTTCCAGCCCGAAGATGGCGCCGGCCAGCGGCGTGCCGAACACCGAGGCGAAGCCCGCGCTGATGCCCGCCATCAGGATGATGCGGCGATCCTCGTGGCGCAGCTTGAACAGGTGGGTGAACTGGTCTGCCAGCGCCCCCCCCATCTGCACCGCCGTTCCCTCGCGCCCCACCGAGGCGCCGAACAGGTGGGAGAGCACGGTGCCGCCCAGTACCAGGGGCGCCATGCGCAGCGGGATGACCCTCTTCGGGTCGTGGATCTCGTCGATCAGCAGGTTGTTGCCGGCCTCGACGCGCTGCCCGAAGCGCAGGTAGAGCCAGCCGACGCCGAAGCCGGCCAGCGGCAGCAGCGCGATCAGCCAGCGCTGCGCGATGCGGGTGGCCGTGGCCCAGTCGAGGGCGAACAGGAACAAGGCGGAAGCGGAACCTGCGAGCGCGGCGACGGCGCTGGCCAGCAGCAGCCATTTGCCGAGGTAGGGCAGCAGGTCGATCTGCTCGGGACGTTGGGCGTGTTTCATGCGTGTTCAGTGAGTGTGGGCTGGAGGCACAAACCTGGACAGGCGGCGGGCTGTCGGATACGTACCTACACCTCCTGCCGGTCGAGGAATCCGTGTAGGCATCATCAGCCCCGAGGGCGGTTACAAGGAGGCATGCCATCTCCTGTCGCGGAATTCTACCGGCAAGACGCATTGCAAACCATCCCTACGCGAGACGGAAGCGAGCGGTCAACTCGGCGTAAAATGAAAGTATCGAAATCACTGGCCGGCGCATGCCGGCACGGACAAGAGGTTGGCCGAAGCATGGATATCTTTCACAGCACGTGGTTCTGGGTGGTGGTGATCGGGGCGCCGCTGGTGTCGGTGATCGGCACCCTGGCGCGCCTCGCGCACAAGGAACCGCCGATCAAGCTGCCGCCGGGCGTGGTGCCGCAGCCGTACAAATTCGACGACGAGGAAGAGGGCGAGGACGACGATTGGGGCAAGAAGCCGGCACCGGCTGCCGGAGAAAAAAAGAACGAGGCCGAGGGCCCGAAGAAGGGCACGGATCGTCCGCGCTGAACAGCCTGTTCTCCCCGCCGGCTGGTCGGGTGGCGGCGGGCTTGTTAAGCTAGCGCCTTTGCGTGCCCGCCGCCACCCCGGGCGCCTTGCCACGTTCCGACAGGACTCGAATCACGATGATTTTCGCCAACCGTTTCTTTCCCGCTACGCGCCTGCGCCGCATGCGCAAGGACGATTTTTCGCGCCGCCTGATGCGCGAGAACGTGCTCACCGCCAACGACCTGATCTACCCGGTGTTCGTGCTGGAAGGCGCCAACCGGGAAGAGGCGGTAGCCTCGATGCCGGGCGTGGTGCGTCAGAGTCTGGACAAGCTGCTCTACACTGCCGAGCAGGCGCTGGAGCTCGGTATCCCGATGCTGTCGATTTTCCCGGTGATCGAGACCGGCAAGGACAACGCCGGAGCCGAGGCGTACAACCCGGACGGCCTGGTGCCGACCGTGCTGCGCGAACTCAAGGCGCGCTTCCCCGAGCTGGGGCTGATGACCGACGGCGCGCTCGATCCGTACACCATCCACGGCCAGGACGGCATCATCGACGAAGCGGGCTACGTGCTCAACGAGGAAACCATCGAGGTGCTGATCAAGCAGGCGCTGTGCCACGCCGAGGCCGGTTCCGACGTGTTCGGCCCCTCCGACATGATGGACGGCCGTATCGGCGCCATCCGCGAGGCGCTGGAAGAAGCCGGCCACATCCACACCAAGATCCTGGCCTACTCGGCCAAGTACGCCTCGGCGTTCTACGGCCCGTTCCGCGACGCGGTGGGCTCTTCGGCCAACCTCGGCAAGGCCGACAAGTCGACCTACCAGATGGACCCGGCCAACCTCGAGGAGGCGATCCAGGAAGTGGCGATGGACCTGGAGGAGGGCGCCGACATGGTGATGATCAAGCCGGGCATGCCCTACCTCGACGTGATCCGCCGCATCAAGGACACCTTCCGCGTGCCGACCTACGCCTACCAGGTGTCGGGCGAGTACGCCATGCTCAAGGCCGCGTTCCAGAACGGCTGGCTGAACGAAGAGAAGTGCATGATGGAAAGCCTGCTGGCGTTCAAGCGCGCCGGCGCCGACGGCATCCTGACCTACTTCGCGCTCGACGCGGCACGCCTGCTCAAGCGCTGAGCCTTCGGCCAACGTTTCCTTCCCGACCCGCCCGCGTGGCGGGTTTTGTTTTGGCGGGACCGGCGCCGCTAGGCCGTGCCTGCCATCGGACCGGGCGGTCGGCGCCGTCTCGGACAGTGACAGCCACCCCGGCCAAATCGCCGGCAACTGTGTCTGATCATGGCCGCGACGCTGGTCTAGAATGGGGTCAGAACGATGACGGCCGGATGGCGGCGATCCCGCCCGGCCCCACGCCGACCACACAGGGAACGTGCACGATGAACCATACCTACCTCGCCCATCTGCAGGCGACGCTGGCGCAAATCCGCGCCGACGGCTTCGAGAAACCCGAGCGCATCATCGCCAGCCCGCAGGGCGCCGACATCGCGCTGGCCAACGGCCACCACGTGCTCAACTTCTGCGCCAACAACTATCTGGGCCTCGCCGACGACGCGCGCCTGATCGCCGCGGCCAAGCAGGGGCTCGACGACTACGGCTACGGCTGCGCCTCGGTGCGCTTCATCTGCGGCACGCAGCAGGTGCACAAGGACCTGGAAAAAGCCATCGCCGACTTCCTCGGCACCGACGACACCATCCTCTACTCCAGCTGCTTCGACGCCAACGGCGGCGTGTTCGAGACCCTGCTGTCGGAAGAAGACGCGGTGATCTCGGACGAACTCAACCACGCCTCGATCATCGACGGCATCCGCCTGTGCAAGGCCAAGCGCTTCCGCTACAAGAACAACGACATGGCCGATCTGGAAGCCCAGCTCCAGGCCGCCGACGCCGCCGGCGCGCGCTTCAAGCTGGTCGTCACCGACGGCGTGTTCTCGATGGACGGCATCATCGCCGACCTCAAGGGCATCTGCGAACTGGCCGACCGCTACGGTGCCATCGTCATGGTGGACGACTCGCACGCGGTCGGTTTCATCGGCGAGCACGGCGCCGGCACCCCGGACCTGTGCGGCGTCGCCGACCGCATCGACATCTACACCGGCACCCTGGGCAAGGCGCTCGGCGGCGCGTCCGGCGGCTACGTCTCCGGGCGCCAGCCCATCGTCGACCTGCTGCGCCAGCGCTCGCGTCCCTACCTGTTCTCCAACACCCTGGCCCCGGCCATCGCCGCCGCCAGCCTGAAGGTGTTCGAGATACTGAAGAGCGAAGGCGCCGAATTGCGCGCCCGCCTCAAGCGCAACGCCGAGCTGTTCCGCCACGGCATGAGCGCCGCCGGTTTCACGTTGATCCCCGGCCAGCACCCGATCATCCCGGTGATGCTGGGCGACGCCAAGCTGGCCGGCGAAATGGCCGCCGCGCTGTTGGCCGAAGGCGTGTACGTGATCGGCTTCTCCTACCCGGTGGTGCCCAAGGGCAAGGCGCGCATCCGCACCCAGATGTCGGCCGGCCACACCCCGGAACAGGTGGAACAGACCGTGGCGGCCTTCATCAAGGTCGGCCGCGAACTGGGCGTGATCCGCTGATTTTCGAATGACTCCCATGCCGATCCCGAGCGCTACAGCCGCCAGACGGGATCGGCCTTAAAGGCCGGTCGAAGCGATCCTTCGGCCGCCCTCGCCACAGGATGACACCATGAAGGCGCTTGCCAAACTGAAGGCCGAACGCGGCCTGTCGATGACCGACGTTCCCGTGCCGGAAATCGGCCACAACGATCTCTTGATCAAGATCACCAAGACCGCCATCTGCGGCACCGACATCCATATCTGGAACTGGGACGAGTGGGCGCAGAAGACCATCCCGGTGCCGATGCACGTCGGTCACGAGTACGTCGGCGTGGTCGCCGGCATCGGCTCGGAAGTGCAGGGCTTCACGCTCGGCCAGCGCGTTTCCGGCGAAGGCCACATCACCTGCGGCTATTGCCGCAACTGCCGAGCCGGGCGCCGCCACCTGTGCCGCAACACCATCGGCGTCGGCGTGAACCGTCCCGGTGCGTTCGCCGAGTACCTGGTGATCCCGGCGTTCAACGCCTTCCCGATCCCGGACGACATCTCCGACGACCTGGCGTCGATCTTCGACCCATTCGGCAACGCGGTGCATACGGCATTGAGCTTCAACCTGGTCGGCGAGGACGTGCTGATCACCGGCGCCGGCCCGATCGGCATCATGGCGGTGGCCATCGCCCGCCACGTCGGCGCGCGCCACGTGGTGATCACCGACGTCAACGACTACCGTCTGGAACTGGCTCGCAAGATGGGCGCCAGCCGCACCGTCAACGTCGCCACCGAGGACTTGAAAACGGTGATGGGTGAACTGCACATGACCGAGGGCTTCGACGTCGGCCTGGAAATGTCCGGCAACCCGCAGGCCTTCCGTCAGATGCTGGAAACCATGAACCACGGCGGCAAGATCGCGCTGCTGGGCATTCCGCCCGAGAACACCGCCATCGACTGGAACCAGGTGATCTTCAAGGGCCTCGAGATCAAGGGCATCTACGGTCGCGAAATGTTCGAAACCTGGTACAAGATGGTGGCGTTGCTGCAGTCCGGGCTGAATCTGGACCCGATCATCACCCACCATTTCAAGGTGGACGATTTCGAACAGGGCTTCGCCGCGATGCTGTCCGGGCAGAGCGGGAAGGTGATTCTCGACTGGCAGGGGGTGTAGGGCGAGCCAGAGTAGACTATTGCGATGGACCAGTAAGCTCAGTGAGTAGCCCGATCCGCCCTTCCACCGCACCGTCTGGATGGTAGCTGGCGGGGTTTTAAGCCGCCGGCTGTTTGAGCGATTCGACGGTAGCGAATCGCGAGTTCCGACGGCGCCACGCCAGTTGCCAGCCAGACGGAAACAAGCGGTGGTGGGCTCGCCTTGGGAGCGTCGAGGGGCTTGGCGACGCAAGCCCCTCGACCCGCCTGCCGGGCGGGACCGGCAAGCCCGGTGTGGCTGGCGGCTCTACCAACGGGCAGCCACAGTGGGCTTAACTGGACAGCATTTTTTCACGCCAACCCTATTTCCTGCGCACGGCAGGCCGTTTTGGCCTGCCGTTTGCTTTTCCCGCTCCACGGTAATCGGTAGAATCGGCCTTTACCCTTCACTCGTGATACGCGACATGCTCACTTTCCAGGAAATCATCCTCACGCTGCAGAACTACTGGAACCGTCAGGGCTGCGCACTGTTGCAGCCGTACGATACCGAAGTCGGTGCCGGCACCTCGCACACCGCCACCTTCCTGCGCGCCCTGGGTCCCGAGCCGTGGGCGGCCGCCTACGTGCAACCATCGCGCCGCCCCAAGGACGGCCGCTACGGCGAGAACCCCAACCGCCTGTTCCAGCACCACCAGTACCAGGTGGTGATCAAGCCGTCGCCGCCCAACCTGCAGGATCTCTACCTTGGCTCCTTGAGGGAACTGGGTATCGATCCGACCGTGCACGACATCCGCTTCGTCGAGGACGACTGGGAAAACCCGACGCTGGGCGCCTGGGGCCTGGGCTGGGAGGTATGGCTCAACGGTATGGAAGTGACGCAGTTCACCTACTTCCAGCAAGTCGGTGGCCTGGAGTGCAAGCCGGTGCTGGGCGAGCTGACCTACGGCCTGGAGCGTCTGGCGATGTACCTGCAGGGCGTCGAGAACGTTTACGACCTGGTGTGGGCGCGCATGCCGGACGGCCGCGAGCTGAGCTACGGCAACGTGTTCCTGCAGAATGAAGTCGAGCAGTCCAAATTTGCCTTCGAGCACAGCAACGTCGCGCTGCTGTTCCAGCAGTTCACCGACTACGAGGCGGAAGCCAAGCGCCTGCTCGACGCCGGGCTGCCGCTGCCGGGTTACGAGACCATCCTCAAGGCCGGCCACACCTTCAACCTGCTCGACGCGCGTGGCGCCATCTCGGTGACCGAACGCGCCGCCTACATCGGACGTATCCGCAACCTTGCCCGTCAGGTCGCTCAGGCCTACTACGACTCGCGCGAGGCGCTGGGTTTCCCGATGTGCCAGAAGGCCTGACCATGAAGACGTGGGGCGGACTCTGTCTTGCCGCGCTCGCGCTGTCCGCGCAGGCGGCGCCGCTCGCCGACTGGTCGGTGTACCGCCAGGGCGAGGCGCTCGAACTGGCGGTGGACCTGGCGTCCATCTGGCGCGAAGACGGGCTGATCCATTTCGTCAACCAGGAGCGGTTTGCCGAGCGCCAGTACGAAAAAGGCTACGACGTGAACTTCCACATCCGCCGTACCACCGGTTATGCCGATTGTGCCAAGTACCAGTACGCCTTCGTCTCCTCGGCCTACTACACGGCGTCCAACCGCCACGTCTGGTCGACGCTGTACCCGCTGCCGCGCTACAGCTGGACCTGGCAACCCGTTTATGAAAACTCGGTGGCCGATGCCATGATGCGCGTCGTCTGCGCCGCCGGCAAAACCGCTTCCAGCAAGAAATCCAACAGACCATGAACCCGACCCTGCTGATCGAACTCCT
Organism: Pseudogulbenkiania sp. FW507-F1; assembly: GCF_058781125.1. Lineage (NCBI taxonomy): Bacteria > Pseudomonadati > Pseudomonadota > Betaproteobacteria > Neisseriales > Chromobacteriaceae > Pseudogulbenkiania > Pseudogulbenkiania sp. FW507-F1. The sequence goes on along the minus strand of NZ_JBYSWM010000007.1, from coordinate 10,738 downwards.
CACCGAGGAACTGCCGCCCAAGGCCCTGCCCAAGCTGGCGGCAAGCTTTGCCCAGACCATCACCGACGAACTGAAAAAACTGCAGTTCGTCGCCGCCGACGCCAGCGCCCACGTCTTCGCCTCGCCGCGCCGCCTGGCCCTGACCCTGCCCGCGGTGCTGGCGGTGCAGCCGGATCAGACCATCGTCAAGAAAGGCCCGGCGGTCGCCGCCGGCATGAAGGATGGCCAGCCGACCCCGGCGCTGGCCGGTTTCGCCCGCTCCTGCGGCGTCGAGGTGAGCGAACTCTCCACCATGAGCGACGGCAAACAGGACGTCTACGCCTACCGCAGCGTCAAGGCCGGCCAGCCGCTCTCCGCCGTACTGTCCGACATCGTCGCGCTGGCGCTGAAGAAGCTGCCGGCACCCAAGCTGATGCGCTGGGGCGATTCCGAACACCAGTTCGTGCGCCCGGTGCACGGCCTGGTGTTGCTGCACGGCAGCGAGCTGATCGCGGGCGAGGTGCTGGGGCTCGAGAGCCGTCGCGCCACGCTGGGCCATCGCTTCCTGTCCGCCGGTGAAGTGACGCTGCCCGATGCCGATAGCTATGCCCGCGTGCTGTACGAGCAGGGCAAGGTGGTGGCGAGTTTCGAGGCGCGCCGTGAACTGATCCGCCATCGCCTGGCCGAAGCCTCGGCCAAGCTCGGCGCCGTGATCGCCGCCGAGCAGGCACTGGTCGACGAAGTCACCGCGCTGGTGGAGTGGCCGGTGGTGCTGGAAGCCGGCTTCGAAGCCGAATTCCTCAAGGTGCCGCAGGAGTGCCTGATCCTGACCATGCAGCAGAACCAGAAGTACTTCCCGCTGCTGGACGCCCACGGCAAGCTGATGAACCGCTTCCTCTTGGTATCCAACCTCGAGGCGACCGACCCGTCGCACATCATCCACGGCAACGAGCGCGTGCTGCGCGCGCGTCTCTCCGACGCCAAGTTCTTCTTCGAGCAGGACCAGAAAGTCCGCCTCGAATCGCGCCTGCCGCGCCTGGCCGACGTGGTCTACCACAACAAGATCGGCAGCCAGCTCGAACGCGTCGAGCGCCTGCAGAACCTGGCCGGTACCATCGCCGGCAAGCTCGGCGCCAACGTCGACGACGCCCGCCGTGCCGCCTACCTGGCAAAGGCCGACCTGGTGTCCGACATGGTCGGCGAGTTCCCCGAACTGCAGGGCATCATGGGCATGTACTACGCCCGTCATGACGGCGAGCACGAAGCGGTGGCCGCCGCCATCGAAGGCCACTACCACCCGCGCTTCGCCGGCGACAGCCTGCCGCACGGTCCGGTGGCGCTCTCCGTGGCGCTGGCCGACAAGCTGGAGACCATCGTCGGTATCTGGGGCATTGGCCTGGTGCCGACCGGCGACAAGGATCCGTTCGCGCTGCGCCGTGCCGCGCTGGGCGTGCTGCGCATGGTGCTGGATACGCCGCTCGACCTGAAGCAGCTGATCGTCGACACCCACGATTCGTTCCCGGCTAACAAGCTGTCGGCCAGCGTGGCCGACGAGGTGTTCGCGTTCTGCCTCGAGCGCCTGAAGAACTTCCTCGCCGCCGACTACAAGGTGGACGAAATCGACGCCGTGCTGGCGCTGGAACCGACCCGTCTCGACGAGGTACGCGCGGTGCTGGCCGCCGTGGCCCAGTTCAAGCAGTTGCCGGAAGCCGCCACGCTGGCAGCGGCCAACAAGCGGGTGAAGAACATCCTGAAGAAGGCCGAGGGTGAAGTCGGTGTGGTCAACCCCGCGCTGTTGGCCGAAGACGCCGAAAAGGCGCTGTATGGCGCCGTGCAGCAGCTGGCGCCGCAAGTGGATGCGCAGTTCGCCGCGCACGACTTCGCCGGCGCGCTGGCGCAGCTCGCCAGCCTGAAGGCCCCGGTCGACGCCTTCTTCGACGGCGTGATGGTGATGGCCGACGACAGTGCGGTGCGCACCAACCGCATCGCGCTCCTGGCGCGCCTGGCCGAGCTGTTCAACCGCGTGGCGGACATCTCGCTGCTGGCCGACTGAGTCTGCCACCGCGTGGCGCGGACCGGCCGGCTGGCGGGTCCACGCCTTTGGCCGTTTTACCGACAGAAAAAACCTGCCATGAAACTAGTCATCCTGGATCGTGACGGCGTGATCAACAAGGATCGCGACGATTTCGTCAAAAACTCGCTGGAGTGGGAGCCGCTCGACCATAGCCTGGAGGCCATCGCCAACCTGACCCAGGCGGGCTGGCGCATCGTGGTGGCGACCAACCAGTCGGGCATCGGTCGCGGCTTGTTCGACCTGCACGCGCTGCACGCCATGCACACCAAGATGCACCGCCTGGTCAACCAGGCCGGCGGCCGCATCGACGCCGTGGTGGTCTGTCCGCATACCCCGGACGACAACTGCGAGTGCCGCAAGCCGCTGCCGGGCATGGTCAAGGAAGTCTCCGAGCGCTTCAACGTCAAGCCCGATGGCCTGCCGATGGTTGGCGACAGCCTGCGCGACCTGGAGGCGATCGCCGCGATGGGCGGCCAGCCCATCCTGGTCAAGACCGGCAAGGGTGAAAAGACCTTCGAGAAGGGCGGTCTGCCCGAGGGCACGCTGGTGTTCGACGACCTCTACGACGCTGCCGAATACCTGATCCAAACGCATCACTGACTGTTTTTCACGAGGGCATAGCGCCGTAATGTTTATCTGGATTCGTACCCTGGTCTACTGGGTGGGCCTTGCCTTCCTGACGACCTTCTGCTTCCTGCTGATCCTGCTGGGCTGCGTCGCGCCGCACCGCGTGCGCCACAGCTTCGCCCAGGCTTGGGTGAAAGGGTTGCTGTGGCTGCTCAAGCACGTCTGCGGGCTGAGCTACAAGGTGGTCGGCGCCGAGAACATTCCCGACACACCGTCCATCATCTGCTCCAAGCACCAGTCGGGCTGGGAGACGCTGGCCCTGCAGGCGATCTTCCCGCCGCAGGTGTTCGTGGCCAAGAAGGAGCTGCTGTGGATTCCGTTCTTCGGCTGGGGCCTCGCCTTGCTTGATACCATCGCCATCGACCGCTCGGCCAAGACCAAGGCCAGCCAGCAGATCGTCGAGCAGGGCCGGCAGCGTATCGCCAAGGGCTACTGGATTGCCGTGTTCCCGGAAGGCACGCGCACGCCCCCGGGCGTGCCGGGCCGCTACCAGCAGGGCGCGGCGCGCATGGCCAAGGCGTTCGACGTGCCGATGGTGCCGGTGGCGCTCAACGCCGGCGAGTTCTGGCCCAAGAACTCGTTCCGCAAGTTTCCCGGCGAGATCACTGTGGTGATCGGCAAGCCTATCCTGCCGCAGGACAAGAGTTCGGCGGCGATGACGCGCGAGGCGGAAGAGTGGATTGAGGCTCGCCAGTTGGAAATCGGCGGCGTCGGTCCGTTCGCCCACCCCGACCAGCGCAAGCGGCGGCTCGGTGATTCTCAGCCTGCCTGAAGGCAACATCCCGGTTGCGCTGATCCGCCGCGCGCGCCAGAGCATCGGCATCCGCGTGCGCGGAGGGCGGGTCGAACTGATCGCCCACCCGGCGGTGTCGATGAGCATGCTGCAGGCGGTCCTGGACAAGCGCCGCGACTGGATCCGCCTGCACTGGCTGGAACAACAAAGGCGTTGTGCCGAACTGGCGGCGCAGCCGCGGCAGCTGCGTCTGGCCGGGGAGCCGCTCGACATCGTTCATGTTGCCGGGCAGCGTCCGGCGGCGCGCATCGACGGCCGGGTCCTGCAGGTGGCCGGGGTCGCAGCGCATGACCGTGAGCGGCTCGATGCCACCGTCGCTGCCTGGCTCAAGCGCGAGGCGACGCGCCGGTTTCCCTCCCGGCTCGCCGAGGTGGCGCGATATAGCCGCCGCCAGCCGGCCTCGCTCTCCTTGTCCTCGGCCCGCACGCGCTGGGGCAGTTGTTCCGCCAGCGGCGCCATCCGCCTCAACTGGCGGCTGGTGCAGGCGCCGCCGCACATTCTCGACTACGTGCTGGCGCACGAACTGGCGCATCTGGTGCACATGAACCACTCCGCCGCGTTCTGGTCGGAAACCGAACGGCTGTTTCCGCACTGGCGCACGGCGCGGCAATGGCTGAAGCAACACGGCGATACCCTGTTCGCGTTCGGCTGATCTGATTTCTACGGAAGGAAAACATCATGCGTCTGCTGCATACCATGCTGCGAGTCGGCAATCTCGAGCGTTCCCTGGCGTTTTATCAAGAGGTGCTGGGCATGCGCCTGCTGCGCCGCAACGATTACCCCGAAGGCCGTTTCACCCTGGCCTTCGTCGGTTACGGCGACGAGTCGGCGCACACCGTGCTGGAGCTGACCCACAACTGGGATACCGACAGCTACGAGCTCGGCAACGCCTATGGCCACATCGCCATCGAGGTGGACGATGCCGCCGTCGCCTGCGACATGGTGCGCGCCAAGGGGGGCAAGGTGGTGCGCGAGGCGGGCCCGATGAAGCACGGTCATACCGTGATCGCCTTTGTCGAGGACCCCGACGGCTACAAGATCGAGTTCATCCAGAAGCATCACTAAGCCGGGTGTGGCATGGCTGCGCGGCCATGCCAACCCGTTTTTCGGCACTGATAGCACCGAGGCTGAAGCGGATCTTCCTCCCGACCGCTGACCGGTCTCGCCAACCGCCGTTTGCTGCACGACCGCCTGGCGCAGGCGTTTGTCAAGAGTGTGCGGCAGCACAGCCATGACGCTCTGCTGTTCATCGATCTGGATCATTTCAAGACGCTTATCGCAGAGAAGATCCGCACCGCGCTCAACCAGCCCTATGTGCTCAAGGGTCAGCCGTATCGCAGTTCGCCCAGCATCGGCATCAGCCTGTTCCAGGGGGAGCAGAAAACCCGGGATGAACTGCTCAAGCACGCCGACATCGCCCTGTACCGGGCCAAGAAGGCGGGACGCAATGCCGTTCGCTGTTACGACGGCACCGCCGTGGCGTAACGGGGAAGCGGAGCGGGACAGCCGATTGCCTGAAGGGCCGGCGACCGTCGCGCCTGTGCGGTGCGGAACTTTCTTCCGCCTGGGCGGCCGGACTCAAGGCGCCGCGCCGTGCGGCCGGTGCGCCGGTTTCATTGGCCGACGGCGGCCTTCTGCCCGGACAGCGGCATCGTTGTCTCCGGGGCATTCACTTTCACCTTCCTCGCCCACGACTGATTCAGGGCCGGGGAGTCTTTATTTTTTCCAGGAGATACGATGACCCGGAAACTGCTGGCGTCTGCCTTGCTGTCGCTGTTGCCTGCGCTGGCGCAGGCCGCCGAGCTCGACGGCGCTTCGTTGAGCCTGCTGTGGGCGCTGCCGTTCTGCGGCATCCTGCTGTCGATTGCCTTGTTCCCGATCTTTGCTCCAGGGCTCTGGCATCACCACTTCGGCAAGATCACGGCGCTGTGGAGCGTGCTGTTCCTGTTGCCGTTCACCCTGGCCTTCGGCCCAGGCAGCATGGCGTCCCTGGTCGTGCATGCGCTGCTGACCGAATACCTGCCCTTCATCGTGCTGCTGCTGGCGCTCTACACGGTGTCGGGCGGCATCCTGCTGTGGGGCAACCTGCACGGCTCGCCCCGGCTCAATACCGCCTTGCTGGCAGCCGGTACGCTGCTGGCGTCGCTGATGGGCACCACCGGCGCGGCCATGCTGCTGATCCGCCCCTTGCTCAAGGCCAACGATAATCGCCGTCACAACGTGCACGTGGTGGTGTTCTTCATCTTCCTGGTGGCCAACGTCGGCGGCGGGCTGACGCCGCTGGGCGACCCGCCGCTGTTTCTCGGCTTTCTGAAGGGAGTGGATTTCTTCTGGACCGTCCGGCACATGGGGCTGCCGGTGCTGGCGGCGGCTCTGGCGCTGCTGGCCGTGTTCTACCTGGTGGACAGCTACTATTACCGCAAGGAGGGCGTGCTGCCGCGCGACCCGTCGCCGGACACGCCGCTCAAGCTGTACGGCCAGTTCAATTTCCTGCTGATCGCCGGGGTGGTCGGGGCGGTGCTGCTGTCCGGTCTCTGGAAGCCGGGGCTGAGCATCGACGTTCTCGGCACGCCGCTTGAGCTGCAGAACGCGGTGCGCGACCTGATCCTGCTGCTGATCGCGCTGCTCTCGCTGGCGCTGACCCCGCGCCAAGTGCGCGCCGGCAACGATTTCAACTGGGCGCCGATGCTCGAGGTGGGCAAGTTGTTCGCCGGCATCTTCATCACCATCGTGCCCGCCATCGCCATTCTGCGTGCCGGCAGCGACGGGCATCTGGCGGCGCTGGTGGCGCTGGTCTCGGGCGAGGACGGCATGCCGGTGAATGCCATGTACTTCTGGCTTACCGGGCTGTTGTCGAGCTTCCTCGACAATGCGCCGACCTACCTGGTGTTCTTCAACCTCGCCGCTGGCGATGCCCAGCTGCTGATGAAGGAGTTGCCGCAGACGCTGCTGGCGATTTCGATGGGGGCGGTGTTCATGGGCGCGATGACGTATATCGGTAACGCGCCCAATTTCATGGTCAAGGCGATCGCCGAGCAGCGCGGGGTGGCGATGCCCGGGTTCTTCGGCTTCCTGCTGTGGTCGGGCGTCATCCTGCTGCCGCTGTTTGCGGGGCTGACCTGGCTGTTTTTCTGAGCTGTCGGTCACCGCTCGCCTCATGGCGTGGGGTGTTGCCGGCTTGGGGCTGGCTTGAGGGGGGCGACAATCCCGCGTAAGCTAGCCGCTTTTGGCGCGTCAGCGCCGCGCTAGTCCTGGACTTTCTTCTTCATGCATATCCACATCCTCGGAATCTGCGGCACCTTCATGGGAGGTCTTGCCGCCATCGCCCAGCAGGCCGGCCACAAGGTGACCGGTTGCGACGCCAACGTCTATCCGCCGATGAGCACCCAGCTCGAGGCCATGGGCATCGAGCTGACCCAGGGCTTCGGGACGGAACAACTGGCCATCGGCGCCGACGTGTACGTGATCGGGAACGTCGTCAAGCGCGGCACGCCGCTGATGGAAGAGATCATGAACCGCGGCCTGCCGTACATTTCCGGCCCGCAGTGGCTGGCGGAGAATGTGTTGGCCGACAAGTGGGTGCTGGCGGTGGCCGGGACGCACGGCAAGACCACCACCAGCTCGATGCTGGCGTGGATTCTGGAGGACGCCGGTCTCGCGCCGGGCTTCCTGATCGGCGGCATCCCGCAGAATTTCGGCATCTCGGCACGCCTGCCGGGTGCGCCGGCGCTCGATCCGGCGAGCCGCAGCCCGTTCTTCGTGATCGAGGCCGACGAGTACGATACCGCCTTCTTCGACAAGCGCTCCAAGTTCGTCCACTACCATCCGCGCACGGCGGTGCTCAACAATCTGGAATTCGACCACGCTGACATCTTTGCCGACCTGGCGGCGATCCAGACCCAGTTCCACCACTTGGTGCGCACCGTGCCGGGTAACGGCCGCTTGATCAGCAATGGCCGCGAGGCGAGCCTGGACGAGGTACTGGAGCGTGGCTGCTGGACGCCGGTGGAGCGCTTCGGCGTCGAAGCCGGCTGGCAGCTGGCCAACGTGGACGAACAGGGGCATTTCGATGTGCTGCTGGGCGGCGAGTTGCAGGGGCGGGTGCGCTGGGACCTGCTGGGCGAGCACAACCGCCTCAACGCGCTGGCCGCCATCGCCGCCGCACGCCATGCCGGTGTCGCGGTGAAGGATGCCATCGATGCCCTGGCGCGTTTCCAGAACGTGAAGCGGCGCATGGAAGTGCGCGGCGTGGCGGCCGGTGTCACGGTCTACGACGACTTCGCGCACCATCCCACCGCCATTGCCACCACGCTGGAAGGCTTGCGCCGCAAGGTTGGCCGAAGCCCGATCCTGGCCGTGCTGGAGCCGCGCTCCAACACCATGAAGCTGGGCACCATGAAAGCGGCACTGCCGGGGGCATTGACGGAGGCTGACCAGGTGTTCTGCTACGGTGCCAACCTGGGCTGGGATCCGGCCGAGGCGCTGGCGCCGCTGGGCGACAAGGCGGCAAGCTTTGACGATCTGGAGCGGCTGATCGCGGCCATCGTGGCCCAGGCCGAGCCGGGAAGCCACGTGCTGGTGATGAGCAACGGTGGTTTCGGCGGCATTCACCAGAAACTGCTGGATGCGCTCGCCGTACGTTAAAGGCTGAGGGGCACGCCCGGCAGCGCGCGGGCCATGCCGTATCAGAACAGGGGGCCGCATGGCCCCCTTGTCATTTCAGCTTTGCATGATCAGCTGGTTGCCGCCGCGTGCCTGGGCGACCTGCAGCGCCAGATCCATTCTTTCCAGCATCGCCTTGGGCGAGCGTTCCTCCTGCCGCAGGCTGCTGCCGCCGATGCTGGCGGTGTGATGCTCTTCCTTGCCATTGCGCACCAGCGTCAATTGCGACAGCGAGCGCAGCAGGCGCAGGGCGAAGAGCTTGCTGCCATCCAGCGTGGTGTTGGGCAGAATCATCACAAGGGCGCCGTCTTCCCGTTTGGCGATCAGGTCGCTCTCACGCGAAGCCTGGATGCACAGGCTGCTGGTGAGCTGGTGCAGATGGGTGAGGTTGTTGTCGTTTTCCTGATCGGTCTTCGGGTCGGGTTCGTCGAGCCGCAGCAGCAGGCCGGCGAGGGGGCTGCCATAGCGGTGGGCGCGCCCCACCTCGGTCTGGGTATTGCTCATCAGCGAGCGGATACCCATCACGCCACTGATCGAATCTTCCAGCTCGTGCTGCTGGATTTCTTCGCGCAGCGTCTTGACCAACTTGAGAGTGCGGTTGAGCAGCTGACGTTCGTAATCGAGCAACTGGCCGAGAATCTTGTTTTCCGACTGGTCGCTGAAGCTGACCACCAGCAGCGGGCGATCGATCTGCGGCAGGCGGCGCATCAGCAGCGAGACCTGGAAGGGGCGGCCGCTGGACGAGCGCAGCAGACAGGGATGGTTGTAGAGCATGCCACGCTGTTCCAGCGCCTGCATCAGCGTCCGTCCGTCCGGATCGTCGGCGAGGAAGGGGAAGAACGGCTGGCCGGCCAGTTCGTTGTAGGGTATCCCGAGCAGGATGGACGACAGCTGGTTGGCGTGAATGATGCGGCTATCGTCGGCATCGATCAGCAGCACCCCGCCGGGCAGGGTGTCGATGAGAGGTTGCAGGACTTCTTCGGGTAACTGCATGGCATCGTCCATAAAAGGGCTGTTGTCGTCCCGCCAGCCTCGGTCGAACCGTATCGCGCCGCGATGGCGTACCCGGTCCGGGCCCCTTGCTACGGCTTGCTCACGACGCTTTCCGCGCTGGCTTCAGGGCTCGAGGCAATTCAGTGCCCGTGCCGGGACGACGCGGTTACGTCCGGTCTCCTTGGCCTGGTACAGCGCCAGGTCCGCGAGCTTGAACAGCCGGCCGATCAGCAGCGGCCTGTCCTGCGGGCTCCAGCAGGACACACCGATGCTCAAGGTGACCCTGATCCTGTCATCATGATAGCTGATGATCAGTTCGGCGATCTTGCGTTTGACCTGTTCGGCTAGTTCGATGGCTTGGGCATAGTCGCAATGCGGCATCAGGATGGCAAATTCCTCCCCCCCCAGGCGTCCCAGCTGCTGGCCCTCGCCCAGGCAGCTCTCGCAGGCCATGGCGACCTGCTGTAGCACCAGATCGCCGGCATCGTGGCCGTAGGTGTCGTTCACCAGCTTGAACATGTCCAGATCGATGATGGCCAGGCCGAGCGGCGTTCCTTGGCGCAGCGCCTGGCGATAGGCTTGCTGCGCCTGTTGCAGGAAGTGCGGGCGGTTGGCGACGCCGGTGAGGTCGTCGTGGGTGGCCCGTTCGTACAGTTCGTGCTGCATTTCCTGCAGCTGCTTCACCAGGCGTTCCGTTTCCTGCTTTTCCCGCTGCAGCTGCTGGTTGTGGCTCATGCGCTCGCTGATGTCGACCACGCTCATGACGATGCTGTGGTGGTCGTTGAAGCGCACCCGGCGCATCGAAACCTGGGACCAGAAGATCTTGCCGCCGCCGTCTCGCAGCTGGATTTCACGGTCGCTGATCCCCAGCCCCTGGTCGAGCAGGCTCTCGCAGCCTTCGACGTCGGCCGGGTCGGCTAGCAGACTGAGGATGCTGCGCCCGATCAACTCCGAGATGTGCAGGCCGAACAGGCGGCCGGCCGCCATGTTGGCGGTGGTGACCTCGTGTCTGTCGGGATGCAGGATCAGCACCCCGACCTGGATGGTATCGAGCAGCGCCTGGAGGTCCTGGTGCGTCGAGGCGAGCTTGTGCAGTTTCTTCTTCAGGTTGGCATTGGACAACGCCAGCAGTGCGGTGTGCTCGTCGAGCTGCCGCCGCTCCCGGCGTGCCTGGTGGTGCAGACGGTTGCCGACGATGCCGAAGAAGACCAGCAGAGTGCTGAGCAGCGTGCTGCCCAGCAGCAGTAACGGCAGGCTGCGATCGGTGCTCCATGTGCCTCGGGTCGAGACGGCCACCGTAATGCGCAGCGGGATGGAGGGGACGACGGCGCTCGCCTCCATGTGGGGCGAAGGCAGCAGCGTCAGCCACTGGGCCAGACGTCGCCAGGTCGAGAGGGTCTGGGTCGGGGCCGGGGTGGACTGGATGAGCAACTGGCCGGCGCGGTTGAACAGGCGGATCTGGCTGCCGGGCGTGTCACGCAGCAGCGCCGGCAGCCAGTCGGAGGCGTTGAAGCTGCCGTAGTAGCTTGCGCGGCAGATGCCGCTGCGGTTGCAGGCCGGCAGCAGGAAGGGGATGCGTTTGCTGACGGAAAACTGCAGGGGGGGCGGGA
>NZ_JBYSWM010000066.1:0-839 GCF_058781125.1 Pseudogulbenkiania sp. FW507-F1 | reverse complement strand
GGCGTGGCCTTGCCGTCGGCACGCGGGTGGACGAGGTAGCCCTGGTTGAGCTGGGTGGCGCCGTGTTCGGACGACAGTTTGGCGCGCACTTCGCCGGGGGTGTCGTCGAACAAGAGTTCGTTGTACTGGCCGCCGTGGTGCTCTTTCGACTTGATGCCGGACAGGGTCTTGTTGGCCGGCAGGTTGCCGGCGCCGCTGAAGGCGGGCGGCGGGTGGCTGCCGTTGTACAGCACGCCGGTGATGACCGGGCGGTCGATGTCGCCTTCGAGGAAGTCGACCAGCACTTCCTGGCCGATACGCGGGATGAACTGGTGGCCCCAGCCGGCGCCGGCCGCGGGCATGGCGACGCGCAGCCAGCAGCTGGAGGTGTCGTCGAGGTTGGCGCCGATCGTCGGGTGTTCGTCGGGACGCTGCCAGTGGAACTGCACCTTGATGCGGCCGTGGGCGTCGGTGTGGATCTCTTCCCCCGCAGGCCCGACCACGGTGGCGGTCTGGGCGCCGCGCGCAGTGGGCTTGGCCAACGCGGTGCCGGCGTAGGCCGGGGTGAGCGGCAGGCCGCGGCGCTGGGCGCTGAAGGTGGTGTGGTACGGAACGTCGTTCGCCGACGTGTCGGCCCCCGCGCCGGCGGTCGAGGTTGGCCGAAGGCTGGGCGGCAGCGCCCGTGCCAGGTCGGTCGGCAGGTTGTTGCGGGCGGTGAAGGTCTGGCGCGTGACGACGAATTCGCGCTGTTCGGGAGCGTCCCCCTCGTGCGCCGGGTGGTCGTCGAGGCGGAACCACTGCCCGGCGGCGAGCCCGCGCACCGAGCCGCCACCGTCGAAGCGCTTGGCCTGCGCGTCGTG
>NZ_JBYSWM010000065.1:0-975 GCF_058781125.1 Pseudogulbenkiania sp. FW507-F1 | reverse complement strand
TTGTTGCCGTCGCCGCTGGCGTGCGTTTCCGCCGTGTTCAGCGTGTAGGTGTAGCTCACCACCCCGGTGGCCGGGTCGAACCCGGTGATGGTGATGGTGCTCCCCAGCGCCGTGGTGATGGTGGTGTTCGCCGTCAGCGCGTTGTTGTCGACCACCTTCACCCCGCCGATGACGATTTCGTCCAGGCCGTCGGCCGCCGTCACCTTGAAGGTGCCGCTCATGCTTTCGGTGGTCGCGCTCGGGTCGCTGCCGATGCTCAGCGCCGCTTCGTAGACCGTGCCTTCGCCGCCCTGCGCCGCCGGCGTCAGGTCGCTGATGGTGACGCCGTCGTCGGTGCCGTTGATGGTGATGGTGAGCGTGCTGGCCGACGGGTCGCCGTCGGCGTCCTGCATGCCGTAGCTGAAGCTGTCGGTGAGGTGCTCGCCGGCACTCAACCCCTGCACCGTGGCGTTGCTGTTGTTCAGGGTGTAGGTGTAGCTGCCGTCGGCGTGCAGCGTCAGCGTGCCGTACAGCCCGGCGATCGCCACGCCCACGTTGGCCGAAGCGCCGTTCACGCTGGTCACCGTGGCCGGGCTGTCGGCGCCCAGCGTGTCGTTGGTCAGCACGTTGGCGCTGGCCGTCAGCGTGCCGTCTTCGGTCACGCTCGCCGTGTCCGGATGGGCCGTCGGCACGTCGTCGACGATGTTCACGCTCAGCGTGCCGTTGGTGCTGCTGCCGTCCTTGTCCGTCGCCGTGACCGCCACGTTGTCGAACAGGCTGTTGTTGCCGTCGCCGCTGGCGTGCGTTTCCGCCGTGTTCAGCGTGTAGGTGTAGCTCACCACCCCGGTGGCCGGGTCGAACCCGGTGATGGTGATGGTGCTCCCCAGCGCCGTGGTGATGGTGGTGTTCGCCGTCAGCGCGTTGTTGTCGACCACCTTCACCCCGCCGATGACGATTTCGTCCAGGCCGTCGGCCGCCGTCACCTTGAAGGTGCCG
>NZ_JBYSWM010000006.1:81595-166468 GCF_058781125.1 Pseudogulbenkiania sp. FW507-F1 | reverse complement strand
CCCCCGGGTGAGGCCATTCAGCGACGCTATCGCCCCTCCCGCGCCTTTCAGGAAATCGTGCCGCGCTTCAGGTAGAATTGGCCTTATTGTTGATAAACCGACGTAGCCACCAAAGATGCGTATCGCGCTCGCCCAGTTCAATCCCGTTGTCGGCGACATCGCCGGCAATACCCGCAAGATTCTCGACCTCGCCCGCCAGGCCATGGCCCAGGGTGCCGACGTGCTGGTCACGCCGGAGCTGGCGCTCACCGGCTACAGCCCGGAAGACCTGCTGCTGCGCGACCACTTCTACCGCGAGTGCAGCAAGGCGCTGGACGAACTCTTGGAGCTGGACGGCATCACGCTGGTGGTAGGCCACCCGGTCAAGCTCGGCAACGAGCGCTTCAACGCCGCCACGGTGATGCGTGACGGCAACCGTCTCGGTCAGTACCACAAGATGCTGCTGCCCAATAACGAAGTGTTCGACGAGTGCCGCTACTTTACTCCCGGCGGCGCACCGCTGGTATTCCAGCAGGACGGCGTCAACGTCGGCGTGTTGATCTGCGAGGATGTCTGGTCGCTGGATCCCGCCGCCGACGCCGCCGACGCCGGCGCCGACGTGGTGGTGGTGCTCAACGCCTCGCCGTTCCACCGCAACAAGATCGAAACCCGCCACGAGACGGTGCGCTACCGCGTCGAGGAGACCGGCCTGCCGTTCGCCTACGTCAACCTCACCGGCGGCCAGGACGAACTGGTCTTCGACGGCGCCTCGTTCGCGCTCAACAAGGCCGGCGAAGTGGTGGCGCAAGCCGCCGCCTACGACGATGAACTGCTGATCGTGCAGATGGCCGACGGCGACCTGCAGCCGGCCGGCAAGGCCGCGCTGCCCTGCCCGCTGGAGAGCGTGTACAAAACGCTGGTGATCGGCGTGCGCGACTACATCGGCAAGAACGGCTTCCCCGGCGTGCTGCTCGGCCTCTCCGGCGGCATCGATTCGGCGCTGACGCTGGCCATCGCCTACGACGCGCTGGGCGCCGACAAGGTGCACGCGGTGATGATGCCGAGCCGCTACACCGCCGGCATTTCGGTGGACGACTCGCGCGACATGGTCGAGCGGCTCGGCGTGAAGTACGAGGAAATCGCCATCTGGCCGATGTACGAGAGTTTCATGGCGGCGCTGGCGCCGTCGTTCGAAGGGTTGGCCGAAGACACCACCGAGGAGAACCTGCAGGCGCGTATCCGTGGCACGCTGTTGATGGCGCTCTCCAACAAGACCGGCAAGCTGGTGCTCACCACCGGCAACAAGTCCGAGATGACCACCGGCTACTGCACGCTGTACGGCGACATGGCCGGCGGCTTCGCGGTGCTGAAGGACGTCGCCAAGACCCTGGTCTACCAGCTCTGCCACTGGCGCAACGCCCAGAGCGAGATCATTCCGTTAAGAATCATTACCCGGCCGCCCTCGGCGGAACTGCGTCCGGACCAGAAAGACCAAGATAGTCTGCCGCCCTACGATGTGCTCGACGCCATCATGGCGCGCTACGTGGAAGAGAACCTGTCCGCTGCCGAAATCATCGCCGAGGGTTTTGCCGAGGCCGACGTGCGGCGCGTGGTTCGTCTTCTCAAGATCAACGAGTACAAGCGCCGCCAGGCCCCGGTCGGTCCGCGCGTCACCCACCGCGGTTTCGGCAAGGACTGGCGCTACCCGATCACCAACCGCTTCAGCTGAGCACTGATGAATAAATCGGCGACGTATCCCCTTCCCGGTCCGGCCAGGCTCGCCGCACCACGGCTACGGCGGTGCGGCGCGAACCGGCCAGGGGACGTCCGTGACGATTTATTCCTTGAGCCCCAAACGGCTGAGGCGTAGAAAAGGATTCCATGAAGAAGCTCTTACCGATCATCCTCGCCGCCGCGTTCGCCCTGCCCGCCCACGCCGCCGCCATCGCCCAGTTGAAGGCCTTCGTCGCCGGCAGCAAGACCCTGTCGGCCAGCTTCTCGCAAGTGGTCAGCGCCAAGGGCAAGCGCGAAGAGGCCAGCGGCCAGCTGGAAATCTCGCGTCCCGGCAAGTTCCGCTGGGAATACGCCAAGCCCTACGAACAGCTCATCGTCGGCGACAGCAAGCGGCTGTGGATTTACGACAAGGAACTGGCCCAGGTCACCAGCAAGTCGCTGGACGCCGCGCTGGGCTCCAGCCCGGCCGCGCTGCTGGCCGGCAGCAACGCCATCGAACGCGACTACCACCTGAAGGAAGCCGGCGCCCAGGACGGCATCGAATGGCTCAGCGCCGCGCCGAAGAAGAGCGAGAACACCTTCCAGTCGATCCGCATGGGCTTTCGCGCCAACACGCTGGTCACCATGGAACTGCACGACAGCTTCGGCAACACCACGCTGATCCGCTTCGCCGACATGAAAAAGAACCCGGTGCTGGCGCCGTCGCGCTTCACCTTCACCCCGCCCAAGGGCGTGGACGTGATTTCGGACTGAGACCGTGACCGACCTGTTTGCCCGCGAACCAAAAAAACCGTTGGCCGAAGCGCTGCGCCCCACCTCGCTCGACGAGGTCATCGGCCAGCCGCACCTGATCGGCCCGGGCAAGCCGCTGCGCCTGGCGGTGGAATCGAAAACCCCGCACTCGATGATCCTGTGGGGCCCGCCCGGCGTCGGCAAGACCACGCTGGCACGCATCCTGGCGCACAGCTTCGACGCCGAGTTCATCCCGCTGTCGGCGGTGTTCTCCGGCGTCAAGGACATCCGCGAGGC
Source organism: Pseudogulbenkiania sp. FW507-F1 (assembly GCF_058781125.1). Classification (NCBI taxonomy): domain Bacteria; kingdom Pseudomonadati; phylum Pseudomonadota; class Betaproteobacteria; order Neisseriales; family Chromobacteriaceae; genus Pseudogulbenkiania; species Pseudogulbenkiania sp. FW507-F1. Next base: position 163,726 of record NZ_JBYSWM010000006.1, on the reverse strand, counting down.
AGTCGACCGAGCGCAGGCGGTGCTGCAGCGTGACGGTCGCCACACCATCCTGTTCGTCGACGAAGTGCACCGCTTCAACAAGAGCCAGCAGGACGCCTTCCTGCCCTACGTCGAATCGGGCCTTCTGACCTTCATCGGCGCCACCACCGAGAACCCCTCGTTCGAGGTCAACTCGGCGCTGCTGTCGCGCGCTCAGGTGTACGTGCTCAATGCCCTCACCGACGATGACTTCAAGGCGCTGTTCGCGCGCGCCGTCGCCAGTGGCGCCCTGCCCGGCCTGACCTTCGACGACAGCGCCCTGGCGACGCTGAGCGGCTACGCCGACGGCGACGCCCGCCGCTTCCTCAATCTGCTGGAGCAGACCCGCACCGCCGCCGGCGCACGCCACGTCGAGCACATCGACGCCGACTTCCTGGCCGAAGTGCTCACCGTCAACGCGCGCCGCTTCGACAAGGGCGGCGACGCCTTCTACGACCAGATCTCGGCGCTGCACAAGTCGGTGCGCGGCTCCAATCCGGACGGAGCGCTGTACTGGCTGACGCGCATGCTCGACGGCGGCGCCGACCCGCGCTACCTGGCGCGCCGCCTGGTGCGTATGGCCTGGGAGGACATCGGGCTGGCCGACCCGCGCGCCGCGCGCATCGCGCTCGACGCCGCCGACACCTATGAACGGCTCGGCAGCCCGGAAGGCGAACTGGCGCTGGCCCAGGCCGCGATCTACCTCGCCGTGGCCCCCAAGAGCAACGCCGGCTACAAGGCGTATAATGAGGCGCGCGCCTTCATCCGCCAGGACATCTCGCGCCCGGTGCCGGTGCACCTGCGCAACGCGCCGACCAGGTTGATGAAGGAGCTGGGATACGGGCACGCCTACCGCTACGCCCATGACGAACCGCACGCCTACGCCGCCGGTGAAACCTACCTGCCGGAGGGGATCGAAGACAGTCGCTGGTACGAGCCGGTGGAACGCGGGCTGGAAGGCAAGATTCAGGAAAAACTGCGGTTTCTCAGGCAACTGGATGAAGAAACAAAAGCACCATCACGATCATGACGGGCACAAGGTCAGGTTGGAGCACTTCGCCGCCAAGCGGCTGATCGCTGTGCTCAACCGCCTGTCGCGCCCCGGCCATTACCTGCTCGGCCCGCACCGCGAATCTCCTGACTTCTCCATTCTGCGCCGGCAGAACGGCGAGCCTGCGCAAAAAATCGGTCTGGAAGTGACGCACATCTATGGCAGCACCCACGATGCTGCCATAATCAACGGTTGGCACAAGGATAAGACGGCCGTGCTGCTCGCCCTGCAGCAGCCGGCACTGATGAAAGAAATCTTCCAGCAGCTCGACCGGGCCATCAAGGACAAGAATGACAAGTTCGCCTCCTACACCGTCAAGCCCTGCTGGCTCTTGATCCGCAACGCCAACACGCGCGTCATGCACCGCGACTGGGAAAATTACTTACGCAACAAGGACTTCCAGGATAGTCCTTTTGAAAAGATCTGGCTCATCACCGACCGCCAGCTTCAGATCATCAACATCAAATAGACCAACACCATGCTAGACATTCAACTCCTTCGCAGCCAGCCGGAAACCGTCGCCGAGCGCCTGGCCGCCCGTGGCTACCAGCTGGACACCGACGCCTTCGGCCAACTCGAGAACGAGCGCAAAGCGCTGCAGACCCGCATGCAGGAACTGCAGGCCCGCCGCAACGCCACCTCCAAGCAGATCGGCGAAGCCAAGCGCAAAGGAGAAGACGTCTCCGCCATCATGGCCGAAGTGGCCACCCTGGGCGACGAGCTGAAAGCCGCCGAAGCCGCCTTCGAAGCCGTGCAACAGAAGCTGGAGCACTGGCTGATGACCATCCCCAACCTGCCGCACGCATCGGTGCCGCAGGGCAAGGACGAAAGCGCCAACGTCGAAGTACGCCGCGTCGGCGTACCGCGCTCGTTCGAGTTCGAAGCCAAGGACCACGTCGACGTCGGCAGCCCGCTGGGGCTCGACTTCGAAACCGGTGCCAAGCTCTCCGGTGCCCGCTTCACCGTGCTGCGCGGCGAGATCGCCCAGCTGCACCGCGCCCTGGCGCAGTTCATGCTCAACACCCACACCAACCAGCACGGCTACACGGAGATGTACACCCCGTACATCGTCAACGACAGCGTGCTGTTCGGCACCGGCCAGCTGCCCAAGTTCGCCGAGGACATGTTCAAGGTGACGCGTGGCGGCGAGGAAGGCGCGGTCGACCAGTACCTGATTTCCACCTCGGAAATCACCCTGACCAACACCGTGCGCGAGAGCATCCTCAAGCTCGACGAACTGCCGGTCAAAATGACCGCACACTCGCCCTGCTTCCGTTCCGAGGCCGGTTCCTACGGCCGCGACACGCGCGGCATGATCCGCCAGCACCAGTTCGACAAGGTGGAAATGGTGCAGGTGGTGCACCCGGAGAAGTCGTACGACGCACTGGAAGAAATGGTCGGCCACGCCGAAGCCATCCTCAAGGCGTTGGAACTGCCCTATCGCGTGATCACGCTGTGTACCGGCGACATGGGCTTCGGCGCCGCCAAGACCTACGACCTGGAAGTCTGGCTGCCGGCACAGAACACCTACCGCGAGATCTCCAGCTGCTCCAACTGCGAAGCCTTCCAGGCGCGCCGCATGCAGGCCCGTTTCAAGGACGAGAACGGCAAGAACCAGCTGGTACACACCCTTAACGGCTCCGGCCTCGCCGTCGGCCGCACGCTGGTGGCAGTACTGGAAAACTACCAGAACGCCGATGGTTCCGTGACCGTTCCGACCGTACTGCGCCCCTATCTGGGCGGCAAGGAAAAAATCGGCGGCTGATCGACATCGCCATAAAGAACGCGAAACCGGGATCGAGCATCCCGGTTTTTTTGCGCCATAGGTGATGGCAAGCAGGGTAATTTTCTTCAATACGGCCCGATGCGGGCCCCCTATCCTCGACCGGGTGTTTCCCACTCACGAGGTCATCATGCAAGTTCTACTCTCCATGGCCGCCTTCGCGCTCGCTGCCTCCATCTCGCCCGGACCGGTCAATATCGTTGCCCTCGGCAGCGGAGCCAGTCACGGCTTCACGGCCAGTCTGCGCCATGTCAGCGGCGCGACCGTCGGCTTTACCGTACTCCTGTTGCTAACGGGGCTGGGGCTGAACGAATTGCTGGCCGGCTGGCCAGCAGCAAGCCGACTCCTGCAATGGGGCGGGATCGCCTTCCTGCTGTACCTGGCCTGGAAACTGGCCAGTGATAACGGGGAACTGGGCCAGGACCAGCAACGCCGCCCCTCCTTCCGTCACGGCGCCATCATGCAGTGGCTGAACCCGAAAGCCTGGCTGGCTGCCCTAGCCGGGATGGGAGCCTACGCCAGCGACGGCGGCCACTCACTGATCTGGCAGTTTGCCGCCATCTACTTCGTCATCTGCTACCTGTCGATCGCCTGCTGGGCCTACGCCGGCGCCCGGCTGCAACACCTGCTGCGCCACCCCGCACGCATGCGCCTGTTCAATCGCCTGCTGGCCCTGCTGCTGGCAGGGAGCACGCTGTATCTGCTGTAGACACCACCTGCCTAGCGCCGCGCCTGGCAATACTGTCCGGGCGTGGCGGCCACCAGCCGTTTGAAAACACGCTGAAAATGCGCCTGATCGGCGAAACCCAATGACTGCGCCACGTCGGCGATCCGATGACCTCTTCGCAGCAGCGTCTTGCCACGTTGAATGCGACAGTTCAGCAGATACTCGTGCGGCGTCATGTGATAACGCTGGCGAAAAGCGCGGATCAGGTAGGAAGAAGACAAGGAGGCCGCGGAACAGATGTCCTGCAAACTCAGTTCCGCCGCATAATGGTCATTGATATAGTCCGCTGCCTGTTGCAGCCTGTCATGGGGCTCGCTCTCGTTCCGGCCCGCCGGCTGCAGGATGGACTGCACCGAACTGAAGAACTCCACCGCCTCGCCCTGCTTCTGCAACGCCGTGGATGCGCCATCACGACAGAGCGCCACCAGCCTCCCCAGCCGGCGATACAGTCGGGCATCCTGGCTCAGCCGAGACTGGAAGGGATAGAAATCCTGATTGGCACTCAGGCCCAACTCCCTTTGCAAGTCTGCCAGCCAGACGGTATCCACGTACAGCATGTGATAGGACCACGGCTGGTCCGCAATGGGATTGCAGGCATGCACCTCGCCCGGGTTCATCAACACCACATCGCCACGGCCCACGGCATGGCTTGCCTGTTCATTCAGGTACGTGCTACATCCGCCGGTGATGGCGCCAATGGAAAAATGCTCGTGCGAGTGGCGCGCATAGCACACCTGGCGACCATCCTGGATGGTGCGCAACTCCAGAAAAGGCAGCGCCGGGTCGCGCCAGAACAAGGGCTTGGCATCGGAACTCATGCCAACATGATAGCACGCTACATCCCGCTCAAATCCAACCCAGCGGTATCAGGCTTCAGCCCCCCGCCAGGTATTCCCTCTCCAGCAAAGCCTCGAACTCCGCCGCCGGCAACGGTCGGCTGAACAGGTAGCCCTGGCCCGTGCCACAGCCCTGCTCCACCAGGTAACGCCGTTGCTCGTCCAGTTCCACCCCCTCCGCCACCAGCCCCAGTCCCAGACTGCGCGCGATGGAAATGATCGCCTGCGTGATTGCCGCATCGTCCCGGTTCTGATGCAGGTCGGCGACGAACGACTGGTCGATCTTCAGCCCATGCACCGGCAGGCGCTTGAGGTAAGACAGAGAGGAATACCCCGTACCGAAGTCGTCGATGGACAGGTACACGCCCAGCTCGTGCAGCCGGCGCAGCACCTCGACCATGCCGCTATCCTCGTCCATCGCCACGCTCTCGGTAATTTCCAGCTCGAGCGCAGAGCTGGGCAGGCCACACTCCTCCAGCGTGCGCTCGACCAGCTCGACCACGCCGGCGAACTTGAGTTGGCGTCCGGACACGTTGACCGCCACGCGCCCGCCAAACAGCCTGCGCTCACGCCACTCCCGCACCTGCCTGCAGGCGGTCTTCAGCACCCATTCACCGATCGGCACGATCAGCGAGCTGTCCTCGGCAATCGGTATGAAACGCGCCGGCGACACCAGCCCCAGTTCGGGATGGCGCCAGCGGATCAGCGCCTCGGCACCGTCGAGCCGACCGGTCGCCAGTTCGACCTTGGGCTGGTACCAGACCTCCAGCTCATCCTGGGCCAGCGCCTTGTGCAGGCTGTATTCCAGCCGCAAGCGCTCCAGCGCGCTGGCATTCATGTCCGGGGTATAGAACTGGAAATTGCTCTTACCGCGCTCCTTGGCACGGTACATCGCCGTATCGGCGTTGACCAGCAAGACGTCCGCGCTGGCCCCGTCCTCAGGGAACATGCTGATGCCGATGCTGGCCGACACGAATACCTCCTGCCCGGCCACCACGGTTTCTCCGGCAATCGCGTCGAGCACGCTCTGGGCGCGGCTCGCCACCTGCTGCACGCTGTCCACGGCCGGCATCAGCAAGGTGAACTCGTCGCCGGAGAGACGCGCCACCATCGCCAGCGGCGGCGCTACCTTCCTCATTTCCTCGGCGATCCACACCAGCAACTCGTCACCGGCATGGTGCCCCAGGGTATCGTTGACCAGCTTGAAACGGTCCAGGTCGATAAACAACAACGCCATGCGCTGTCCGAACTCGCGCGCCTGCTCCACCCCCGCCTCCAGCCGCTCCAGGAACAGGGTGCGGTTTGGCAGCCCGGTCAGCGCGTCATGGTTGGCGAGAAAGTGCAACCGCTCCTCGGCTTGCTTGCGCTGGGTAATGTCGGAGAACACCGCGACGTAATGGGCATACTCGCCGTTGTCGCCGCGAATGCCGGTAATGCTCAGATGCTCGGTATAGAGCAGACCGTTCTTGCGCCGGTTGATCACCTCCCCCTGCCACACACCGTCACGCTTCAGGCTGTGCCACAGGTGCTCGTAAAACTCCGGCGGCTGCTTGCCCGACTTCAGCAAGGCAGGCGTCTTGCCGATGCTCTCTTGGGCCGAGTAACCGGTGATGCGCTCGAAAGCCGGGTTGACCGACTGAATGATGCCGGCTCCGTCGGTGATGGCAATCCCCTCGAGCGTGGACTCGAACACCTTGTCCGCCAGCAGCAGGCTCTGACGCGACAGCAGCAAGGCCTGGTCGCGCTCGTTGAGCGCCCCCTGCAGTTCCAGCAGGCACTCGTGCTCGATGTTGTGGAGAATATCGCCGAAGCCCAGGATGAATTTGAGCCCGCCGTCCGCCCCGCACACCCCCAAGTGGCGGATCTTGTGCTGCAACATCAGGCGACGGGCATGCAGCAGGCTGGTATTTTCGGCCAGGGTCAACATCGGCCGCGAGCACACCGCCCCCAATGCATGCTCGCACCCGCCCTGCGCCAGCAAGCGCACCACGTCGCGTCGGGTCAGGATGCCCAGTTCACCATCGGCGAAGCACACCCCGACAGCATCCACCGCCCCCTGCCGCATCACCTTCACCGCATCCTTCAGCCCGAGCTCGGCCCCCAGCAGGCAGGCCGGCCGGCACCCCAGCTCCTCCAGCCGCTTCAGCCCGAGGAACGACTCCGTCCCCTGGTTGAGCACGATATCGGTCAGGGACAGTAGGCCAAGATAGCGGCCATCCCGTTCCACCAGGGCATGGCGGATGCCATGGCGGCGGAAAAACCCGGTCGCATCATGAATCGACGTACCGCTCTGGAGCGTACGCACCGGGGAACTCATCACCTTCGCCACCGGAGTGCCATCCGCCTCGGTCGTCATCGAAAAATCCAGATTCAGCGCATCGGTCTCGGTCCAGATTCCGAGGGCGGTTCCCGCCTCGTCCATCACGATGATGGAACCGCAGTGAGACTCCATCATCAGGCGGGCAGCCTCGTAGACCGAGGTGGTTGGTGGGCAACTCAGTATCTCGGGGAGCAGGATGTGATCGACGGGTTGCAGCAACGGCGACATGTCTGGCTGATCCTAAACATTCGTTGACTAATACCTCGTCGAATATACAGGCATTCCATAACAGCGCGACTTGATGCCAAATGCTTTCTGCGCATTCCCTGATATAAATCAGTCCCCACCATGCAAAAAGCGCCACCGCAAATGCGGGGGCGCCCATCCGATCATGCCGTGGCGCGCGTTACACCCGCTCTGCCCACAGATCATGCTCATCCGAGGCGGCGATCTCCACCTCGACGAAATCCCCCACCTGCAGGCCATCAGCATCGGCCACGAAAACCATGCCATCCATCTCGGGGGCATCGGCATAGCTGCGGCAGACCGCCCCTTGCTCATCGATCTCGTCGACCAGCACCGTCATGCACTGGCCTACACGGCGCGCCAGACGGGCGGCACTGATCTCGGCCTGCACCTCAATGAAGCGCTCCTTGCGGACCTCCTTCACCTCCTCCGGCACGTGATCAGGCAAATCGTTGGCTGCGGCGCCCGCCACCGGAGAATAGGTGAAACAGCCCACGCGATCGAGCAGGGCTTCACGCAGCAACGCCAGCAGCTCCTCGAACTCCTCCTCGGTCTCGCCGGGGAAGCCAACGATGAAGGTGCTGCGGATCACCAGATCCGGGCAGATCTCGCGCCACTTCTTGATACGCGCCAGTACGTTCTCGCTGTTGGCGGGCCGCTTCATCAGTTTGAGGATGCGCTGGCTGGCGTGCTGAAACGGGATATCGAGGTAAGGCAGGATCTTGCCGTCGCGCATCAGCGGAATGACTTCGTCGATGTGCGGATACGGGTAGACATAATGCAGACGCGCCCAGATACCGTGACGCCCCAATTCCTCGCACAGCACCGTCATGCGGGTACGCACCGGCCGACCGTTGTGGAAGCCCGTCTTGTATTTGACGTCGACACCGTAGGCACTGGTGTCCTGCGAAATCACCAGCAGCTCCTTGACGCCGGACTTCGCCAGATTCTCCGTCCCGCGTAGCACGTCATGAACCGGGCGGGAATCCAGATCGCCCCTCATTGACGGAATGATGCAAAAGGTGCGTCGGTGATTACAGCCCTCGGAAATCTTCAGATAGGCGTACTGCTTGGGCGTGAGCTTGATGCCTGCCGTCGGCACCAAGTCGACGAACGGGTCGTGCGGTTTGGGCAAGTGGGCATGCACATGCCCCATCACTTCGTCGGTGGCGGGCGGGCCGGTCACCGCCAGCACAGAAGGATGCACGTCACGTACCACCTCCCCTTTCGCCCACAGGCAACCCGTCACGCTGACCTTGCCGTTTTCCGTCAAGGCCTAGCCGATCGCATCCAACGACTTGGCAACGGCCGAATCGATGAAGCCACAGGTATTGACCACGACCAGGTCGGCGTCATCGTAGGAAGGGGAGATATCGTAGCCTTCAGCGCGAAGGGGGGTAAGAATCTGCTCGGAATCAACCAAGGCCTTGGGACAGCCGAGCGAGACGAAGCCGACTTTGGGTGCGGAGTGGGCCATACGTTAGTAAGATCCTGAATCTTATTGAGAGAATAGAGAAAGCCGGGGTCACGTGAACGACACCCGGCTGACAACATACTGATTCTACAAGAAAAACGGCGATATCGACGAACCGATCAGGACTTGCCTTCTTTGTCCTTGTCGGCAGGCGGATAGGCGGGAAAGCCAAAGCCGGTGAACAGCTGCTTGGTCTGTTCCTGCATACGGTTCTGCATTTCCAGATACATGCCGGTGCTCTGCTCCAGATAGCTCGACATCATGTTCTGCATGGCCGGGCCCTGCATCTTCATGAACTCGCCCCACAGGTTGGCGTTGAACATGGCGTTATCGCCATACATCGCCCGCGTCTGTTCCTGCATCTTTTGCTGCAGCTGCGTAAAGAGCTGCAGATTTTTCTCCAGGAACGGCCCCATCATGCCCTGCATGGCTTGCCCGTAGAAACGGATAAACTGCGTCAGCACCTCGTAACTGAACATCGGGGCGCCACCGTTTTCCTCTTCAAAAATGATCTGAAGCAGTACGCTGCGGGTGATGTCATCCTGGGTCTTGGCGTCAACCACCTGGATGTCGATATTGTCATGAACCAGCTGCTTAACGTCCCCCAAGGTAATGTAAGAACTCGTCGCCGTGTCGTATAACCGGCGATTCGGATACTTTTTAATGACCCGCTTCTCAACACTCATGTAACACTCCCAGTTCATTGTCGTGGTGTTGTGTGCAAACAATTTATCATAAATGCAACAACATAGAGCAAATCTTCTAGCCACTGCATTGAGCAGCATGCTAAATTTTGCGAGTATATTGTGCATTGCACAACGCAGTTCACACCGTACAACACACCACGGAGAGGGTCATAAACCATGTTCACTACCAACGAGCAGTTCAGTAAGTTTTCGCTGGGCGGCGTCGAAACCGCGCTGCGTTTCGCCCAGATTTCGCTGGATAGCACCGAAAAGCTGGTGAAATTCAACCTCGAAGTTTCCAAACAGTCTCTCGAAGACAACATCAAGGTCGCCCAAGACCTCGCTGGCGCCAAAGATCCGCAAGAAGCCGTCGCCCGCATCAACAAGCTGGCTACCGAATCGGTAGAACAAGCAGTCACCAACTCCCGCAATGTCTACGAAATCGTCACCCAGGCTCAAGGCGAACTGGCCAAGCTGGCTGAAGAAAACCTGGGCACCCTGAACAAGTCGCTGATCAACGTCATCGAAGACATCGCCAAGAACGCTCCGGCCGGTTCCGAAGTCACGGTCAATGCCGTCAAAACCTCGGTTGCCGCCGCAGCAGCAGCTATCAACAGCTTCACCAAGGCAGCACAGCAAGTAAACGAATTTGCCGAAACCAGCGTGAAGGCTGCCAGCAGCGCCACCGCTGACGCCGTCAAGGCCACCACCAAGCGCGCCAGCAGCACCAGCGCGTCCTGATCGCTGACCTCAGCGGCAAAAGGCCATACCTGTACGGGTATGGCCTTTTTCATTGTTGCACGCTCAGACACCCTGCCCGCCTCATTCACCACACATCAGGTGCCCAATTTCCCACACGGGTTTACAATTCGGCTTTTACGAGCCCACATAGAAACAGGGTAGCGCATGAAGATCAGTAGCAATTTTGACGCCGGCAGTATCGAAGTTGTCTCGATGAACGGCTTTGAAGACATCCAGCTTCGCATTCCGAACGATAATGCCTCGCACTTTGCCCAGTGGTTCTACTTCCGCCTGCAAGGGGCCGCGTACCAAACCTGCAACCTGCGCTTCCTGAATGCTTCCGAGTGCGCCTACCCCGAAGGCTGGGTCGACTATCACGCCATGGCATCGTACGATCGCATCAACTGGTTTCGGGTGCCGACCAGCTACGATGGCAGCGTACTGACCATCGAGCACGTACCGCTGGCCAACAGCGTTTATTACGCCTACTTCGAACCTTACTCTTACGATCAGCATCTGAACCTCATCGGACAGGCACAAGGCTCCGGCCTCTGCCAGGTCTCCGACCTGGGCTCGACCGTGCAGGGGCGGGACATCAACCTGCTGACCATCGGCCATGAAGTCGAATCCGACCTCAAGATTTGGATCACCGCACGCCAGCACCCCGGCGAGACCATGGCGGAATGGTTTGCCGAAGGCTTCCTCAACCGCCTGCTCGACCCGATCGACCCGACATCCCGCATGCTGCTCGACCACGCCACCTTCTACGTGGTGCCGAACATGAACCCCGACGGTTCCGTCCTGGGAAATCTGCGCACCAACGCAGCCGGCTCCAACCTGAACCGTGAATGGCTGAATCCCTCGCTGGAAACCAGCCCGGAAGTCTTCGTCGTACGTCAGAAAATGCTCGAGATCGGCGTCGATCTGTTCCTCGACATCCATGGCGACGAGAACATTCCCTTCGTCTTTGTCGCCGGGACCGAAGGCGTACCCAGCTACAACGATCGCATCCGCGCCCTGGAAGAAACCTTCAAGCACCACCTGAAACTCGCCTCTCCCGACTTCCAGGACGAACACGGCTACGAAAAAAGCGCTCCCGGCAGCGCCGATCTTTCCTGGGCTACCAACTGGGTCGGCAACCAGTTCCAGTGCCTCGCCTACACGCTTGAGATGCCGTTCAAGGACAACGCCAACCTGCCGGACGACGATTACGGCTGGAACGGCCAACGCAGCCAGCGGCTGGGCGAAGCCGCACTCACCCCCATTTACGCGGTAATCAACAAGCTGCGCGCCTGAACGATCCGCCCCCAAGCAAAACGGCCGCTAAGCGGCCGTTTTGCTTGGGGGCGGCACATCGCTCACGGCGCGGCCGATGGCATTCCCTCCAGCGTCTTTACCAACTCGATTTCGACCAAATACCAGTCACGCCCCTTTTCCAGCACCTTCCCCAAGGCAATCTGGAAGAACTTGCCTCTGGCACTCATGTAATACTGTTTGCCCAACATGTACGAGGCAACCGGCACAATGAGCGTATTGATGCTGCGCTCATTCCGAGTCAAGGGCACAAACAGGGCGATTACCCCCCCCCGCCAAACATGCTCCGGCATGGTCCGAGGGTCCACCGCCTTGACATCCATCCCCCTCAGCGCAGCCGCCACCGGACGATCGGTCAGGGTTTCGACCCCGAGAAAGATTTTCTCGCGGTGCAGCCGGCGGATACGCCGCACAATACCCACACTCCAAGCGGCCCCCTCTCCTTCCTTGTAACCCAGCAACTCCCCCAGACTGACCCATTCATTCCCGACCGCATCCAGCGAAACCCCCAGCCCGGTCTGACTGATGTTTTCAATTTCCCACTGGTTGAAAACCTCCTTGGCCAAAGGTGTTTCCTCAGGCCGCACAGAAACCGCCGGGAGTGCCTTATCCTTACGCCGGCTGGTGACAAAACCATAAACCCGCAGATCAGACGCCGAACTGAAGTTGTCTTTAGGCAGCGCCGCGGCCGTCTGCAGTTTCTGTTCATCGGGCTGGCGAATCAGACGATGTAAGGTCCCAAGCCGATGCACCACCTCGATTTTACGGTCACTGACGGCAACCCGCTCCGCGCGTTGAATGCGAACAGGCTTGGCCGCCCACTCGCGGCACAAGACGCGGAAAAGAGCCGCATCCACACCAGGCTCGGCAAGACGGGCCAGTTCTGTCGGCATATGCCCTGTTTCAAGCACCGCCAGCCAGCCATGCAGTATTTCGCTAACCTCGGCCGTGCTCCAATAACGGTAAAACCCAGAGCCAAACGTTCCCATGCAACGCGAGGCAGGATGCCCTTCATCCAGCACCACGGCAAAACTAAGGTCGGGGGAAAACTCGCGAACCAAGGCCATCCGGTTCGAGATCAGGCACAGTAATTCGTAGGAAAAATTGAGCTGCCGTGGGGCCAAGTTACCACTAGAAAGCAAGGCCAGCATCTGCAGGATGAGAAACTGATCCTGTACGGTCGTACCCTCGTCATGCTCGCCGAAAAGGAATACCGGCGCCGACTCCAGTCCTCGCTCCTCAGCAAAGCGGTAGACGTGATTAACGTTCAGCCAGAAACTGTCCCCAGGCGAGACGCCTTGAAAGAACGACCATCTGGCTGCCTCGCAGAAATAATGCATCATGCGTGCCAGCACCAAGGGCAGCATGGCATAGATACGGCGCTCATCCTCACCGGAAAAGGACAGACTCAGGACCTGTCGGTAAGCATCGAGAAATTCGCGGCCATACCCCAGAATCTGTCCCCGTAACTGCGCTTCCAGAACCTTGGGCATTCTGATGTTCATCAGGTACTGAATACCCAATTGGTAATGAAACTGGGCCGTTTCCCGGTTAAGCGCCAAGACGGCCTCTAGCGTATCTGCAGACGACACCGCGCCATTGCGATTAAGCTCGGCGACAGCTTCCAACACCTTGTCGTGGGATGCGGAACCGTACTCCTGCTTCAGCGATTCAACCCACTCATTGGCAGAAGTTGCATTGCTTAGCGGATCGATCTTCCTCTTTGAGCCGCGCAAGAAAAAATCCAACATGGTGCCGCCTGTCTTAATAACTTTTTATAGATAACACAACAATTTACGCATAAATCACGCCATCCCAACATCTCCACAGTATCCGCAGGATCGCTCCCAACATGCAAGCGGCACTTGCAAGTAAAACGAAAAAAGCATCCTCCTAGGGATGCTTTTTTTGATCCTGACTGAAGAACCGCAATCGTCAGATCGCCAAATCCTCGAGGTTCTTACCGGCGGCGAGCAGTTCCTGTACCCACAGGGGTTTGCGGCCACGACCAGTCCAGGTCAGCTCAGGGTTTTGCGGGTGGCAGTACTTGGCTTCCACTGGCTTGCGCGCCGGACCCACTTTGCCCAGCACCTCTTCCACGCTCAATCCGTACGCACGAGCAAGTTCCACAATCTGTTTTTTAGCTTTGGCTTTTTCTTCGTGCTCACGTCGCTTAATCTCGTTTTCCAGATCGCTCTTGAGGGAAAGCAGATCAGCAAAGCTCAGATTGGAAAGTTCCATTTAGTCATCTCGCTAGTTTGAAAATATATTTCAATTTAGTCATAACCCAAGGATGGGGTCAAGTCTAATTTGAAAATCATCAACTCGACGATTCCGGCTTAGTCGATGACATAAGGCAGGCCGAGATTCTTAAGGACATTTTTATATTCCTTTTCTAGAAAGAGGCCAGTTTCCCAACCTGCGAGCTGAGCCACAGCAAGAGCTACTAGCGCACCATGCTGGTCACATCCAGTGTTTACGATCATGCCTATAGCTTGATCGCCCGTTGCAGGGCTATACAAGGAATCCCCGGGACTCGCTTTCACCGGCAATTCGACGCGGAACAGGCGTCTTTTTACCTTTCCAAGATACTGAGTTCTGGCAACAATTTCCTGGCCAGGGTAGCAGCCTTTCTTAAAGCTGATTCCACCCAGCACATCCATATTGATCATTTGGGGAACAAACTGCTCCTGGGTAGGTCTCGTGACCCACGGGACGCCTGCGGCAATATCCAAAAGCGACCATGCCTCAACCCCTACCTGTCGGCATGCTTGCTCAAGACGGCTTTTAATGGATCCAGAAGCAGATGCATCATAGGACAGCAGTAGATTACCTGCGGGCAAACGGATTATTGCTCCTGACTCGTTGGCGATCACATCGTGCGGCTGCGCTGGCACCTCAGTAAAAACATCCTTCAAAACTGCCTCAGCGCCCCCCCCCTTTACCCCGGCCAGGAGCCACGGCTCGGCCAGCACCTCAAGCTTCACTTCGGAGCGTAGTACAAACATGCTCAGGCGGCGGCACAACGCCGCGGCAATATCGGCCGAAACCAGCAAGAAATAATCGCCACGAAATTGCCAAATCAGAAAGTTCCCCAAAACCCTACCCTTGGCATTGGAATAACTACTGTACTGGCTACGCGACTCGGAGACCTCGCGCAAGTCGCTCGACAACTGCCCTTGGAGAAAGCTTTGTGCATCACGGCCACTTACCCGAATAATGGAAAAATGTGCCATAGAACACTGAGCATTGCCATTCCACACAGCTTCAAGCTGCTGCTCGAAATCGTCAGCTACATCTGCACTTAATCCACTCATCACATTCCCTTCCGTTTCTGATTGCTGTTGAGACGGATCGATTCATCAACCGTCGGCGCCTCAAATCCATGAACTCTGTAGCATGATAGATTGGGTCCTCGCGTCACTTATCAAGCATTGGCACCACCGTTGACCACCATGCAATTCAGACTTGACAAGCGACAATTAAGAATATATTATACGCCTCCATCAATTCCCTGATAGCTCAGTTGGTAGAGCGACGGACTGTTAATCCGCAGGTCGCAGGTTCGAGCCCTGCTCGGGGAGCCAATTTAGAAAAGCCGCACATTCCTTGTGCGGCTTTTTGTCTTTCTTGCAACTAACACCAAGCCACGCCACCTACGTATCCCTTGCCAAGCACGCAATATAAAGTCGCCCGCAGCCCCTACCCATGTTGTTGCAGTAACGCTACATTCCCCCATGCCAGTACATCTGAATGGCATGCAATGCATGCCAATACCCATAGATCATGTCCTTGCCCTCACCCAGGCGATATCCACTATAGTTGATTACAGCCACTATTTAGCACTTAACACCAAACCATAAACCCACCACCGGAGCCAACCATGCGTCTTATCCAAGAATTTAAAGAATTTGCAATGAGAGGTAATGTCATTGACCTTGCCATTGGCGTGGTTATTGGCGGCGCATTTGGCGCCATCGTCAAATCCCTCGTTGACGACGTCATCATGCCTCCCATCGGGCTGATTCTGGGCAACGTCGATTTCTCCAATTTCTTTTTTGTACTGAAAGAAGGCAGCAAACAAGCCGGGCCCTATGTCTCAGTGGCCGCCGCCAAGTCGGCAGGGGCCATTACTCTCAACATCGGCTTATTTATCAATGCACTGGTCAGCTTCGGCATCGTCGCCTTCGCCATTTTCATGCTGGTCAAATCGATCAACCGCCTCAAAAAGGAGGAAGTTCCCGCTGCGGCCGAGCCAGCCCCTGTCAAAGACTGCCCTTATTGCTTCTCCAGCATTCCCAGCAAAGCCTCGCGCTGCCCGCACTGCACATCCCAACTAGGCGCCTAGAGACAGATACCCAATACTCTCCACCAAGCGAGCGGGACATACCCCCTCATTTGCGGACCAGGCGCGGTTGACGTAAAATCGGCTCCGTTCTGGGGGAGTAGCCTCAATGCGCCAACGCATTGGCGCGTGTCAACATACTTGGTTTTAACACCATGGCGCGCGCGGCCGTAAAGGTTTGGCAAGACCCATGACAGGTTTGCACTTTCAGCAGGGGCTGCAGTGCAGATCGGTCATGGCGTTCTTCGCAGCCCCTTGGAGCCTTTATGGAAGCCCTGCTTC
Organism: Pseudogulbenkiania sp. FW507-F1; assembly: GCF_058781125.1. Classification (NCBI taxonomy): domain Bacteria; kingdom Pseudomonadati; phylum Pseudomonadota; class Betaproteobacteria; order Neisseriales; family Chromobacteriaceae; genus Pseudogulbenkiania; species Pseudogulbenkiania sp. FW507-F1. The sequence continues at coordinate 147,903 of NZ_JBYSWM010000006.1, read as the reverse complement.
TCTCTACGGGTGTCGTCGCCCTCGCCGAAATCGGCGATAAAACCCAGCTTCTCGCCCTTCTGCTCGCGGCCCGCTACCGCAAACCCATACCCATCATCCTGGGCATTTTGATTGCAACACTTTTTAACCATGCTGCAGCCGCCACGCTCGGCCAGTGGATCACCAACCATGTCGGTACGGAGGTAATGCGCTGGATTCTGAGCGCCTCCTTCATCGGCATGGCAGCCTGGATAATGATCCCGGATAAAATCGATGGAGACACCCGCTTTTTTGAACGGATCGGAATTTTCGGCGCCACCTTCATTGCCTTCTTCCTCGCAGAAATGGGCGACAAGACCCAAATCGCCACCGTCGCGCTGGCCGCCCGTTTCGATTCACTGGCCAGTGTGGTAGCGGGTACGACGATTGGGATGTTGCTAGCCAATGTGCCAGCAGTCCTCTTTGGCGATATGGTTGCACGCAAAATTCCGACTCGTGCCGTGCATGGCGCGGCAGCCATCCTGTTTGCCTCTCTGGGCGTCGTTACACTGCTACTACCGCTGCAATAACAAGAAAGGGAGGCTTGGCCTCCCTTTTTGATGGGTTTGAAGATTACTTCAGTGACTCGCAGCCGACAGCATGTCGTTAGGATCGAAGCCCAATCGCAACGCCCCCCAGTGCCGTCCTTGCACCATTACCGGCAGGGCGATTTCGGATAGCACCTCACCGGTATCGCGCACATACGTCTGCAGCAGCATCGGTTGCGTATTCCTAGCAGAGCGCAAGCCCGCCTTGTCGTTGAACATCCGCTTGTCGCGGCTTGAGACCAGATCTTTTTCCAGGTCTCCCGTCAGCGGACGAGAATAGAAACTATTGTGCGTCGGGGCATAGCCGTTGCTATCCACCATCACGCAGAAACGGCCACCCTTGGAATCCTGAACGGCCCGGTCATAAATGGGCTGCAACAGGGACTCCAGCTTATTATCGTAGCTGGTATGGTATTTGGGTGGGGTAACCCCTGGAATGGGGCGATACTGCTGATCGAACAGATTGACACCCTCACCAGCCAAGCGGCTCAATACCGTCTGCAATTCATCCCGGGTTTGCCGGGCGTTGTTCAGCGCCTTATCAAACACGCCCTCGCCGATAATGAAGCGCGAGACCAGGTCCTGCACCTGCTCGGCGGCACTCGAGAGCACATCGGCTACCCCCTCGGTGTGCAGCAGGCGCTCTGACACGTTCTGACTTAACTCGTGAATCTGAGCCACATGCAGATTCACTTCACGATTGGTTTCTGCAAATGTTTCCATCGTGTCGGCAATGCCGCGCAGGCTACCTGCAGTCTGCTCGAAATCGCCCATCATCCTGCCGAACTGCTGAGAGGCTTTCGACACTACTTCTCTGGCCAATTGGGTATCGCTGCTGATTTCGTTGGTTTCCGCCTGCGTTTCCGCCACCAGACTGAGCATGCCGTCAATATTCCCGGAAATCTCGTCGGTTGCTGTTTTCACTCTTTCGGCCAACTTGCGCACTTCATCAGCAACCACGGCGAATCCGCGGCCGGATTCGCCGGCACGGGCAGCCTCGATTGCGGCATTGAGCGCCAGCAGATTGGTCTGGTCGGAAATTTCCTTGATAAGCTCAACGATAGTCTTGATGCTGGCCGAGCGCTGGCTCAAATACTCGACAGTCTGATTGAAATGGCCAACCTTGGTGCTAATGTCGTAGATACGATCAGCCACGGACTTCAGCTCATCAAAAGACACCCGGGCAACGTCAAGATTGCTGAGTGTCGTAGAGGAAATAGCCTGGGTCTGCTCGGTGACTTGATTGATGCCCGAGGTAGTCTGGTTGCTGGCATCGCAGACCTTGGTGGCAAAATCGTCTTGCTGGCGGGCGCTTTCCAGCGATTCGTGGATATTCTTGCGTGTACGGGCAGAATCCATGGCAATCCTGACCGTCATCAGCCTGACGTTGCTGATGATTTCTCTCATCTTGGTCAGAAACCGATTGTAGGATATGGAAAGCTCGCGGATTTCGTCGTAGGTGATAGTCGGAATTTCCCGCGACAAATCCCCCTCCCCCGCACCGATTTCGTTGAAGATCGAAATAGTCATTTTCAGGGGCCGGACGATCAGATAGCGCAGGTACCAGACCATGAAAGCAATAAAGACCAAGCAGATGCCCCACAAGATCAGGGTCCACAAAATGGCACTGTCGATACGCGCTTCCACCAGCGTCAGAATCTCGGCGGAAACCGTATGGCTCTTGTGAATGGCCCGGATATCCTCAAGGACAGAGTAGATATAGCCCACCATCCCCAACTGAAAGGCACTGATAAAGAAGAAGCTGCACAGCTTCTTGGTCAGGCTGTTCCAGAACGTTTTTTCCGTCCAAGAGTACATACTCCAGAACCACTCCATCTGCTGTCTCCCAAGTAATGTGCCACTGGCCTTTATTTTTTCTTTAAAAGCTGAAGTCGATTCTCACCTGAAATGAGAAAAATGACCAGATGGCCGAGTCGTCATTGTTGATTTCTGTCAAACAGGCTCAGAACCTCCTCAACGTCGCCGCCATGCCAGCCAATGTTCGCGACCAGCAAACACGGGAAGCGTCTGCTCCACCCGACTCATGTCCAGCATGTCAAACCATGGCAAAAGCCATTGCTGCAATTCCTGCAACGTCGAACCAAAAGGTGGGCCCTTCAGGTTATCCCCCAGGAAGAAAAAGCCGGCAAGAACGCCGCCGGGGTGAAGCAGGGTAGCCATTTTCCGTGCATATGCCTCCCTGCTAGCCAGAGGCAAAGCACAAAAAAAGGCTCGCTCGTATATCCAATCGTAATCCTGACGTTCCGGCAGCAAGAAAAAATCGGCTTGCTGGACGCAATCGGCACGGGCACCAAGGCTCGCTCTCGCACGAGCTACGGCCTCCGCACTGAAATCAATCGCATCAACCTCAAAGCCATGCTCAAGCAGCAGCTTGACCTCGTGAGCGCTTCCACACCCCGGAACCAGCACCCTGCTGCCCTCAGGCCAGGCCTCAGCAAATGCCTGGAATGCCGAAGGAATATCGGCGGTATCCCACGGGGTGACCCCCGATGCATAACGGACGTCCCAGAAATCGGGTTCGGCACAATTCTGTTTCATCGCGACTTCCTTGTTTTAGCCTTGGAGCTTATTTCCGCTCTTTGCCGGATCTACCTCGCTGCCAAGCCATTGGGCAGAATCCGCCAGCCAAGCCCTAGCCTCTCCCAGGAGGGCTGCATCAGCCTTACCGGCCAAATGTGCGGCCAAGGCACTGCCAGGCAGATTCATACGTAGCGATCCATCCGACTCAAAACGGAACAGCAGTTTGGTAAATCCTTCGTACCAGGTCATCGCCCACTCCTCGCCATCGACCTCCTGCAGATCCCACCCCTCCCCCAGCAGGCGAGCCCAATCAGCCAGGCGGCGGCGAAGCGGCAATCGCCCCCAGACAGAACGTTTACCATCTGGAGCCAAAGCGCTCCATTGAGCCACCTCCAGGAACGTTCTGAAACAACCTCGGCAGACATTATCACCAAGGGCCGTTGAGCAATGGGCAATACAGGGCGAGTCAGCAGATTCAGACATAGTGAACAGCCATAACCAGACAAGAGCGTTGATAGACTAAAGCAGCCAGCCGCTACCGTCTATGCGACTAGCGTAGAAGAAACCGAAAACCGGTCGAAGAAAAAGAGACGAAGTGACGGCGTCAGAATCGATGAAGCCAATGGACGGCAGGAGAAGCCGCGCAAAGCGCCACCAGGAATTCTATAGGCAACAAAAAACCCGGTAGGCACCGGGTCAGACGTTCTTGATGTTCAACACTTTTTGGTTGGTCGGGGTGAGAGGATTCGAACCTCCGACCCTCTGCACCCCATGCAGATGCGCTACCAGGCTGCGCCACACCCCGACTCAAGAGAGACGCATTATAAATGGATTATTACGACTTGCCAATACCACCGTTCAACCATTCGAGAATCGACTGCAACTCGGCCCGGACAGCCTGGGCAGTCAGCGGCACTGGGCCTGCAGCTTCTTGCCCCAGACGCAGCCTTGCACCGTGAATGGTGAAACCATCGTCGTAGAGCAGACCGCGGATGCGGCGCACCAGCAAAACCTCATGATGCTGGTAGTAGCGACGGTTACCGCGCCGCTTGACTTGGCGCAGCTGGGAGAATTCCTGCTCCCAGTAACGCAGCACATGCGGTTTGACACCGGTCAGTTCACTGACTTCGCCAATCGTAAAATAACGCTTTGGCGGAATCGGCGGCAGTTCTGCCTCAGTTATTGGCATGATGTTGCTCAACCATTCCCTTGAGTTTCTGGCTTGCATGGAAAGTGACCACGCGGCGGGCGGTGATAGGAATTTCCTCGCCGGTCTTGGGGTTACGCCCCGGCCGTTGAGGCTTGTCACGCAGCTGGAAATTGCCGAAGCCGGACAGTTTTACACTGTCACCGGATTCCAGCGCCTGGCGGATCTCTTCGAAGAAAGATTCGACCATGTCCTTGGCTTCACGCTTGTTCAGACCCACCTTGTCAAACAGCAGGTCGGCCAACTCCGCTTTCGTCAAAGTCATGATTACCCCTTAACATACCAAACAAAAATAAAACAAAGCGGCTTCCGCTGCAAGCACACATGGAAGCCCGCCAACACCTCCGACCTGCCCGGTCAGAGGCGCAAGGTCGCCCCATGATTGGCCGACACGGCGTCCAGCAGGCGGCTCACCACCGTCTCGACCTCGGCATCGGTCAGCGTCTTGGTCTGATCCTGCAACACGACACGGAACGCCAGGCTCTTTTTGCCCTCCGGCACGCCTTTGCCGCGGTAAACGTCGAACAGCGCCACTTCGCTGACGATCTCGGTTGCCGCCTGACGGAAACTGGTCAGCATGGCGCCAACTTCTACCTGCTCGTCCACCACCAGCGCCAGGTCCCGGCGTACCGGCTGGAACTTACTGACGGGAGCTGCCTTGACGTGGCGCTGAGCTTCCACGACAGCGTATTCCAGCTCAAAGACCACAGGCGCGGAAGACAGATCGTACTGTTGTACCCATTGCGGATGCAGTTCGCCAATCACCCCGACCAACTGACCGGCCAGGAAGATGTCGGCACAACGACCGGGATGGCAGGCCGGGTGAGTCGCCTTGCGGAACTCGACCGGATGTGGATGAAGCAATGCCTCCACGTCGGCTTTGGCGTCGAAGAAGTCCACCCGCTCGGTCTTGGCCCCCCACTGCTCAGGGAGACGAGAACCCCAGGCAAGGCCGGCGATCTTTTCCGGCTGATTGAAACCTTCGGCCGATTTGTGGAAAGTCCGGGCCACTTCGAATACGCGGACGCGCGACTGCTTGCGGTTGACGTTGCCGACCAGCACATCAACCAGGCCTCCCAAGAGGGTCGAGCGCATTACGCTCATCTGGGCCGCGATCGGGTTGATCAGCTTGACGGGGTCAGGATTGCCCGCGAAGTCGCGCTCCCAGCGCTCATCGACGAAGGCGTAGCTGACCACTTCCTGGTAATCGCGTGCCGCCAGCTGCTGACGGATCAATTCACGCGGCCGGCGCGTTTCCGGCAGCGGCAGCATCTTCATGCGCGAGCGCGGAGCGTCGGACGGGATCGCATCGTAACCGTAGACACGGGCCACTTCCTCGATCAAGTCCTCTTCGATCTCGATGTCGAAACGGAACGCTGGAGGCGCCACGGCGAAGCCCTCAGCCGTGGCATCGAAACTCAGCCCCAGACGGGTGAAGATGTCCGCAATCGAGTCAGGCGCCAGCCCCAGGCCGAGCACCTTGTTGACACGCGCACTACGCACGGCCACAGCCGGGCGCTGCGGCAGCTGCCCCTGCGCTTCGGTCAGCGGCCCGGCTTCGCCACCGCAGATTTCGACGATCAAGGCCGTGGCGCGCTCGATGGCGTCACGCTGCAACTGGAAATCCACCCCGCGTTCGAAGCGATAGGACGAATCGGAACCGAAGCCCAGCTCGCGCGCCTTGCCGGCGATCATGGCCGGAGCAAAGAACGCGCTCTCGAGGAACACATCCTGCGAAGCCGTGGTGACACCACTCTCCAGACCCCCCATGATCCCGGCAATGGCCAGCGGCTTGGCGTCGTCGGCGATCACCAGCAGATTCTCGGTCAGCTCGACTTCCTGCTCGTTCAGGCAAACCAGTTTTTCAGCGGCACGGGCCATACGCACGTTGATGGCGCCGTCCAACTTGGCGAGATCGAAGGCGTGCATCGGCTGGCCGAGTTCCAGCAGGATGTAGTTGGTAACATCGACGATGGCCGAGATCGAGCGCAGACCGGAGCGCTCCAAGCGGTGCTTCATCCAGTCCGGCGTCGGAGCCGCGGCATCGACCCCTTTCACCACACGGCCAATATAACGGCCGCAGCCTTGCGGGGCGTCGATGCGTACCGGCACGGTCTGGTCGTGCGCGGGCACCACCGGGGCAATAGCCATCGGCTGCAAGGCACTGTCGGTCAGTGCCGCCACTTCACGAGCCAGGCCCTTGATCGACAGGCAATCGGCGCGGTTCGGAGTGATCTTGAGGGTAAACAGGCTGTCGTCCAGCGACAGGTAGTCGCGAATGCTCGTGCCGACCGGGGCATCGGCCGGCAGTACCAGCAGGCCATCGGCGTCGTCTGGCACACCCAGTTCCTTGCCGGAGCACAGCATGCCACCTGACTCGACACCACGCATCTTGGTCGGTTTGATCTTGAAATCGCCAGGCAGAACAGCGCCCGGCAAGGCACACGGCACTTTCAGGCCGACGGCTACGTTCGGCGCACCACAGACGATCTGGATCAGCTCGCCGGTGCCGGCATCGACTTTGGTCACGCGAAGACGGTCGGCATTCTCGTGCTTGACGACTTCCTTGACTTCGGCGATCACCACGCCGCTGAAGGCCGGCGCAGCTGCGTTGACTTCTTCGACCTCCAGGCCGGCCATGGTCAACAGGTAGGAAAGCTCGTCGGTGCTCAGGGACGGATTGACCCAGCTACGCAGCCATTGTTCGGAAAATTGCATCGTAAGTATTCCCCTGCCCGCTATCAGTTGAACTGTTTGAGGAAGTTGAGATCGTTCTCGAAGAACAGGCGCAGGTCGTTGACGCCGTAGCGCAGCATGGCAAAACGGTCCAGACCGATACCGAAGGCGAAGCCAGTGTACTTCTCCGGGTCGATATTGACGTTCCTCAGCACATTCGGGTGCACCATACCGCAGCCCCCAACCTCGAGCCAGCCGCGTTCACCCAGCACGTCGATTTCGGCCGACGGCTCAGTGAAAGGGAAGAATGACGGGCGGAAGCGTACTTGCAAATCGTCTCGCTCGAAGAAACGGCGCAGGAAGTCAGTGACAGTGGCCTTGAGGTCCGCAAAGCTGACATCCTGATCGACCCACAAGCCTTCCATCTGGTGGAACATCGGCGAATGGGTGGCATCGGAATCGACACGGTACACGCGACCCGGCGCCACGATCTTGATCGGCGGCTCGTTGTTCAGCATGTAACGCACCTGGATCGGCGAGGTGTGGGTACGCAGCACATCGCCACCTTCAACGTAGAAGGTGTCCTGCATGGCTCGTGCCGGATGATTTTCCGGGATATTCAGCGCCTGGAAATTGTGGAAGTCAGTCTCGATTTCCGGACCATCGGCCACTTCGAACCCCATGCTGCGGAACAGCGTGGCAATGCGTTCCAGCGTCAGCGTCACCGGATGCAGCCCGCCGACGGAGCTACCTCGCCCCGGCAAGGTCACATCCAGCGATTCGGCTGCCAGCTGGCGCGCCAGCTTGTCGGCATTGATGAGGTCGCGGCGCTCGTTGTGACGGGCCTCGAAGGCTTGCTTGGCGGCATTGATCGCCGCACCGGCCGCCTTGCGCTCTTCAGCCGGCAATTTGCCTAGCTGCTTGAGCAACTCGGTCAGTTCGCCACTTTTGCCAAGGTAGCGCGCCTTGACCTGTTCCAGTTCCACCAGATCCTGCACCGCGTCCAGCGCGGACAGCCCCGACTCGAGAATCGTGTCGACATTGTTCATGTAGCTCACACCGTATGCGTAAGAAAGCTGGCCAGACCGGATGGTCGTCAGGCGGTCTGGTCAGCCATCTCGAAAAGCATGTAAAAAAAAGGGAGGCATCACTGCCTCCCTTTTGATCGTCCAGCGATTAAGCGAGGCTTGCTTTCGCTTTTTCAACGATCTGGGCAAAAGCCGGCTTATCGAACACGGCCAAGTCGGCCAGAACCTTGCGGTCGATTTCGATGGCAGCCTTTTTCAGACCGTTCATGAACTTGCTGTAGGACAGGCCGAGTTCACGTGCACCGGCGTTGATACGAGCGATCCACAGCTGGCGGAACTGGCGCTTTTTCTGGCGACGGTCACGGTAAGCGTACTGACCGGCTTTCATCACCGCCTGTTTGGCGATGCGATAGACGTTCTTGCGACGGCCGCGATAGCCTTTCGCCAGAGCAAGGATTTTCTTGTGACGAGCGCGAGCGGTTACACCGCGTTTAACACGAGGCATTGATCAAACTCCTTAAGCGTAGGGCATCATTGCACGAACGGACGCCATGTTGCTCGCATCCACCATGGTGGTGCCACGCAGCTGGCGTTTGTTCTTGGTGGTTTTCTTGGTCAGAATGTGACGCTTGAACGCCATAGAGCGCTTTACACCACCACCACCCAATACGTTGAGGCGTTTTTTCGCGCTCGACTTGGTCTTCATCTTCGGCATGGAAAACTCCTGCTGAATTTCTTTAGATCCGACGCACGGTGATCTTTCGATGCTTGCAAACCGTAACGTCCCGCTTTTTGTTGCAGCACCGGAGCGCCACAAAATCAACACGGCAGGCGAACCTGCCGTGTCAAACCGCTGATTATACCCGATTATTTCTTTTTCGGGGCAATCATCATTACCATCTGGCGACCTTCCAGGCGCGGAAACTGCTCGACCGTGCCAACTTCAGCCAGATCCGCCTCGACCCGCTTGAGCAGGGCCAGGCCGATATCCTGGTGAGCCATTTCACGACCGCGGAAACGCAGCGTTACCTTGGCCTTGTCACCGTCGCTCAGGAAGCGAACCAGGTTGCGCAGCTTGACGCCATAGTCACCGTCGTCGGTACCCGGACGGAACTTGACTTCCTTGATCTGCACCTGCTTCTGCTTGAGCTTGGCCTCGTGACGCTTCTTGGACTGCTCGTACTTGAACTTGCCATAGTCCATCAGCTTGCAGACAGGCGGCTGAGCGGTCGGAGAAATCTCGACCAGATCGATGTCCAGCTCCTCGGCCGCTGCCATTGCCTCACGCAGACTCACGATGCCGAGCTGCTCGCCTTCCTTACCTACCAGACGGATCTCGCGGGCGGTAATTTCGCCGTTGATCCGTGCTTCACGTTCCTGAGCTATAGCCAAATCTCCTATTAATTGTTCATCAAGCCCGACACCGCGTCACTGAGGCATCTCGGCCTTCAGGCGTGCCACGAAGTCGTCCAGCGTCAGCTGGCCCAAATCTTCGCCACGAGCACGAACGGCAATCAGACCGTCTGCTTTTTCCTTGTCGCCCACAATAATCTGGTACGGCAGTTTTTGCAGACTGTGTTCGCGGATTTTATAGCTGATCTTTTCATTCCTCAAGTCGAGCTCGACGCGGAAGCCTTGTTTTTTCAGCGTTTGCACCACAGAGGCTGCATAATCAGCCTGCGCTTCGGTGATATTCATCACCACCATCTGCACCGGCGCCAGCCACAACGGGAAGGCCCCGGCGTGGTTCTCGATCAGGATACCGAGGAAGCGTTCCAGCGATCCCAGGATGGCTCGATGCAGCATCACCGGGCGTTTGCGCGAGTTATCTTCCGCCACATATTCGGCACCGAGACGCTCCGGCAGCACATAGTCGAGCTGCAGGGTACCACACTGCCAGGACCGGCCAAGCGCATCCTTGATGTGGTATTCGATTTTCGGACCGTAGAACGCCCCCTCACCCGGCAGTTCTTCCCATTCGATACCGCACGCACGCAGCGCTTCGCGCAGGCCGTTCTCGGCACGATCCCATGCCTCCAGGGTGCCGGAGTACTTCTCGGGCCGCAGCGACAGCTTGACCGAAACATTGTCAAAACCAAACTGGCGGTAGACACGCATGGTCAGTTCATTGAAAGCCTTGGCCTCATCGATGATCTGCTCTTCGGTACAGAAGATGTGCGCGTCATCCTGAACGAAACCACGCACGCGCATGATGCCGTGCAAGGCACCGGACGGTTCGTTGCGATGACAGGCACCGAATTCGGCATAGCGCAACGGCAGATCACGATAGGAGCGCAAACCCTGATTGAACACCTGGACGTGCCCCGGACAGTTCATTGGCTTGACGGCGTAGTCGCGTTTCTCCGACTCGGTGGTGAACATATTCTCGCGGTAGTTCTCCCAGTGACCGGATTTTTCCCACAGGATACGGTCCATCACCATCGGCGTACGGATTTCCTGATAACCGGCCTCGGTCAGGGTGGCTCGCATGTATTGCTCCACCGACTGCCACAACTGCCACCCCTTGGGATGCCAGAACACCATACCCGGCGCCTCATCCTGCAGATGGAACAGGTCGAGCTGTTTGCCCAGCTTGCGATGGTCGCGCTTCTCAGCCTCCTCCAGCATGTAGAGGTACTGCGCCAGGTCTTCCTTCTTGGCCCAGGCAGTACCGTAGACACGCTGCAGCATCTCGTTCTTGCTGTCGCCACGCCAGTAGGCACCCGCCACCTTCATCAGCTTGAACACCTTGAGCTTGCCGGTGGACGGCACGTGAGGGCCGCGGCAGAGGTCGGTGAAATCACCTTCGCGGTACAGCGACAGCACCTCTCCCTGCGGGATCGATTCGATGATCTCGGCCTTGTAGTGCTCGCCAATCGACTTGAAGTAGGCAATAGCCTCGTCGCGGGGCAGCTCATAGCGCTCGACCGGGATATCTTTTTTGGCCAACTCCCCCATCTTCTTCTCGATGGCAACAAGGTCTTCGGGGGTGAACGGGCGCTTGTAGCTGAAGTCGTAGTAGAAACCGTTTTCGATTTCCGGGCCGATCGTCACCTGCGCCTCGGGGAACAGCTCCTTGACGGCGTAGGCCAGCAAGTGCGCTGTGGAGTGACGAATAATGGAGAGACCATCGGCATCCTTGTCGGTGATAATGGCCAGATCTGCATCACGGTCGATCACATGACTAGTATCAACAAGTCGGCCGTCGACACGGCCTGCCAGCGAGGCACGCGCCAGACCGGTACCGATGGAGGCAGCGACCTCGTGCACGGAAACCGGTTTATCGAAGGAACGGACAGAGCCGTCGGGCAGGCGAATATCAGGCATGTGAACTCCAACGCAGTATGGCCGGGCAAGGCGCGATCAAATTCGGAAGACAAAAAAAAAGTGCGGCCAAAGCCGCACTTTTTTGCATGGAACATCCCGCAAGGCGCGACTAGCGCGAATAACGGGTGATAGTAGTTCGGAAAGCCATTTCCGGGAATGCTCCAATGCTGAATTTTGGTAGGCACGATTGGATTCGAACCAACGACCCCCACCATGTCAAGGTGGTGCTCTAACCAACTGAGCTACGTGCCTGTCGTCGAGGAGTGCATAATACTCACTGCAGCCATCCTTGGCAAGCCCCTAACAGCAAAAATTCGTGAGACAGACCGCTTCGGGTATACTAGCGCGCTGATTTTACTACGCAAACCTTATTTACATGCTGAAGTTTACCGTACACAAAACGTCCGGCGGCGCCCGCCGGGGGACGCTGGAACTGAACCACGGCACGGTAGAAACCCCGGTTTTCCAACCGGTGGGGACCTACGGCTCGGTCAAGGCGATGAGCCCGGTCGAACTCAACGACATCGGCGCGCAGATCATCCTGGGCAACACCTTCCACCTCTGGTTGCGCCCCGGCCTCGAAGTCATCCAACATTTTGGAGGGCTGCACGACTTTATTGGCTGGAACAAGCCGATTCTGACCGACTCCGGCGGTTTCCAGGTGTTCAGCCTGGGGGCGCTGAACAAAATCACCGAGGAAGGCGTGACCTTCCAGAGCCCGGTCAACGGCGACAAGCTGTTCCTGTCCCCGGAAAAGTCGATGGAAATCCAGAAGGTGCTGAACTCGGACATCGTGATGATCTTCGACGAATGCACCCCGGGCCAAGTTGACCACAACACCGCCGCCAAGTCGATGCGCATGAGCCTGCGCTGGGCGGAACGTTCCCGCCGCGCTTTCGACGACCTGAAGAACCCCAACGCGCTGTTCGGCATCGTGCAGGGCAACCTTTATACCGATTTGCGCCGCGAATCTCTCGAAGGCCTGATGGAGATCGGTTTCGACGGCTACGCCATCGGAGGCTTGTCAGTCGGCGAGCCCAAGCCCGAAATGTACCGCATGCTGGCAGAAATGAAGGACATGCTGCCCGCCGACAAGCCGCACTACCTGATGGGAGTGGGCACCCCGGAGGACCTGGTGCACGGGGTGGCCAACGGTGTGGACATGTTCGACTGCGTGATGCCGACACGCAATGCGCGCAATGGCTGGCTGTTCACCCAGTGGGGCGACGTGAAAATCAAGAACGCGCGCTACAAGGATGACAAGAAACCGCTGGACGAGACGTGCGGCTGCTACGCTTGCCGCAACTTCAGCCGCGCCTATCTTCACCACCTGCATCGGGTCGGCGAAATCCTGGGAGCGCGCCTCAACACCATCCATAACCTGCATTACTACCAGCAATTGATGGCGGAAATGCGCCAGGCCATCGAGGAGGACCGCTTCCCGGCGTTCCAGGTCGATTTTGCCCAGCGCCGAGCACGCGGAGCCGATTGAGGCGATGGAACCAGGACTTCAGACCAGGGTCATACCGGGTTTGCGCTGCCACAACGGTTGGAAAAGCAACACGGCGTGGCTACAATGGCCCGCTTCGGATACTGATAGACAACAAACATAAGGGAGTTAACACGATGTTCATCACCCCCGCATTCGCTGCCGGCACCGCTCCGGGCGGTTTCGACCTGATGGGCTTCCTGCCGATGGTCGTGATTTTCGCGCTGTTCTGGTTCCTGCTGGTACGCCCGCAGCAGAAGCGCGCCAAGGAACAGCAAAGAATGCTGTCCGAAATTGCCAAGGGCGACGAGGTGGTGACCCAAGGGGGTATCGTGGGCCGCGTAACCAAGGCCGGCGAGCAGTACCTGTCGGTGGAAATCGCCAACGGCGTGGAAGTCCAGATCCAGCGTGGCGCGGTATCGGCCAAACTGGAAAAGGGCACCATCAAGTCCCTGTAATACACCCGGGCCGCCTGAACGGGCGGCCATTTCCCTTCTGCCAGACTCTCGCACATGAACCGCTATCCACTCTGGAAATACTTCATCATCGTGGTAGCGCTGGTCGTCTCGACGATCTATACGCTGCCCAATTTCTTCGGCGAAACCCCTGCCGTCCAGATTTCCAGCTCGCGTCAGTCCATTCCGGTGGACACCGCGCTGATGGGCCGCGTCGAAGCCGCGCTGACTGCCCAGCACATTACCCCGGACGGCCTGTTCCTGGACGGCAATAGCCTGAAGGTCCGTTTCCACGACCCGGACACCCAGATCAAGGGGCGCGACGCCATCCAGCAGGCGCTGGGTGACAACTACATCATCGCGCTCAACCTGCTGGCGGCGTCGCCCGACTGGCTCACCAAGCTCAAGGCCTATCCGATGTTCCTGGGGCTGGACTTGCGCGGCGGCGTTCACTTCCTGCTCGAAGTGGACATGAAGGCGGCCACCGACAAGACCATGGAGCGCTACGCCGGCGATATCCGTCGCGAATTCAAGGACAAGAAGGTCCGCTACGGTGCCATCAAGCGCAACGGCAACACGCTGGAAGTGCAATTGCGTGACGCAGCCACGCTGAAGGCGGCCGAGGACGCCGTGGCCCGTGCCCTGCCTTCCCTGAGCTTTACCAGCGACGACAACAGCTACAAGCTGAGCCTGACGCTGAAGCCGGAGGAGATCACCCGCATCCAGAGCGATGCGGTGAAGCAGAACATCACCACGCTGCACAACCGTGTCAACGAACTGGGTGTCGCCGAACCGATCATCCAGCAATCCGGCGCCAACCGCATCGTGGTACAGCTGCCGGGCGTGCAGGACACCGCCAAGGCCAAGGATATTCTGGGTCGTACCGCCACGCTGGAAGTGCGCATGGTGTCAGACGATCAGAGCATGGTGGCCGAGGCACTGGCCGGCAACGTACCGGGTGGCTACGAACTACTGGACGAGCTGACCCCGCGCGGCCCGCAGAAAATCCTGGTAAGCAAAGAGGTCGAGCTGACCGGCGACAACATCAACGACGCCCAACCGGGCTTCGACGAGAACGGCACGCCGGCGGTGCACATCAACCTCGACTCCACCGGGGCCTCGATCTTCCGCCAGGTGACGGCAGAGAACATCGGCAAGCGCATGGCGATGGTGCTGGTGGAAAAAGGCCGCGCCGAAGTGGTGACCGCACCGGTGATCCGCAGCGAGATCGGCGGCGGCCGGGTGCAGATTTCCGGCAGCATGAACGCCGCTGAAGCCAACGATACCGCGCTGCTGCTGCGCGCCGGCTCGCTGGCCGCCCCGATGAACATCATCGAGGAGCGCACCGTCGGCCCGAGCCTGGGCAAGGAGAACATCGAGAAGGGCTTCCACTCCACGCTGTGGGGTTTTGCCACCATCGCCGTGTTCATGCTGATCTACTACCGCGTGTTCGGCCTGATCTCGGCGCTGTCGCTGGGGGTGAACCTGTTCATGCTGGTGGCGGTGCTGTCGATGCTGCAGGCGACGCTGACCCTGCCCGGCATCGCCGCCATCGCACTGACGCTGGGCATGGCGATCGACGCCAACGTGCTGATCAACGAGCGCATCCGCGAGGAGCTGCGTAACGGCGTGCCGCCGCACTCCGCGATCCAGGCCGGTTACCAGCATGCCTGGGCCACGATTCTCGACTCCAACATCACCACGCTGATCGCCGGCCTCGCGCTCTTGATCTTCGGTTCGGGCCCGGTGCGCGGCTTTGCCGTGGTGCATTGCCTGGGGATTATGACCTCGATGTTCTCGGCGGTCCTGGTGTCGCGCGGCTTCGTCAACCTGTGGTACGGCCGCAAGCGGCGCCTGGCCACGGTGTCGATCGGCCAGGTCTGGAAACCTGAATCGTAAGAACCCACGATCTGTTGCGAACGATCCTCAGCGGGGCGAAGCAGGCGGCAAATCAAATGGACATGTTGCCCATTTGATTTTCAAACCGAAGCCGAACCCCGCTCGGGGATGGCGCAACAGATCGTGAACCGGTTCCAGGCGGGCGGCCAAGCCGCTCGCCCTTACCTCTAGAGGACGCAATGGAGCTTTTCCGCATCAAACGGGACATCCCGTTCATGAGCTACGGCAGGCTCACCACGACCATCTCGCTGGTGACCTTCCTGCTGGCCGTATTCTTTCTGTTCGCCAAGGGCCTGAACTTCAGCGTGGAATTCACCGGCGGCACGGTGATGGAAGTGCAGTACCGGCAGGCGGCCAACCTGAACGACATCCGCGACCGCGTGGACGCCCTCAAGTTCGGCGAGGCCACGGTGCAGAGCCTGGGCACGTCGCGCGACGTGCTGATCCGCCTCCCTAGCCGCCAGGGCGTAAGCTCGGCGCAGCTGTCCGAGCGCGTGATGGGCACACTGAAGGCGGCCGACCCGGCGGTGGAACTGCGCAAGGTCGAGTTCGTCGGCCCGAGCGTGGGCGAGGAGCTGGTCACCCATGGCCTGACCGCGGTGATCATCGTGTGCCTGGGCATCATGCTGTACCTGGCGCTGCGCTTCGAATGGCGCTTTGCCGTGGCGGCCATCATCGCCAACATGCACGACGTGGTGATCATCCTGGGTTGCTTCGCCTTCTTCCAGTGGGAGTTCAGCCTCACCGTGCTGGCCGGCGTACTGGCGGTTCTGGGTTACTCGGTGAACGAGTCGGTGGTGGTGTTCGACCGTATCCGGGAGAACTTCCGCAAGGCGGCGATGCGCAACAAGAACGTGTCCGAGATCATCGATAACGCCATTACCGCGACGATGAGCCGCACCTTGATCACGCACGGTTGTACCGAGGCGATGGTGCTGTCGATGTTGGTCTTCGGCGGCCCGGCGCTGCACGGTTTCGCCATCGCGCTGACCATCGGCATCGTGTTCGGCATCTATTCCTCAGTGCTGGTGGCGAGCCCGATCGCCTTGTGGCTGGGCGTGGCGCGCGAGCACATGATCAAGCCGCAGAAACCCAAGGACGAAGCGGTAGTCTGATGACTGCACTGGCCGGCCTGTCCGGCCAGTTTCTTTTGCGATACCCGATCACCACCGGCGAGTAGCTCGCCCTCCCCCTCTTGCTCGCCGTCTCAACGGCTTCGGCCAACCTCCTGTACAATGAACGCCATGGAAGCCCTTCAATTTCTGCTCGATTTCGTGCTACACATCGACCGCCACCTGGCGGTGCTGGTGGCGCAGTACGGCCCGTGGATCTACCTGATCCTGTTCCTGATCGTGTTCTGCGAGACCGGCCTGGTGGTGACGCCGGTGCTGCCCGGGGACTCGCTGCTGTTCGTCGCCGGCACCCTGGCTGCCACCGGCGGCATGAACGCGCACGCGCTGGTGGCGACGCTGATCGCGGCGGCGGTGCTGGGCGACAGTGTCAACTACACCATCGGCCGCCGTCTGGGACTGTCGCTGATGGCGCGCTTTCCGCGCCTGCTCAAGCAGCAATACCTCGACAAGACCCATGCTTTCTATGAGCGCCACGGCGGCAAGACCATCATCCTGGCCCGCTTCGTGCCGATCGTGCGCACCTTCGCGCCGTTCGTGGCCGGGGCCGGCGCGATGAGCTATCGCCGCTTCTTCGCCTACAACATCATCGGCGGCGTGCTGTGGGTGGCCAGCTTCACCTACGCCGGCTACCTGTTCGGCAACCTGCCGGTGGTGAAAAGCAACCTGGAATACCTGATCTTCGGCATCATCTTCGTCTCGCTGCTGCCGGGCCTCGTCGAAATCTGGCGCCACAAGCGCCTGGCACGCAAGACCGCATGAAGCGCATCCATGCCCTGCCCGACCACCTGGTCAACCAGATCGCCGCCGGCGAGGTGGTGGAACGTCCCGCCTCGGCGCTGAAGGAAATGCTGGAAAACAGCCTGGACGCTGGCGCCGACAGGATCACCGTCGATCTCGCCCAAGGCGGCATCAAGCTGATCCGCGTCACCGACAACGGCGGCGGCATCGTGCCGGACGACCTTCCCTTGGCGCTCGACCGCCACGCCACCAGCAAGATTGCCTCACTCGCCGATCTGGAAAGCGTCGCCACGCTGGGCTTTCGCGGCGAGGGCTTGGCCAGTATCGCCTCGGTATCGCGGCTGACGCTGATCAGCCGTCCGCACGACGAGGCGCACGCACACCAGATCATCGCCATCGACGGTGCACTGCACCCGGTGGAGCCGGCGGCGCATGCGCCGGGTACCAGTGTCGAAGTGGTCGATCTCTATTTCAACACCCCGGCGCGGCGCAAGTTCCTCAAGAGCGAGAACACCGAGTACGCCCACTGCGCGGCCACCTTCGAGCGCATCGCGCTGGCGCACCCGCAGGTGGAGTTCCTGCTGCGCCACAACGGCAAGGTAGTATGGCGCCTGCCGGCTCAGTCCCTGGCCGAGCGCGTCGGCGCGCTGCTGGGCAAGGATTTCGTCGAGGCCGCGCTGCCGCTGGAAACTAACGCCGGAGGCTTGCAACTGGCGGGCTTCGTGGCCAGCCCGACCTACTCCAAGGCCAGCCGCGACGCCCAGTACTTCTACGTCAACGGCCGCTTCGTACGCGACAAGACCGCGCAGCATGCCCTGCGCCAGGCCTACCGCGACGTGCTGCACCACGACCGCCATCCGGCCTATGCGCTGTTCCTGACCATCGATCCGGCCGCGGTGGACGTCAACGTTCACCCGACCAAGATCGAGGTGCGCTTCCGCGAGTCGCAGGCCATCCACCAGTTCCTGTTCCACAGCGTCAACAAGGCGCTGGCGGCCACCACGGCCGGGGCGGCCCCCGCCGTGGCCCTGGCAGAAGGGGCCGCCACCCCGTCTTCTGCCAACCTTTCCGGCGCCAACCCGGCACCGGCCGGGCTGTTCGCCACCAGCCAAACCGGCAATGGCCGCACCCCGGTGCAGAGCTACCGCTACGAGCAGCAGAGCATTCCGCTCGGCGTGGCGCGCGAGGCGATCGGGGTGTACGACGCGATGTTCTCCGGGCTGCGCGAGGAAGAACGCCAGGCCGACACCCGCCCGGCAGGACCGCTGCCGTCGCCGCTGCCTGCCGCCACGCTGGCCACCCTGCCCGACAGCGACGACGGCATCCCTCCGCTCGGCTTCGCCCTGGCGCAACTGCACGGGGTCTACATCCTGAGCCAGTGCCAGGAAGGCCTGATCGTAGTCGACATGCACGCCGCGCACGAGCGCATCATCTACGAGCGGCTGAAGAACGCGCTGGAAGCCGACAGCATCCCGATGCAGCCCTTGCTGCTGCCGGTGTCGTTCGCCGCCGACCGCATGGAAGCGGCCACGGTGCACGAGCACGGCGAGGAGATGAAGCGGCTCGGCGTCGAGCTCGCCCCGCTCTCCCCCACCCAGATCGCCGTGCGCGGCGTGCCGGTGTGGCTGAAGGATGGCAACCCGGTCGAGCTGGCGCGCGCGGTACTGAAGGACGTGCGCGAATTCGGCCTGACGCGGGTGCTCACCGAGCGCCGCAACGAGCTCCTGGCCACCATGGCCTGCCACGGCGCGGTGCGCGCCAACCGCCAGCTGACGCTGGCCGAGATGAATGCACTGCTGCGCGACATGGAAGCCACCGAACGCTCCGGCCAGTGCAACCACGGCCGCCCGACCTGGAGCCGCCTGACCATGAAGGACCTCGACAACCTGTTCATGCGCGGGCGCTGACGGCGGCCCGCTCGGCCAAGGTTGGCCGAAGCCCGCAGCGGTGCGACAATGCCGCCTTTACCCCTGCCCGCCACGCCATGTCACAGCACACCTTCTTCTGGCACGACTACGAGACCTTCGGCACCGTGCCGCGCCAGGATCGTCCAGCGCAGTTCGCCGGCATCCGCACCGATGCCGAGCTGAACGAGATCGGCGAACCGGTCATGCTGTATTGCCAACCGGCGCCGGACTATCTGCCCTCCCCCGAAGCCTGCCTGCTCACCGGCATCACCCCGCAACTGTGCCAGCAGCACGGTGTGGCGGAGCACGAATTCGCCGGCGTGATCGAACGCGAACTGGCCACCCCCGGCACCATCGGCGTCGGCTACAACTCGCTGCGCTTCGACGACGAGGTCACCCGCTTCCTGTTCTGGCGCAACCTGATCGACCCCTACGCCCGCGAGTGGCAGAACCAGTGCGGACGCTGGGATCTGCTCGACCTGGTGCGCGCCACCTACGCGCTGCGCCCCGAAGGCATCGAGTGGCCCAAGCACGATACCGGCCTGCCGAGCTTCAAGCTCGAGCACCTGTCCGCCGCCAACGGCCTGGCCCACGAGGCCGCGCACGATGCGCTCTCCGACGTGCGTGCCACCATCGCCCTGGCGCGGCTGATCCGCCAGCACCAGCCCAAGCTGTTCGAGTTCTACCTCGGCCTGCGCAAGAAGGACGCGGTACGCCACCAACTCAGCCTGCACGCCCCGCGCCCACTGCTGCACGTCTCCGGCATGTACGGTGCCGAGCGCGGCAACCTGGCGGTGGTCTGGCCACTGGCCGAACACCCGAGCAACAAGAATGAAGTGATCGTCTGGGATCTGGCTTACGACCCCACCGAATTGCGCGGACTCGGCCCGGACACGATCCGCCAGCGCCTGTTCAGCCGCAGCGACGAGCTGCCCGATGGTGTCAGCCGGCTGCCGATCAAGACCATCCACATCAACAAATCGCCGTTCGTCGTGAGCAACCTGCGCGTTCTGAGCGATGAACGTGCCGATCACTGGGGCATCGACCTGGACGCAGTCAAACGCCACGCCGAGACCGCCCAAGCCCTGCCGAACCTGACCTCGGTCTGGCGCAAGGTCTACCAGCGCGAGACCGGCGCACCCGCCGACGTGGATGAAAACCTCTACGGCGGCTTCGTTTCCAACAACGACCGCCGCGAACTCACCCGGCTGCGCACGCTGTCGGCGGTGCAACTCGCCGGCGAGCGCCCGGTGTTCGACGATACGCAGTTGACCGAGCAACTGTTCCGTTACCGCGCGCGCAACTTCCCCAGCTCGCTGACGGCCGCCGAGCGGGAGCGCTGGCAGAGCTGGTGCCGCAGCAAGCTGATCGACCGGGCAATCCCCGGCCGCTACCGCGCCCAGTGCCTGGAGGAGATTGCCACGCTGGAAGCGACGGCTGACGCGCGTGGCCAGACGCTGCTGGCGGCGATCCGCCAGTTTGTCGACGAAACCGCCCCAGTCTGAGAACGGCCCCCATTAGGCGGCTACGCCTTTGCCTCTTGAGTACCGCGGCGCCCTGCGTGCATTGCGGCTCCTGCTCTCCGGCGGTGCTCAACCTGCCTTGGCTCGCTCGCCTACGGGGATAAGTTCCCATCGCCATGTGGCCAAGCTTGCCCCCGCTGCAAAGGTTGGCCGAAGCCTCGCCCGGTGCGACAATATCGCCTTGTCGCACTCATCGCCGCACCCCATGACCACCCCCACCAAAGCCATCCTGCTGATGGGCCCCACCGCCTCCGGCAAAACCGGATTGGCACTCGAACTGGCCCGCCACTTTCCGGTGGAAATCATCAGCGTCGACTCCGCGCTGGTCTACCGTGACATGGATATCGGTACCGCCAAGCCCAGCCGTGACGAGATGGCGCAGGTGCCCCATCACCTGATCGACATCATCAGCCCGCTGGAAGCGTATTCCGCAGCGCAGTTTCACGCTGATGCCAACCGCCTGATCGACGATATCGCTGCACGCGGCAAGGTGCCGCTCTTGGTCGGCGGCACGATGCTCTACTTCAAGGCGCTGATCGACGGCCTCTCCGACATGCCGCCCGCCGACGTCGCCACCCGCGCCCAACTCGACCTCGAGGCCGCCAAATACGGCTGGCCCGCACTGCACGCACAACTCGCCGAAGCCGACCCGATCACCGCCGCGCGCCTCGAACCGATGGACTCGCAGCGCATCCAGCGCGCGCTGGAAGTCTTCCGGCTTACCGGCAAACCCCTCTCGGCGTGGCACGCAGAAGGACGCAGCCAGGCCGCCCGCTTCCAGATGCTCAAACTGGCGCTGATCCCGCACGACCGCGCCTGGCTACACGAGCGAATCGCCTTGCGCTTCCGGCTGATGCTGGAACAGTTCTTCCTCGACGAAGTCGTGCGCCTGCGTCAACGCTATCCCGAGCTCACGCCCGACCTGCCCTCGATGCGCTGCGTCGGCTACCGCCAAGCCTGGGAGCACCTCGACGGCCAAGCCAGCTACGCCGATTTCCTCGACAAAGGCATCGCCGCCACCCGGCAACTGGCCAAGCGCCAGCTGACCTGGCTGCGCTCGATGCCCGACGTCACCGTCCTCGAACCCACCAGCCCGACTGTCACCACCACGGCGCTGAACGTTTGTCGCGATTTCCTGTCGGCGTCGACGCCACACGCCACTTAAAATCAAACAGAACAACGGCACATCAGCGCCTTAAACCGTACTCTTTCGACTATCATGATAAAGATTGGACGAGTCCGGAAAAATTATGAGAAAAGCTTGGGCGGGATTCACCCTGATTGAACTCTTGATTGCCATCGTCGTAGTGGCCATCCTGATGTCGCTCGCCGTCCCGGCCTATCAGGATTACGTGCGGCGCAGCCGCATCAACGCGGCACTGGCCCAGTTGTCGCAAACACGGGTGAGCCTGGAGCAGTACTACGCCGACAACCGCAGCTACGCCGCCTCCGGCACCACCTGCGGCGCCACTCCTTCTTCCGTCGACTATTTCACCCTGGCCTGTACCGCCAGCGGCAGCTCCGGCTATACCCTCGGCGCCACCGGCACCACGGTAATGGCCGGTTACGTTTACAGCCTGGATCAGAGCAACAGCAAGAGCACCACCCAGTACAAGGGCAGCACGGTTAGCAAGTCCTGCTGGCTGATCAAGGGGGACGAATGTTGAAGCGGATGCGCCAGCGCGGGTTCACCCTGATCGAAATGCTGATCTCGATCGTGCTGATGGCCGTCGTACTGGCTTTTGCCGTGCCCAGTTTTTCGACCTGGCTGATGAATCACCAAATCCGCAACGCAGCCGATACCGCCATGGCCAGCCTGCAACTGGCACGCGCCGAAGCCATCCGCACCAACACGGCCGTGCAGCTGAGCTTTGACTCGACCACCAAGAAAATCTGGCAGATCAAGCGCGTCGACACCGGTGCCGTGCTGCAGCAAAAGAATTTCGCCGAGGATGCCCCGAAGGTAACGATCACCCCGACACCCTCCACCGTCACCACCGTCACCTTCAATGGGCTCGGCCGGATCAGCGACTCCACACCGCTGACGCAACTGAACTTCGACGTCACCACTATCGCCGCGGCCGACAGCAAGGACATGCGCATCACCCTGCAGACGGGGGGCGCGCTGAAGCTGTGCGACCCCAACGTCACCAGTTCGACCGACCCGAGGAAGTGCTGACCATGGCCCGCCCGAGCATCTCACGGCAAAACCAGCAAGGCTCGACCCTGATCGAAGCCCTGATCGCCATGGCCATTTTCGCCATCAGCATCCTCGCCCTGATCGCCCTGCAAGGCTTCACCATCCGCGCCAACAGCGAGAACCAGTACCGCGGGCAGGCCACTTACCTCGCCAACAGCCTGATCGGGCAGATGTGGGCGGCCCGTGCCAGCGGCAGCTTTGCCACCAACTTCGCCTTCAATAGCGGCCATACCTGTGATGGCAGCAGCACCAGTTCCAGCCAGGCCGAGGTCAGCAACTGGCTGAGTTCGATCAGCTCGACCCTACCCAATGCCACTGCGGCTCGCCAATCCGTCACCATCGCCTCGACCCTTAGCGGTTCCGCCAATCAGGTCACCGTCACGATCTGCTGGCAAAACACATCCGACAGCGATGTGCGCCACTTCACCACCACCACGCTGATCCCCACCTCCTGAGGCGATCACCATGAATCAGCCGCATTTACGCTCCCCGCGCCGCCAGTCCGGCATCAGCCTGATCGAAATCATGATCGGGCTGACCATCGCGCTGATCACCACGCTGATGCTGTCGCAGATCATGGGGCTGTGGTGGAACCAGCGCAAAACCACGGACTCGGCCTCGGAGGGCCAGAACCAAGGTTTGACCTCGATGGTTTTGATGGAACAGGCAATCCGCAGCGCGGGCTACGGCACCCAGATCGGGGCCCTGATCAATTGCACCCATCGCTACGCTTATGTCGGCACCAACGGGGCCAGTGGCAGTGAAGACCCCAATTTCGCCGGCGCCGGGTTCGGCGTCTCGATCGCCCCCCTGATCATCGTCGACGGCGGCACCAATGGTGAAGCGGACCAGGTCGAAATCAGGGGAGGTAAAGGCAACCTCAGCTTTGGCCTGGCCACCCTCAGTAAAACCATGCCGCCTAGTTCGTCGGAACTCGACGTCAGCTCCGTGTCCGGTTTCGAAGTCAACACCTTCTCCGTTTTGTACGATCCCAGCACCGGCAATTGCACCCGCTTCGACCTGACCCAGAAACAGAATTCCGCACTAAAGCTGCAACAGAACCCGGGTAACAACGACAACGGCACCACCTACAACCCGGCCACAAACTATGAAAACTCCAACGGCTACCCTACCTACTCTGCCGGCAACTACATCATCAAACTGGGCTCCGACGTCATTACCAGCACTTACTCGGTAGATGAAACCAATCGCCAATTGAAGCTGGCCGATGCCTCGATGCGAACCTCCACCGTCAACTACACGCTGGGCGAGAACATCGTCAATATGCAGGCACAGTATGGGATCAAGAGCGGCAGCAGCTACACTTGGACCGATGCCACTGGCTCTTATGCCAAGTCAGCCCTCGCCGCCGATAGCGCCAGCCTGACCAAGATACTGACCCTGCAGGCGGTGAAGCTGGCCGTGGTATCCCGCGTCCCGAAACGCGAAAGCGGCATCGTCACCACCGCCTGTTCCGGCTTCTCCAACGGCATCTGCATCTGGAGCGGTACCAAGGTACGGCTGGACGGTGGCGCGGGCGGCACAGAATGGCAGCATTACAAATACCGCATCTACGAAAGCGTCATCCCGCTGAGGAACACGATATGGTCCGCCGGCTAGCCATGACGACATGCCCCCTGAAGAGCGCCCAGCATGGCGTCTCGCTGGTCATCACCCTGATCGCCATGATCGCCATCCTGCTCATCGGCGTGGCCATGGTACGGGTGGTGGATTTCTCCGGACTGATGACACGCAACCTCGCCTTCCGGGAAGGCGGCATCCACCTCACGGACGTCGGGCTGCAATACGGCTTATCGGCGCTCGGCAGCTTGAGCAGCACTACGCTGGATGGCTCCAATGCCGCCAGTTGCAGCACCAACTCGACCACCTTCAACAATTGCTACTATCCGGTTGACCTGGACACTAATAGCGACGGCGTACCGGACAACATAGATTGGTCCACGGTCAGCGCCATCAACGTCAGCAACAGTTCGGGCTACACCGTCAAATTCATCATTGAGCGGCTGTGCACCGGCACCCTGGGCACGGCCGTCACCGACAAGGCCGGCAAATGCCAATACGCCATCCCCTCCAGCGGCAGCACCAGCACGCTGGGCGGTAGCAAGAAGATTGGAAGCACCGTGTTTTCCGGGCTCAGTTCAAGCAACAGCATCTACTACCGCGTCACCAGCCGCGCCGAAGGTCCAGGCAGCAGCCTGAGCATTTCCCAGACCATCCTCACCCGATAGGAAACATGATCATGTCCACGGTAAGAAGGATTACCAGGCAATTCGTGCTGGCCGGCATCTTGATGGCGACACCTTGGCTGGCGCAGGCCGACGCGTCGACCACCCTGCCCGATACCCCCCTCGAGGTGTGCACCACCAGCGTCGACAGCTCGCAAGGGGGGTCTGCGGCCGCGGTGACCAACTCCAATATTGTGCAGGGGGACAGCACACTGTTCGCCTCTTACTACGACGACACCGCCACCATGATGACGGGGGACCTCAAGGCCTTCACCATCGACCCCACCACGGGTTCGATCAGCAGCACCGCGCAATGGAGCGCCCAGACGATCCTGACCGCCTTGAGCAACAGCAGCCTGAGCGGCAATAACAGCAGCAGGAAGTTCTACACCAACATCGGTGGCACGGCGACCGAAATTCAGGACACCAGCAGCTTTTGCTCTGCAACCAATCAAACCTATCTCGGTGCATCGAGCGAGTCGGACTGCGAAAACATCGTCAAATTGCTGAAAGGGGTCAACAGCACCACCGGCAACCCCAGCGTGACGCTCGGGACAACGTACCGCATTCCCGCTAAACGTCTAGGTACGATCGTCCATAGCGAGCCTGTCTACGTCTCCGGGCTGAGTATGGTCATTCAGGCCGCCAACGACGGCATGCTGCACGCCTTCACGCACAACAACGGCACCATCGGCGCCAACAACAGCAGCAACGGCAGCGAAGCCTGGACCTATATCCCGAAAGCATTTCTGAACTCCATCGGGCAAAGCGATGCCCCGAACAAGATCAAGGCCTACGTCACCAGCGGCTATACGCACAAGTACTGGCTCGATGCCACGCCCGCAATCGATAAATTCACCTCGACCACTACCGGCAATGGCAATCAAACCACCACAACCACAACTTACTATCTGTCGAGCGGCTTTGCCAAAGGCGCCAAAGGGGTGTACTCGCTGACGCTGGGCACGGCCAACCCGACCCCGCTTTGGACCTTCGACAACAGCAGTGGAGCGACGACAGTGGACAGCGATACCGGCTACCTTTATGGTCGCCCGATCATTACCCAAGCCATCATTGGCTCCACTGTCACCAAGGTGGCGATATTTGCCAGCGGCTTCAGTACATTCGATCTCAGCAGTCTCGCCTCGAACAGCTATTTGTATGTCGTCAACCTGACGACCGGCGCGCTCATCAAAAAATTCAGCGTGAGCGGCAAGGGGCTGAACTATATTGCCGGTTTTGCCGACAGCTATTCGACCTTGAACCAGGTTCAGTATGTTTATGGGGGCGACCTGGACGGCAACGTCTGGCGCTTCGACCTGACCTCGACCGACACCAATAGCTGGAACGTGCACAAACTCGCCAGCCTGGGCGCCCCGATCAGCAGCGAGCCCGAGCTGGGACAAATCACCATCGACGGCACGCCTAAGCGCTTCATCTACATCGGTACTGGGCGTTACCTGACACCATCCGATCTCACCACCGCCAGCGGCAGCATGTACGGCCTGATCGACCGCATCGATACTGTCACCAGTTACAACGACAGCAACGACGCCACTGTTCCCAACCAGCTGAGCACAGTGACCTTGGCCTCCAGTAACTACGACACCAGTGCCAGTACCACCGTCGGGGTCGCCAGCAACCTCTCCAGTTATGGCTGGGCCGCCAACCTGCCGACGGGACAACGCGTGATCAACTCCGCCGCTATTGCCAACGGCAAGGTGCTATTCACCGCCAACAAGCCGTCCAACCCCTGCGACACCAACAACAGCTCGCCCATGGAAAGCTGGCTGTACGTGATCGACTACCAGACAGGCCTGCAAACCGGCTATTTCAGCTTGGCCAGCGCCGCTACCAGTGCCGGACTCTCCGACACCCACTTCCTGGCCAGCCGTCCGACCGTGGTCAAGCTGTCGAGCGGCGATTACCGGGCGATGATCCGTACCACCGACGGCGATACACTGAACGTCGACGTCGGCACACTGCTGACGACCAGCGGCGGCACCGGCAGCGCGGTGAAGGGCGTGTTCTGGCGCGAAGTGATCACCCAGTAAGCCGTCTGCTCCAACAAAAAAAAACCCGGCTCATCGACCGGGTTTTTTTGTGCACACTCACTACTCTCAGCCGCGACTGGCGACGATCTTGATCTCGACTTTCCAGGCAGGATTGGCAAGTTTTGCCTCTACCGTGGCCCGTGCCGGTACGTGACCTTCGACCACCCAGGCATCCCAAGCCTCGTTCATGGCGTCGTAGTCGGACAGCGAAGCGAGGAAAATGGTGGCATCTACAATCTTGGTCTTGTCCGACCCCAGCTCGGCCAGCAGCGTGTCGATCTGACCCAGCACGTTGGCGGTCTGCTCGCGAGCGTCGGAGTCGGTGTTTTCCGGCACCTGGCCGGCCAGGAAAATCATGCCGTTGACGACGGCCGCCTCGGCCAGCCGCTTGCCCGGTTTGTGACGATAGATGGTCATGGCAATCCTTATAGTGGAATTCGCGCCCGGGCTCCGCTTGGAGCCCGACAATAAAAAACGGCGGGAGTGCGTCCCGCCGTCGTGCAGTGTATCAGAACCCGCGCTGACTCATGCCTGATCAGGCAACAGCCACCCTGCGCAGACGCTGGGCATAGCTCTTGAGCGCTTCGATGCCGCTGGCCTCGGCACGGGCGCACCACTCCTGCAGTTCTTTCAGCAGTTGCTCGCGCGTCAGGCTGGAGCGCTCCCACAAACGGGATAACTCCTGGCGCATGGTGTAGATGGTCTGCAGTACATGGCTCTTTTCCAGCAATTCCGCCAGCTGCTTGCGCTCTTCTTCCGGCGTATCCTTGGCTTCCTGCTTGAGCCAGGTCTTCATCTTGCCGGCCAGATTACCTTGGCCCAGCTTCTCGATCTCGCTGCGATAGACGTCTTTCAGTTCGCGCGCATACCGGGCTGCCAAGGCATAGCGGTTGGCGACCACCGCCTGCAGATGTTCGATATCCAGGTGCGGACGCGACGGATCTTCGGCCAACCTGGGCGCGACCTTGCGAACCTTCGCCAACCCCAGCATTTCCAGGATGCGGATATACATCCAGCCAATGTCGAACTCGTACCATTTGTAGGAGAGCTTGGCCGAGGTACCGAAGGTGTGGTGGTTGTTGTGCAGTTCTTCGCCACCGATCAGGATGCCCCAGGGCAGGATGTTGGTGGAGGCGTCTTCGTTCTCGAAGTTGCGATAGCCCCAGTAGTGGCCGATACCGTTGATGACCCCGGCCGCGGTCAGCGGAATCCAGATCATCTGCACCGCCCAGATGGTCAGCCCTATCGGGCCAAACAGCACGAGATCGATCGCCAGCATCAGGATAATGCCCTTGGCGCTGTGGCGAGTGTAGACGTTGCGCTCGAGCCAGTCGTCCGGCGTGCCGTGACCGAACTTCTCCATGGTGCTGCGGTCTTTGCAGGCGGCGCGGTAAAGTTCGGCGCCTTCGAAGAATACTTTGTTGATACCCAGCACTTGCGGACTGTGCGGGTCTTCGGCGGTTTCGCAGCGGGCGTGGTGCTTGCGGTGCACCGAGGCCCACTCCTTGGTCACCATGCCGGTAGTCAACCAGAGCCAGAAACGGAAGAAATGGCTCGGGACAGGATGCAGGTCCAGAGCGCGGTGAGCCTGATGGCGATGCAGGAAGATGGTCACCGAGGCGATGGTAATGTGCGTCAGCACCAGGGCGACGGCGACATATCCCCACCACGGTAAGTCAATCAAACCATTAATCCATTCCATTAAATCGCACACCTCATCAGGGATAAAGTCCCATTGTAATAAATAGTTACGCTCATGTCAGACTCTTTCTTCGCCGATGTGTTCCCCTAGCGCTCTGGTGTAACATATGATGTCTTTTTACACTTTCAGAAGCCGATGCTTGTGCCGCAAAAAAAACGTCTGATCATTGCCGGTGGGGTACTGGGTGGCCTGTTCGTCCTGTACGGCGGGGCCGCCTACTGGGCTGGTCTCAAGGCCGAGGATACGCTGGCCGAACAACACCGCATGCTGGCGGAGTTTCCTCTGTTCAAGGTGAAGTCCCACAGCTATGAACGAGGCTGGTTCTCGTCCACCGAGACCACCGAGCTCACTTTCAACCGCCGCCTGTCGGGGCCGTACGAGGCCATGCTGCCGGACAACCTGCGTCCCCTGCTCGGCTCGACCATCCGCTTTACCCATCACGTCAAGCACGGCCCGCTGCCAGGCATCGGCAGCTTCGACTTCCGCCCGGCACGCGCCCTGGTGTCGACCGAGTTCGCCATGAGCGACGCCACCCGCAAGACGCTGTCGCGGTTCTTTGGCGACAAGGAGCCCATCACCGTCACCAACCGTCTGGGCTTCGGCGGCGGCGGCCTGCTGGAGGTCAACATCCCTTCATTCGACTACGACGAAGCGCTGTCCGGGGTGAAGGTCAAGTGGAAGGGCTTCGACCTCAAGGTCGATTACGCCTCTGGCTACAAGGAATACAAGACCGAGGCTCTCTCGCCCGGGTTCCTGCTCGAAGCGTCGACCAAGGGCTCGTTGGCCTTCGACGGAGTCAAATACCTGTCCGACGTGCGTCCGGGCAGCAGCGGCATCAAGCTTGGCACCAGCGAGCTGACGGTAGGCAACGTCCAGCTCAACTGGAAGGAAAGCGTTCCCTACAACCTCAAGCTCAACGAACTGGTCTACGTGTTGACGCGCATCCGCGTCGGCGAGTTCATCAACCCGTCTGGCGAATTCCGCCCGTCCAACGTGGGGCTGAAAGACCTGCGTTACCAGATGGTGACCAGCGAGCAGGACGAGTTCGTTAATACGCGCGGCAAGTTCGACTTCGCCAGCTTCAATCTCAACGACAAGCACTACGGCCCGATGAAGCTGGATGTTTCGGCCAACCACCTGCATGGCCCGACCCTGCTCAAGCTCGATCAGGAGATCGGCAAGATTCCGTTCGAGGGGGTCGACCCGACCATCCTGCGCCAGCGCTACGTCAATGCCATCAAGACCTACGGTGTGCCGCTGCTGGAAAACAACCCGCGCCTGGTGGTCAACGAGTTCTCGCTACGCATGCCAAGCGGCGAAGCGCGACTCAAGGGCAACCTGACGCTCACCGGCTTCCAGAAGACCGACCTGCAAAACCCGCTGACCTTCCTCAAGCGCTTCGAGGCCGAGGCCAGCGTCAACCTGCCGCGCCAGACCCTGGAAGACCTGGTGGTGGCGCAGGCGCGCAACCTGTTCACCGTCGACGCCTCGGCGGAAGACCAGCCGAACCTGAAGGAAGTGGACGACCTGGCGCGCAGCCTGCTCGACAGCCAGCTGGCGCAATGGACCGAGCAGGGCTATCTGAAGCAGCAGAACGGCCAGATTTCCACCGATCTGGAATACAAGCACGGGGTGATGACCATCAATCACAAGAAGGTCGATCTGCCGTGGGAGGAGAGCGACGCCCCGGACGCGACACCGGCCAGCACCAGCAGCGGCAGCTGATCGCCGCAAACCGACAAGGGGGCCTAGGCCCCCTTGTTCCATTACGGTCTTGCGACCGCTCAGTCTTCCATCTGGCTCTGCAGATAATTCTGCAGGCCGACTTTCTCGATCAGGCCCAACTGGGTTTCCAGCCAGTCGACGTGCTCTTCTTCGCTTTCCAGAATGTCTTCGAGCAGATCGCGGGTGACGTAGTCGCTGACGCTCTCGCAATGGGTGATGGCTTCGCGCAGCAGCGGCAGCGCCTCCAGTTCCAGCTTGAGGTCGAGTTCTAGCATTTCCTGCGGCTTTTCACCGATGTACAGCTTGCCCAGATCCTGCAGATTGGGCAGGCCCTCGAGGAACAGTATGCGCTCGATCAGCCGATCGGCATGCTTCATCTCGTCGATGGACTCGTAATACTCGTGCTCGTTGAGCTTTTTCAGACCCCAGTTCTTGTACATGCGGGCATGCAGGAAGTACTGGTTGATGGCGGTAAGTTCGTTCTTGAGGATTTGATTGAGGAATTTTAGGACTTTTTTATCGCCTTGCATGACAAGCTCCTGTGCGCATATCTTGAAATTATTGCACACGGGTTTGCCAGCGCAAGGCCGAGTGGTGTGACTTGCGGTGCAGTTTGCGCCGGAAGCAGCGCGGCTCAGGCGACTTCGCGAAAGGGGGAATGGGCTTCGGCGGTGAGCTCGGTCAACGTTTCTTTGATCAACTGGTGGGCGCAGCAGGCACAACGGCCGCAGTCGGTCGCAACGCCCAGTTGCTGGGCGACGTCTCGCAGGCGGGTTGCCCCGTCCATGACGGCGTCGCGAATCTGCGTGTCGGTCACACCATGACAAAGACAAACGTACATGTTTTCACCCAGCACATATAAATGTGAATTATTATCATTATGTGGATAAACAAGAACCATTGTCAACTGGAACCGACCACCCCATGAGAATCTGGAAACCGAATGTCACCGTGGCCGCCGTCATCGAGCGCGAAGGCCGCTTTCTGATGGTGGAAGAAGACACCCCCGAAGGACTGCGCCTGAACCAGCCGGCCGGTCATCTGGAACATGGCGAAACGCTGTTCGAGGCAGTACGCCGCGAAGTGCTGGAAGAAACGGCGTGGCATTTCGAGCCGGAAGCGCTGGTGGGCATCTACCTGGCCGACAAGCCGGGCAGCGATATCACCTACCTGCGCTTCACCTTCTGCGGCCGGGCCTTGCGCGAAGAGACGGAGCGCCGTCTGGACGATGGTATCGTCGCCGCCCCCTGGCTCACCGCGGCGGAAATCCGTGCCCGTACCCGCCAGCATCGCAGCCCGGCGGTGGCGCTGAGCCTGGAGGACTGGCTGGCCGGCCAGCGCCCGCCGCTGGCGGTGATCCAGCACCTCAACAACCGGGACAAGGCATGAAGTGGTGGCTCTGGCTTGGGCTGCTGACCGTCAGCAACGTCCATGCGGACGCCCTCCCCCTCTGTTACCATTACGGCTGCAAACGTGATTCCCACTTCGAGGTCGGCGCCGATGACAAGCAGCGCTTGGCCCGTCTGCTGTCCGACGACGCCACGGCCGAGGCCGAGCGCGCCGCCGTCAAAGCCGCGGTGCGGGAGTTGTACTTGATGGCAGGGCGTAGCACCCCCATCTGGCAGGACAAGGGGGGCAACTTCCCGGACGGTACCGCCGATGGACGCATGGATTGCGTGGATCACAGCCGCAACGTCACCACCTTCCTGAATTATCTGCAGGAGCAGGGATGGCTGCGGTTTCACACCGTCGGCAAGCCGGTGTGGCGCGCGCCGCGCTTCCTCGACCTGCATTACACCGCCGTGCTGCACGACAGTGGCAGCGGTGAGGATTGGGCCGTGGACAGTTGGTTCAAGGATTTTGGGGCACCGCCGGAGGTGGTGCCCCTCGCCATTTGGAAAGAAGGATATTCCCCGTGACGGGTAAGAAACGCATTGTCGTCGGCATGTCCGGCGGCGTGGATTCGTCGGTCACTGCGTGGCTGCTGAAGCAGCAGGGCCACGAGGTGATCGGCGTGTTCATGCAGAACTGGGAAGACGACAACGACGACGAATACTGTTCGATCAAGCAGGATGCGCTGGACGCGATGAGCGTGGCCGACATCGTCGGCATCGACATGGAAGTGGTCAACTTCGCCAAGGAATACAAGGACCGCGTGTTCTCGTACTTCCTCAAGGAGTACTCGGCCGGCCGCACCCCGAACCCGGACGTGCTGTGCAACGCCGAGATCAAGTTCAAGGCCTTTCTCGACTACGCCATGGAGCTGGGGGCGGACTGCATCGCCACCGGGCACTACGCGCGCAAGGAAGAACGCAACGGCAAGCACTACCTGCTGAAGGCAGTGGACCACACCAAGGACCAGAGCTACTTCCTGTACCGGCTGAACCAGGCGCAGCTTTCCAAGGCGATGTTCCCGCTGGGCGATATCCGCAAGACCGAGGTGCGCCAGTTGGCCGAACAGGCCGGCCTGCCGACGGCAGCCAAGAAGGATAGCACCGGCATCTGCTTCATCGGCGAGCGGCCGTTCCGCGAGTTCCTGCAGCGCTACCTGCCGACCCAGCCGGGTGACATGGTGACGCCGGAGGGCAAGACCGTCGGCCGGCACGAGGGGCTGATGTACTACACGCTGGGGCAGCGCAAGGGGCTGAATATCGGCGGCGCCAAGGATGGCAGCGGCGAGCCGTGGTTTGTCGCCGGCAAGGACATTCCGGCCAATAAGCTGATCGTGGTGCAGGGGCACGATCATCCGCTGCTCTTGAAGAGCACGCTGGCGATGGGCGATCTGTCGTGGACGCTGGACGAGGCTCCGCTGCCGGGCGACTACGCCGCCAAGAACCGCTACCGCATGGCCGATGCGGCCTGTGCGCTGTCGCCGGTGGTGGACGGCGAGGCCACCCTCACCTTCCGCGACAAGCAGTGGGCGGTGACGCCGGGCCAGTCGGCGGTGCTGTATGACGGTGATATCTGTCTGGGCGGCGGCATCATCCGCTGAGAACCGGCTCATGATCTTGCTGTGCGTCCCTGATCGGGGCTCATGGGTACTGCGTGCGAATCTGTCGCTGAGCGATCGGAAATCATCATGCACTCCAGTACATTCCGGTTTCTTTGCGGCTCTTCACCCCGCTGAGGGTCGTCGCTCGCGACAGATCCTGAAGCAGTTCTGAGCCCCACTCTCTCCGCTATCAACACAACGGCCGCTCGCAGCGGCCGTTTGCTTTTCGTGGCTCAGGATATGGCCTGCGCGGGTGTTTCGCCCGGCACAGTGCCGGGATACGGTTCGTCCGACATCGGATGGCGTGCCGCCAGCCAGTCGTGCAGCAGCTGCGCCGCCTCGGCAGTGCGCCTGGCCGCCGGCAGTGCCAACAGATAGCCGTTCCCAGTGAACACGGTCTGGGCGAACGGCGTGATGACCGTCCCGCGCTTCAACTCCTCTTCCACCAGCACCACATCCGCCAGCGACACGCCGAAGCCTTGCTGGGCGGCGTTCGTCGCCAGGTCCAGGGTGTCGAACACCTGGCCGCTGCCGGGATTGACGCCCTTGACCCCGACCGACTTCAACCACAACGACCAGTCGCGCCGATCGCGCGACGGGTGCAGCAGCGGGAAGCGCGCCAGCTCTTCCGGCTCGTGCAAAGGTTGGCCGAAGGACTCCAGCAGCGCCGGGGAGCAGACTGGCGTCAGCTGCTCGCGGAACAAGGGGGTCTGCCGCGGCTGGCGTGACGGCACCGGCCCGAACACGATGGCGAGATCGAACGCTTCCTTGGCGAAGTCGATGCCGTGCTCGTGAACGCTGGTGACCTCGACCTCGATCTCCGGATGATCCTTGCGGAACAGCATGATCTCGCGCAGCAGCCAGCGCGAGATGCACGATGGCGCCTTCAGGCGCAGGTGGTTGCGCGCCAGCCGCGCCGCTTCCACTCCCTTGCCCAGCGTCGCCAGCGCGCGTGTCACGTAGGGCAGCAAGGCCTCGCCCTCGCTGGTCAGCACCAGCCGGCGCACCTGGCGATGGAACAGCGGGTAGCCCAATTGCTGTTCGAGCTGGGCTACCTGCTTGCTCACCGCGCCCTGGGTCAGGCACAGCTCGTCCGCCGCTAGGGTGAAGCTCATGTGGCGGGCGGCGACCTCGAAAACCTGCAGGCCGTACAAGGGTAATGGACGCTGTGTCATGGTCTCTTCATGCCTGAAAAAAACTCATGCATAACATGCCGACAATTCGTTTGTCGCACAAGCCCCGGCACCCGTTTAATGGGCACGAACGCCACCTGATGGCTCCGACACAACAAACGGGGGACAACATGACCGACTCCATCACGCCGCGCTCCAAGCTGCCGCACGTGGGCACCACCATCTTCACTGTGATCGGCCAGCTGGCCGCCAAACACCAGGCGATCAACCTGTCGCAAGGCGCACCCAACTTCCCCTGCTCGCCCGAGCTGATCGAGCACACCCACCGCGCCATGCTCGACGGCCACAACCAGTACTCGCCGATGGCCGGCCTGTTCGCGCTGCGCGAAGCGGTCGCCGGCAAGGTGGCATCGCTGTACGGCCGACACTACGACCCGGAACGCGAAGTCACCATCACCGCCAGCGCCAGCGAGGGGCTGTTCGCCAGCATCACCGCGCTGGTTCACCCCGGCGACGAGGTGATCGTGTTCGAGCCTTGCTTCGACAGCTACGCGCCGATGATCGAGTTGCAGGGCGCCACCGTGGTGCCGATCAAGCTGGCGCCGCCGGCGTTCGCCATCCCCTGGGACGAGGTCGCCGCGCGCATCACCCCGCACACCCGCATGATCCTGCTCAACAGCCCGCACAACCCGAGCGGGGCGGTGCTGGGCGACGAGGACATCGCCGCGCTCAAGCGCCTCACCGCCGGCACCGACATCGTGCTGCTGTCCGACGAGGTCTACGAGCACGTGGTATTCGACGGCGCGCTGCACCACAGCATGAGCCGCCACCCGGAGCTGGCCGAGCGCGCGGTGGTGGTGGCCTCGTTCGGCAAGACCTTCCACATCACCGGCTGGCGCGTCGGCTACTGCCTGGCACCGGCGGCCCTGATGGAGGAAATCCGCAAGGTGCACCAGTTCGCCATGTTCGCCGCCGACACGCCGATGCAGTACGGCCTGGCGCGCCTGATGCAGACCCCGTCGCATTACCTCGAGCTGGCGGATTTCTACCAGCAGAAGCGCGACTTGCTGGTCGACTGCCTGGCCGGCTCACGCCTGACACTGCTGCCGTCGGCCGGCAGTTTCTTCATGCTGGCGAGCTACGAAAATATCAGCGACCAGTCCGACAGCGACTTCGTGCAGACGCTGATCCGCGAGCACCAGGTGGCGACCATCCCGGTGTCGGCGTTCTATCGCGATAGTACCGATCACCACCTGATCCGCCTGTCCTTCGCCAAGGACGAGGCCACACTGCGCGCCGGGGCCGAGCGCCTCTGCCGCCTGTAGGGGCGCGACCATGCCAAACTCACAGCAGCTCACCGCCGCCGCTATCCAGATGGTGTCCGGCGACGATCTTTCGGCCAACCTCGAACGCGCCCGCGCACTGGTTGGCGAAGCGGCCGCCGCCGGCGCCGACCTGGTGGTACTGCCGGAGTATTTCTACCTGATGCCGGAAGACGAGCGCGAGCGCGTGGCGCTGGCCCGCCCCCTGGGCGAAGGCCCGATCTTTCACTGTCTTGCCGAGCTAGCGGAAAAATACCGGTTGTGGCTGGTCGGCGGCACCCTGCCATTGGCAAGCCCGGAGCCGGGCAAGATGTTCAACTCCGGCCTGCTGTTCGGCCCGGACGGCCGCTGCCACGCGCGCTACGACAAGATCCATCTGTTCGGCTTCGACAACGGCAGCGAGCACTACGACGAAGCGGCCACCATGAGCGCCGGCGAACAGGTCGCCAGCGGCGACACGCCGTGGGGGCCGCTGCGGCTGTCGGTCTGCTACGATCTGCGCTTTCCCGAACTGTACCGCCAGCGCCCGGCGCCGACACTGATCAGCGCCCCGGCGGCGTTCACCCACACCACCGGCGAGGCGCACTGGGAGCTGCTGCTGCGCGCCCGCGCCGTCGACAACCTGGCCTTCGTCATCGGCGCCGGCCAGGGCGGCGTGCACCCTGGAGGCAAGCGCACCTTCGGCCACAGCCTGATCGTGGACCCGTGGGGCACGGTGCTGGCCCGCCACGATGACGGCGAAGGCATCGCACTTGCCACCCTCGATCTCAATCGGCAGGCCGAGCTGCGCCGGCGCCTGCCGGCCTTGCAACACCGCCGTCTGGACTAACCCGGAATAGACACAACAAGACGGTCCGCATCCCCTCTACAAAAGAAGGAAACATCATGAAGAAGCTCATCACGCTGGCCCTGTTGTCGCTGACCGCCCCGCTGGCGGCGCACTCCGCCGAAACCCTGCGCATCGCCACCGACGCCACCTACCCGCCGTTCGAATACGTCGACGCCAACGGCAAGGTGTCCGGCTTCGAGGTGGATTTCGCCTACGCCGTGTGCAAGGAAATGAAGGTGCAGTGCGAGGTGGTCAACCAGCCATGGGACGGTTTGATTCCCGGGCTGCAGGTGAAAAAATACGACGCCATCATGTCGTCGATGAACATCACCGACGAGCGGCGCAAGGCGGTGAATTTCAGCAAGGTCTACTACCTGATGCAGAACCGCTTCGTCACGGCCAAGGGCCACAAGGGCGAAATCCAGCCCGCCGCGCTCAGCGGCAAGACCATCGCGGTGCAGACCGGCACGCCGCAGGATCGCTTCGTCACCCAGCAGTTCGGCAAGTCCGCCACCATCAAGCGCTATGTCAACGCCCAGGACCCGATGATGGAGCTGACCTCGGGCCGGGCCGACTACACCTTCGGCAACACCGTGCAGTTGCAGAAAGGCTTCCTGGAAACCGCACCGGGCAAGGGTTTCGAATTCGTCGGCCCGGTGTTCGACGGACGTCAGGACAAGGTGCTGGGCGAAGGCGTGGCGGTGGCGCTACGCAAGCAGGACGGAGCGCTCAAGGCCCGCTTCAACACCGCCATCGACGCCGTCAAGAAGAAAGGCGTGTACCACGAGCTGCTGGTGAAACATAAGCTCGACGGCCTGTTGGCCGATTGAGCCAATCCCACACGCGGCCACCTGGCCTGGCGAGCAACAAAAAACCCGCTTGAGCGCGGGTTTTTTGTCGAGCTTCGGCCAACTTACTCGCTGGCCGTCGGGACATGGCCGTTATGGCCATTATGGCCATTAAGGATATTGTGACCATTATGGCCATTAATTGCATGACCGTTTTGACCATTGTGATTGTTGCGGCCGGTCAGCTTCAGCTTGCCGGTCAGCCAGGTGTGGTCGTAACTAACCACTTCGAAAGCATTGCCAAACGGATCGACGAACGCCAACGAGCAGAAGAAGTGGTGGTCGTACACCGAGTCGCGAGCGATGGTCTGCCCCTCGCGATTGGTGACACGCTCGCCAGCGAGCTGGTCGATCCACTCCATGAACTCCTGGCCGCTTACCACGAAAGCCACAGCACTGACTGCTGCGCTGAAATCGGCGTCCTCACACAGGGCCAATCGCACGCTGGCACTGGGGTTGGCTACCATGGTGACGCCATGCGGTTCCTCCTGCATATGGCGATAGCGGGGGTCTGGCGTCAGACCCAGCACGCGCTGATACCACTCGACCGCAGTGGGAGTGTCCGTGACACGGACATGAATATGGTCGATTTTTCCAAGATTTAACATGCAATCCTCACCATCGGGTCACTTTATGTGACTCAGCCTCCCTGAATCCCCTGTCTGAAGTATATCGGAAACCATCCCGTTGTCAGCCTATCGCCTGTGAAATCTTGTCGCGATCCAGCAAGGTCGCCAGATAACGGCCGGTATGGCTCACCGGATTGCCCGCCACCTGCTCCGGCGTGCCGGTGGCGATGATCTGGCCGCCGCCGGCTCCGCCCTCCGGCCCGAGGTCGATCAACCAGTCCGCGGTCTTGATGACGTCGAGATTATGCTCGATCACCACCACGGTGTTGCCGTTGCCGCGCAGGCGGTGCAGCACCTTCAAGAGCAGGTCGATATCGTGGAAATGCAGGCCGGTGGTGGGCTCGTCGAGGATGTACAGGGTGCGGCCGGTGTCGCGCTTGGAGAGCTCCAGCGCCAGCTTGACGCGCTGCGCCTCGCCGCCGGACAACGTGGTGGCCGATTGCCCCAGGCGGATGTAGCCCAGGCCGACGTCCATCAGGGTCTGCAGCTTGCGCGCCACCGTCGGCACCGCGCCGAAGAACTCCAGCGCGTGCTCCACCGTCATGTCCAGCACTTCGTGGATGGTCTGGCCCTTGTACTTCACCTCCAGCGTCTCGCGGTTGTAGCGCTTGCCGTGGCAGACGTCGCACGGCACGTAGATGTCCGGCAGGAAGTGCATTTCGACCTTGATCACGCCGTCGCCCTGACAGGCCTCGCAGCGCCCGCCCTTGACGTTGAAGCTGAAGCGCCCCGGACCGTAGCCGCGCTCGCGCGCGAGCGGCACGCCGGAGAACAGCTCGCGGATCGGCGTGAACAGCCCGGTGTAGGTGGCCGGATTGGAGCGCGGCGTGCGCCCGATCGGACCCTGGTCGACGCTGATCACCTTGTCCAGGTGATTGAGACCGGTGATCTCGCGGTACGGCGACGGCTCCTCGCTGGCACCGTTGAGCTCGCGCGCGGCAATCTTGTACAGGGTGTCGTTGATCAGCGTGGACTTGCCCGAGCCGGACACGCCGGTAATGCACACCAGCATGCCCAGCGGCAGTTCCAGTGTGGTGTCCTTGAGGTTGTTGCCACTGGCGCCGGAGAGCACCAGCAGGCGCTCGGGGTCGACCGGACGGCGCTCGCTGTCCACCTCGATGCGGCGGCGGCCGGACAGGAAGGCGCCGGTGACCGAGCGTTCGCTGTCTTCGATCTGACTCGGGGTGCCGGCGATCAGCACCTCGCCGCCGTGCTCGCCGGCGCCCGGCCCCATGTCGACCACGTAATCGGCGGCACGGATGGCATCCTCGTCGTGCTCCACCACGATCACGCTGTTGCCCAGGTCGCGCAGTCGCACCAGCGTCGCCAGCAGGCGGTCGTTGTCACGCTGGTGCAGGCCGATACTGGGCTCGTCCAGCACGTACATCACGCCGGTCAGGCCGGAGCCGATCTGACTCGCCAGACGGATGCGCTGGGCCTCGCCGCCGGACAGGGTGTCGGCCGAGCGCGCCAGGCACAGGTAATCGAGGCCGACGTTGTTGAGGAAGGACACGCGGTCGCGGATCTCCTTGATGATCTTCTCCGCTACCGCCTGTTTCTGGCCGCTGAATTCCACCTGTTCGAAGAAGCGCGCGGCGTCCTTCAATGCCATCTGGTTGATGCCGTACAGGGTCTGCCCCGCCACGTAGACGTAGCGCGCCTCGCGGCGCAGGCGCGAGCCTTCGCAGTGCGGGCAGGGCTGGTTGTTCTGGTACTTGGACAGTTCCTCGCGCACCGCCACTGAGTCGGTTTCGCGGTAGCGCCGCTCGAGGTTGGGGATGATGCCCTCGAACGGATGACTGCGGGTGAACTTGGCGCCGCGTTCGGACAGATAGGTGAACTCGATGTTGTCGCGTCCGGAACCGTGCAGCATGACGTGGCGCACCCGCTCCGGCAGGATTTCGAACGGCAGCTCGAGATCGAAGCCGAAGTGTTCCGCCAGCGCCTGCAGCATCTGGTAATAGAATTGGTTGCGCTTGTCCCAGCCCTTGATGGCCCCGGCAGCAAGGCTCAATTCCGGATGCGCCACCACGCGCTTGGGATCAAAGAAGGTGATCTCGCCCAGGCCGTCACACTTGGGGCAGGCGCCCATCGGGTTGTTGAACGAGAACAGCCGCGGCTCCAGCTCGGGCAGGCTGTAGCTGCACACCGGGCAGGCGAACTTGGCGGAGAACCAATGCTCCTTGCCGGAATCCATCTCCACCGCGATGGCACGGCCTTCGGCGTGGCGCAGCGCGGTTTCGAAGCTTTCGGCCAACCTTTGCTGCAGGTCGGCGCGCACCTTGAGGCGGTCGATCACCACCTCGATGGTGTGTTTCTTGTTCTTGTCGAGCTTGGGCACGGCGTCGAGTTCCGCCACCTCTCCGTCAACGCGCACGCGCACGAAGCCCTGCGCGCGCAGCTCCTCGAACAGGTCGGCGTTCTCGCCCTTGCGCGCCATCACCACCGGCGCCAGGATCATCACCCGCGTCTCTTCCGGCAGCGCCAACACGTGGTCGACCATCTGCGACACGGTCTGCGAAGCCAGCGGCACGCCGTGCTCCGGGCAGTGCGGCTCGCCGACGCGGGCGAACAAGAGGCGCAGGTAATCGTGGATTTCGGTGACGGTGCCGACCGTCGAGCGCGGGTTGTGGCTGGTGGCCTTCTGCTCGATGGAAATGGCCGGCGACAGGCCCTCGATCAGATCGACGTCCGGTTTCTCCATCAGTTGCAGGAACTGGCGCGCATACGCCGACAGCGACTCCACGTAGCGCCGCTGCCCTTCCGCGTACAGGGTATCGAAGGCCAGCGAGGACTTGCCGGAGCCGGACAGGCCGGTGATCACCACCAACTGATGGCGCGGCAGGTCAAGATTGATGTTTTTCAGGTTGTGGGTACGTGCGCCACGGATGCGGATGGAGTCCATGCCTCACTCACGATCAGTCGGGGAACCTGTTAATATACCCGACTTGGCGTACCACGCTCCACCCGCATCGCAGCCCGGATCATGACGGGGCGGGAGTCCGCCTCCGTTTTCACCTCTAGCCGACACATAACAACACTGATGAATCCGCTTGAACTTCGTGCCAGCCTCGGTCTGGCCGGCGTGTACGCCCTGCGCATGCTGGGCATGTTCCTGATCCTGCCGGTGTTCGCACTCTACGCCCAGACGCTGCCAGGCGCCCACAGCCATACCGCCATCGGCATCGCCCTCGGCGCCTACGGCCTGACGCAGGCCTTCCTGCAACTCCCGCTGGGCATGCTGTCCGACCGCATCGGCCGCAAGAAGGTCATCTACGGCGGCCTGCTGGTCTTCGCCGCCGGCAGCTTCATCGCGGCCTGGGCACCGAACATCACCTGGCTCACGATCGGCCGCGTCGTGCAGGGTGCCGGAGCCATCTCGGCCGCCGTCACCGCGCTGCTGGCCGACCTCACGCGCGAGGAAAACCGCACCAAGGCGATGGCGATGATCGGCATGAGCATCGGCACCACCTTCGCGGCCAGCCTCGTGCTCGGCCCGCTCATGGCTCACTACATGGGCGTCGACGGCATCTTCACGCTGACCGGCGTGCTGACGCTGGCCGCGCTGGTCGGGGTGAAATACCTGATTCCCGATCCGGCCGTGTCGCGCTTCCATTCCGATGCCGAAACCAACACCCAGCGCCTGCCGGCCGTGCTGAAGCACCCGCAGTTGCTGCGCCTGAACTTCGGCATCTTCGCGCTGCATGCGGCGCAGATGTCGATGTTCGTGGTGCTTCCCTTCACCCTGATCAAGCACGGCCTCGACAAGGCGCACCACTGGCAGGTGTATCTGCCGGTGGTGATCGTCGGCTTCCTCCTGATGGTGCCGGCGATCATCTACGGCGAGAAAAAGGGCAAGCTGAAGACGGTCTTCGTCGGTGCGGTGACGCTGATGACCGCTGCACAGCTCGGCATGGCGCTGGCGCTCGATTCGTTCTGGATGATCGTGCTGTGGCTGACGCTCTACTTCATCGCCTTCAATATTCTGGAGGCAAGCCTGCCGTCGCTGATTTCCAAGATCGCGCCTGCCGACTCCAAGGGCACGGCCATGGGTGTGTATAATACCGCCCAATCCTTCGGCCTCTTCATCGGTGCCGCTGCCGGCGGCTGGCTGTACAGCCACTACGGCACGGGCGGTGCCTTCGGCTTCGCCGCCGCGCTGATGCTGGCCTGGCTCACGCTGGCCATCACCATGCAGCCGCCGCAAGCCGTGAAATCGGTCATGTTCCACATCGGCGAAAACTGGCAGGGCAACGCCGCCCAGCTGTCGCAGCGGCTAGCGGCACAGCGCGGCGTCAAGGAAGCGGTGGTGGTCGTCGACGAGCGCGTCGCCTACCTCAAGGTATCGCAGCAGGACTGGGACGAGGCCGCTGTCCAGCAATTGATTTTGGAAACCAACTGATGGGGCGGACTGGCCCGGCACACCGAGGCAAACACCATCGGTCCAGCGCCGGCGCTCAGCGCCATCCATTGCATTGAATCGGAGAATGACATGAACAGCATCACTTTCGACGGCCGCCTGGCGGCAGACGCCGAACTGCGTTACACCCCCAGCGGCGAACCGGTGCTGAGCTTCCGCGTGGCCAGCGACATCGGCTTTGGCGAACGCCGCACCACCAACTGGTTCAGCTGCCAGGTGTGGGGCAAGCGTGGCGAATCGCTGAAAAACTACCTGAGCAAGGGTCAGCAGGTGACCGTTTACGGCCAGCTCACCCTGCGCGAATGGGAAGATCGCGACGGCAACAAGAAGCTGTCGCCGGACGTGCGAGTGAACGAACTCAGCCTGCAAGGCGGCAAGCGCGACGCCGCGATGGACGACGACAGCGGCTACGGCGCCCCGCCGCGCCAGAGCGCCCCGTCCGCTCCGCCGGCCGCACCGCGCCGCATGGAGCCGAAACCGGCCAGCAAGGCCGATGATTTCATGGACGACGACATCCCGTTCTAGACCCTACGTCACCATCGAAAAACCGGAAAAGCACTGTGCAACCAGTAGATTGCATGGTGGTTTTCCGGTTTTTTCTTTCCCAAAGGTCAGTGCAGGTGACAGGGCAGATTCAGACCACCGAGGCGGAACCAGCGCGCTAGGTTATCGAAGTCGCGCTGCTCACCCGCGGTCAGTCGGGCATAGCCATCGCGCACCCGCTGCTCCAGAGCCGCATCGATGTCGCGGCGCGGCGTGCTGCGGAACAGCAGCATGAAAGGAGCCAGCGCGGTACGGTAGACACGCAGCTCGCGCCCCAGCAGCGCCGCTGCCTGCCGCAGCTCGGCCAGACTGAACGCTGCGCGCAAGGAATTTAGGAAGTCGATAGTAAATTGCTCAGACTGCAGTTCAATGCGGTCATGAGCAAAGAAAGACTGGGTGGCCCGACGCTTGAGCCGGCCGAAATCGGCCAGATAGACGCCGCCATCTGGGCGCAGCACGCGGCGAATCTGCCGCATGGTCTGCCCCAGCAGCTCGGTATCCGGCAGATGATGCAGCGACATGGTGCATAGCGCACAGTCGACGGCCGCATCGGCAAAGCCATCCAGCCGGCTGATATCGCCCTGCTGCAGGCTGACATTGAGCAAACCGGCCTGCACCAGGTTTTCCCGTGCCAACGCCAGCATGCCAGCAGAGGCATCCAGCCCGACGAAGCGGGCGTCCGGGTGCAGCCGGGCAATCTGCAGCAACTGGTTGGCCGGGCCGCAGGCCAGGTCCAACACCACGTCGCCGGGCCGGATCACCGGCAGCGACATGACGGCGTGGAAGAGATAAATGTAGTTGAGGATGCCGTTAGCGAGGCCACT
Organism: Pseudogulbenkiania sp. FW507-F1; assembly: GCF_058781125.1. Lineage (NCBI taxonomy): Bacteria > Pseudomonadati > Pseudomonadota > Betaproteobacteria > Neisseriales > Chromobacteriaceae > Pseudogulbenkiania > Pseudogulbenkiania sp. FW507-F1. Next base: position 103,947 of record NZ_JBYSWM010000006.1, on the reverse strand, counting down.
CTGCATGAAGGCCCGAATCTGATCGGCATTCTCCATCAAGGCCTGCGGCTCCGGCTCGCGCGCCAGCACGGCCGGTGACAACCGCTCCAACAGCAGATGGGCCATCATGACGGGGGCGGACACTTCAGAGCGTCCTTCCCGGCTGGTATGCGCACATGCGGCTCTCCATCAGCAAGCGGCCGGGCGGCAGGCCAGTCTGCGCCACAGCAGCAGCGGCAGGCGCAGGGCGAAACCGAACATCAGGCGGATGTGCATCCAGGTCAGCAGGCGGTTGTCGCGCCAGTAATTGAAATGCGACACCCCCCCCTCTTCCGCCTGGAAATACTTCACCGGCGACGGCAGGTTAACCGGCGGCACGCCATGCCAGCACAGGCGGACAACGGCCTCCGGATCGAAGTCGAAACGGCGCATCCAGCGCTGCCCTTGCATGATCCGGCGCAAGGGCGCCACCGGATAGACGCGGAAACCGAACAGGGAGTCGCCGATACCCATCCACAGGGTTTCCAGGTTCGCCCACCAGTTGGAAATCTTGCGCCCCTTGACCCGCAGGCTGGGCGCACTGGCATCGAATACCGGCAGGCCCAGCACCATGGCAGCAGGCTGCTGCTGCGAACGCGCCATGAAGGCGGGAATCTGCGCTGCTGGATGTTGCCCGTCTGAATCCATGCACAGCACGTGGGTGAAGCCCTGCCGCGTGGCCTGCTCCAGCCCGTGCAACACCGCAGCACCCTTGCCGCGATTTTCCGGCAGCACAAAGACCTGCAGGCCCTCGTCTTCGGCGGCCATTTGCAGCAGCGTCTGCTCCGAGCCGTCGTTGCTACCGTCCACGATCACCCATACCGGGCTCCATTGCGCGCGGGCCGCACGCACCGTGTCGAAAACCTTGGGGCCTGGATTGTAGCTGGGGATGAGAACCACATGCGTCGTTGAAGAAATGGGCATGGCAGACTTACTGAACCGAATATGCCCCCCTCTGAGGGGGGCTGTTTGAATTGGGCAGAACCTAGCCGATGGCTAGCCTGCCGGTCAAGAATGCGTAGTGAATGGCAAGCGCCTCAATCCAGCCGCAACTCCGGGTCGATAGAAAGCCGGATCGACGCTTCGAAATACTGTTGCAAACGGTGTGCGGTTTCATCGCGCCGACCCTGGGCCTTGAATTCCTCGCCGGGCACAGCGCGGTAAATCAGCGGAAATGCAGGAGGACGCCATATTTTCCAACCCTTGCTCAAATAGGGCGAATTGGTGGTAATGATGACGGTCTGCAATGGCGCCTCGGCTTTTTGGGCTATCAGCGCCACCGAGCCGCCAATATCGTTCACCGGCTGTCGCGTGGTGCGGGTACCTTCCGGAAAAATCATCAGCACCGAGCCCTGCTGCACCGCACGAATAGCGGCACGGAACATCTGCTCCGGATAGCGGTTGGAAACATAACCGGCAAGGTAGGCCCCAGCCCCCAGAAACAGATTGGAGCTGATGCTGGCTTTCATCAGACAGACCGCCCGGGGAATGCGAGACAACACCAGAAAGGCATCGATCATACTTGGATGATTGGGCACCAACAGCATGCGCTCCCGGCCGTTCAGCCGATCAAGCGCACGCAAATCCAGCCGCATCAACCCGCTCGCCTGGGCTCCGGCCAGAAAACAGCGGCAGATGGCACTGATGGTCCACTGCACCAGTGGCTGCCGCAGTGGTCTGGGCGCCAGCAGCAGGGGCAAGGCGGCGATGTTGCCCAACAGCAGCATGGAGCCAAGCCAGCACAACATCAGGTAAAACAGGACGATCTGGAACAGCCGGAAACAGCGATTCAACATTATTTCGAATTTACTCCCGGCTTCCGGCCAGCCATCTTTTCTTACTAGGCAGGCCAGAACGGCCAATCATTCCGCGGGATGGATTTAAGGGTGACTGACAGCTGTCATTGCATCGTTGGCTGCTGCCAAAGCGCTTGACGAATCAAGCCCAAGGCAACGCATATGCCATAATTTTACTCTATAATTACTACCTTTTGGTACATGCCACGTCTTGGGTTGAACGCTCATGTTAGAACAAATCATCAAAAACTATCTGGTCAATACCAAGGGCAAGGATCCCGCCCTGTTTGAAGATCCGACGCTGCAGGTTTCCGCCCTGGACCTCGACTCGCTGGACATGGTGGAGATGCTGTTCGAGATCGAGGATCGCTGCGGCTTCCAGTTGCCAGACCCCACCCGCTACCCGCAGATGAGCTTCCGTGACATGCTGGCCGATATCGAAGCTGCCATTCGCGAACATAATAACGGCGAACTGCCGGAACTCAGCCTCGAAGAGAACAAATAGTGGCCAAGGTTTTGATTACCGGCATGGGCGCCATCAGCCCGCTCGGTGCCGACCTGCCCACCAGCTTCGCCCAGGCACTGGCCGGCCACTGTGCCATTGGTGCCGCCACCCCCGACATCGCCAAATGGCTGCCCAATGTATTGCTGGCCCAGGCTGCCGCCGATCCGGCCAGCAAGCTTGACGGCAAGCACGCCAGCCTGGACCGCGCCAGCCAGTTTGCCCTGGTAGCTGCCAACGAGGCACTGGCTGAGGCCAACATCGTCGCCGCGCCTGCCGACTCACGCCGCTTCGGTATTTATGTCGGCATCGGCTTGGGCGGCGCCCATACCCTGGATGGCCTGTACAGCCGCTTCCAGTCTGCCGTGCAAAGCGAAGGCAAGCGCAACCCTGTGGTGGTGCACCCGCTGACGGTCCCACGCATGATGTCGAACGCGCCGGCAGCCGCCATTTCCATGGGCTACGGGCTGCACGGCCCCAGCCACACCTATTCTGTTGCCTGCGCATCTTCCGCCGTCGCCATCGGCGAAGCCTTCCGTGCCATCCGCGACGGCTATCTGGACGCCGCCGTGGTGGTAGGCTGCGAAGCCATGCTGACGCCCGGCGCCATGATGGCGTGGAATGCGCTGCGCGTGATGGCCAAACCGCATGCGGCCGATCCGTCGCGCAGTTGTCGCCCCTTCTCGCAGGACCGCAGCGGTTTCGTGTTGGGGGAAGGCGGTGCCGCCATCGTACTGGAAAGCGAGGCCCGTGCCGCCGCTCGCGGCCAGAGCGCACTGGCCGAGCTCTGCGGCTATGGCTGCAGCAGCGATGCCGCCCACCTTACCGCGCCTTCCAGCGCCGAACAGATCAACGCCATGCAGCAGGCGCTGGACGATGCCGGGTTGCGGGCAGAGGATATCCAGTATCTGAACGCCCACGGCACGGCGACCGATGCCGGCGACGTCACCGAGACCGAATCCATCCGCGGTGTGTTCGGCGCGACGGCCGGACAACTGACCGTCAGTTCCACCAAGTCGATGCACGGCCACCTGATCGGCGCCAGCGGCATCCTGGAATTTGCCCTCAGCGTGATGGCGATGAACAGCGGCTCGCTGCCGCCCACCGCCACCCTGGAGCAGGCGGACCCGCGCTGCGATCTGGATTTCATTCCGCTGACCGCGCGCCATGACTGCGACGTTCGCGCCATCATGTCCAACTCCTTCGCCTTCGGCGGCAGCAACGTTTCGCTGGTGGCACGGCGCCTTCCCGCATGAGCGCACAGGACTACCAGTACCCGATGCGGCTGCTGCGCGGCGATATCGAACAGATATTGCCGCACCGTGGTGCCATTTTCGTCTGCCAGCAACTCACCATCGAGGGGCCGCACCAGTTCCATGGTGTGGCGAGCTGGCCGCACGACAATGCGGTGATCCAGGGTCATTTCCCCGGCATGCCCATCGTGCCGGGGGTGATGCTGATCGAGTCGATGGCGCAGTTTGCCGGCGCCGGGCTCCTGGCCGGCGACCCTTACGTCAAGACCTTGCCGCAGGATTCGGTCGGCGTGCTGGCGGCTGTGCGCAATTGCTGGTTCAAGCAGCCGGTGCTGCCGGATCAACAGGTGGAGTTCTTCATCCAGTGCCGCCAGATGGCGCCCTTGCTGGTGCAGGTCCACGCCCAGGTTAAGGTGGCGGAGCAGGAAGTGGCCAAGCTGGAAATCGCGCTGGCCTATGCGCCGCGCGCGCAGTTGCAGGCCACCGGCGGCTGACCGCAGTCCCGCTGCTCCAGCCGTCAAAACCTGTTTCAGGCTCTCGCGAGCGAAGGGTCAGCCAAGGCGAAACGGGGCGAAAAAGCGGAATGTGCGTTGGGTACATGAGCATTTTGAGCCACGTTTCAACGCCGGATCACCCGAGCGCAGCAGAGCATGGGCAGGTTTAGAGCATGGGCAGGTTTTTAGATCATGCCACCGTTGATGGAGATCACCTGGCCGGTAATATAGCCTGCCTGCTCCGATGCTAGGAAGCCCACCAGGTTGGCGACCTCCTCCGGCCGGCCCACCCGCTTCATCGGCACCATCTGTGCCACCATCTCCTTGTCGAACACATCCTTCGACATTTCCGACTCGATGATGCCCGGCGCCACCGCATTGACGGTGATGCCGCGGCTGGCGAGTTCGATGGAAAGCGACTTGGTGGCGCCGTGCAGCGCGCTCTTGGCGGCGGCGTAGTTAGTCTGGCCGCGGTTACCAGCCAGCGCCGCCACCGAGGTGATAGTGATGATGCGCCCCCAGCGGGTGCGGATCATCGGCATGGTCAGCGGCTGGGTGACGTTGAAGAAGCCATGCAGCGAGACGTCGATCACCCGGTGCCACTGCGCCGGCTGCATGCCGGGAAACACTGCATCATCGTGAATGCCGGCATTGTTCACCAGCACCTGTACCGGCCCCTGCTCCAGCACGGCTTCCAGCGCAGCCGCCGTTGCCGCAGCATCGGCCACGTCGAACTGTAGGGCCTCGGCCTGATGGCCCTGGGCTCGCAGTGACTGGCACAACTGTTCCGCCGCCTCTAGATTGCGGTTGGCATGGATGATGACGTGGAAACCGTCGGCCGCCAGCCGCCGGCTGATGGCTGCGCCAATGGCGCCGCTGCCACCGGTAATCAAGGCTCGTTTCATGGTTTTACTCAATTGGTTATCTTGCCCGCCAGCGCATCGGCATCCAGCACCACGCCTAGGCGGCCGCTGACCAGCAGTTTGTCGCCAGCGTGCAGGGTGAAGCGGTACAGGGCATTGATCTCGCTGCCGGACAAGCGCTGGGCGTGGATACGCAGCGGCTCGGCCACGTCGTCCAGCCGGCGACAATGCCAGTTCAGCTCGCGCACGCTGGTGAGGTAGCCGGCCCTTGCCGGCATGGCATCACCAGCCAGCAGCGCGCCATGCACCGCCATGGCCTGGGCGGCGTATTCGATGGCATTGGCCACGCCAAGGCGGCCGGCGGCGCGCAGCGGATTGTCCGGCTGGCGATGGCTGTCGGCATGGCAGACGATGTCGTTTTCGTCCCAGCACTCCACCCCGGACAACAGACACATGCTGCCCTGATGGGGAATGCGCGCGGCGATCCAGTCGCGGTCCATCATGCCACCACCTCGATGGCGAGACGGCAGTCGTCCAGATAGTCGATCACCACGCGTCCCGGCCGCCCACTGGCCAGCAGGTGCAGCAGCGGCAGGCTGCGCGCACTGGGAATACCCTGACGCAGTGCTTCCAGCTGCGCATCGTCCATGCGGCTGGCTGGCTCATCGCTGAAACTCAGCTGCAGTGCGGCCTTGCTGGCCGCGCTACGCTCCGGGCTCAGTACCATGCCTACACCAAGCGGATAGGGAATGGGGCGCTGCGCATACAGCGGCTCCGGGTAGGCGGTATCGAAAGCAATCAGCAGACAGGGCTTGCCGGCGCTGTGCGCCTGAGTCACGGTTTCCAGGAGCCCGGCACCGAAGGTGGCATCGTAGGCGCACAGGCTGGTGGAGGCCTCGGTGCACTTGGTGGCAATGCCCCAGTAGCCGGCCGGCGCGTTGTGCACCGAATTATGGAAGCGGGTGGGGGAAACCATGCGCTCGGACGAGGCCAGCACTTCCAGCAGGCTATGGCAGTTTTCGCAGTCGCCGCCGGTGGAACTGAACACATTGGGCAGTTGGGCCGCATCCGCGCCGGCATCTTCGACTGCCGCCAGCCCCACCGCCATCGACAGCTTGACCGCTGCTCCGGCACGACGGCGTTCGGTCGCTGGCAGGATGGAGGGTGCTGCCAGCCGCACCTCGTCGACCTGAAAAGGCTGTTGCCCCAAGAGGCGCGGCACGGCCTCGGCCCAGTCGCTCATGCCCGGCCCGAGCAGGCTCAGCCCCTCGAGATAAATCGTTGCCGTACTCATGCGCCCACCCGCGAGAAAACCAGGCTGCAGTTGCTGCCGCCGAAACCGAAAGAGTTGCTCAACACGTGGCGCAGCGGACGCTCCACCGTGGTCAGCAGGTAATTGCACTGCAGGCGGGCATCCAGTTGCTGCGTGCCCACCCCGCCCGGCATCACTCCGTTGTCCAGCGCCAGCGCGCAGATCAGGGCTTCGATACCACCGGCGGCGCCCAGGGTGTGACCGGTGTGGCCCTTGGTGGAGCTGCAGGGCGTGGCGCTGCCGAACAGTGCCAGCACCGCGGCGCCTTCCGCCGCATCGTTGCTGGGTGTGGCGGTGCCGTGCAGATTGATGTAGTCGATGTCGGCAGGCGTAAGGCCGGCCTGCTGCAACGCCTGAGCCATGGCCGCCTTGGCGCCGAGGCCTTCCGGGTGCGGCGAGGACATATGGTAGGCATCGCTGCTTTCGCCCACGCCGATCAGCAGGATGTCGCCGTTCTGCGGCTGCTCGGCACGCTCCAGCAGGGCGAACGCTGCGCCCTCGCCTACCGAGATGCCATCACGCTCGCCGTCGAAGGGACGACAGGGATTGGACGACACCAGTTGCAGCGAGGAGAAGCCGTAGATGGTGGTCAGGCACAGGGTATCGACGCCGCCGACGATGGCAGCGTCGATGAGGCCGGCCGCGATCATGCGCTGTGCCGTGCCGAACACCTTGGCACTGGAGGAACAGGCGGTCGATACTACCGCCGCCGGGCCGGAGAGGCCGAAGAAGCGGCGCACGAAGTCCGCCACCGAATAGGCGTTGTGGGTTTCGCGATAGCGATGCTCCGGCGGCAGTGCGCCGGACTCCGGATCACGCTGACGGTAGGCCACTTCCGAACTGAGGATGCCGGAGGTGCTGGAGCCGAGAAACACCCCCACCCGGCTGGCGCCGTAGCGCGCCACGGCCTGCTCTACGCTGGCAATGAAGCCGTCCTGCTCCACCCCCAGCTGGGCCAGGCGGTTGTTGCGGCAGTCGTAGGGCGCCAGATCCTGCCTCAGCACGACCTCGTCCAGGCCGGCGACTTCTCCAACACACACATCGAATTCGACGGTCTCCCAGCGCTTTCTGACGATGCCGCCGCGCTGCTGGCGCAGGGCATCGAGATGGGAGGCCAGGCCAGCGCCCAAGGCACTGGTCAGGGTATAGGCACTAAGTCGGAGAGCTTGCATAAACAACCGGAGGGATCAGCATGGGTTGGCGAAAGAAAGGGCGGGCCGGCTGGGCACCTGATCAGGCTGATTTGCAGGCCTGCCTCAACGTGACCGGCCTCAGCTGGCGCGCAGCCAACTCTTCCAGCAGGCGTGGCAGCACAGCCAGGATGACCGGCTTGCCGTCAGGAGTGCGCGCGGCGTTGCCATCGTGCAGCAGCAGTATATCGCCCGCGGCAAGATTGCGAACCAGCCGGGCGTACACCGCGTCGGGATCGCGCACGCGCGTATCATAACCACGCCGGGTCCAGCTGGCAAGAAACACCCCGGAGCGCTGCAGCAGCGGGTCGAGAAAAGGGTTGCGCAGGCCGGCGATCGGCCGATAGAACAGGGGCTTTCGGCCGGTGATCGTCTGCAGCGTGGCCTGACCCTCGCCCACTTCGCCGCGCCAGCCGGCCGGTCCGAACAGGGAGGTATGCTTGCGGTGGCGTTGACCATGGTTTTCGATGTCGTGGCCCTCGGCCACGGCGCGGCGGCACAGTTCGGGGTGGCGCAGCGCGCGCTCGCCGATGCAGAAGAAGGTGGCTGGCACCTGGTACTGGCGCAGAATCTCGAGCACGGCCGGGGTCACCGCCGGGTCCGGGCCGTCATCGATGGTGATGGCCACTTCGCCGCGCCGGGCGGCGGCGGCGGGCAGCCGAGTCAGGTTGCCCCCCAGCAGCGAGCAGCGCGGCAACAGCCCAGCCAGCGCGATGCCGCCATGCAGCAGGAACAGCGCCAGCAGCAGCCACGGCCAACTGGACGGCCGCAGGAGCAGGACCGGCACGGCCAGGCCATGCAGGGCGACGCACAGCTTGAGAAACGGCGAGGCCTGCCATGAGGTCATGCTTGCTCCTTTACCGACAACAGTTGGGCCGGCAGCGGGCCGTGATCGAGCCAGTGCTGCCACAGCTGCAGCCAGACCGGCCAGTGGTGCTCGCCTGCCACACGGTGCACCCGTTGCGGCGACAGCAGACCGGCCAGCATCTGCTGCCCGACAACAAAGCGGTCTTGTTCCGCCATGCCCAGCCATACCGGGCAGTCATCTTCGTCGCTCGCCACCTGTTGGCACAGCCAGTGCCACCAGATGCGCTCGTCCTGGCGCGAGGAGGCTGGGCTGTCCGCCCAGGTCTGCGGCCCGCCGGCGGCACTGATTTCCTGCAGGATGTCGGCGGTGCCCGGATACGGCGCCAGCAGCTTGATCCCCGCCAGATGCCGGCTGTACAGGGCGGCATAGTGCAGCGCATTGAAGGCGCCCAGCGAGATGCCGGCCAGCCAGATACGGCGATAGCCGGCCTCCAGCGCCGGCGCCATCACCGCTTCATGCAGGCTCCCGGCCACGGTGCCGGCCATCACCTGCTGGTAGCCGACCTCGGCCAGCACGATGTCCAGCGGCAGGCCGCGCTGGCGCACTGCCGCGATCATCCCCTGGGTGATCAGGTCTTCCAGGCAGGCCTTGGCTGGCGGCAGCAGCACCAACAGGCTGTCGGCCCGCTCTACCGGCTGCCAACGATCAAGAATGGTGCGCACGGGGCTGAATCCTCGCCATCATCGCGGAAAACACCAGAGCCAGCAGAGCGCCGATCGCCACGGTGCTGCCGATGAAGGACAGCACCGGCACGCTGGATGTCCCCAGCAGGCCGAAACTGGTCACCGTCGCCAGGTTGGCCACCACCAGCGAGACTTCCACCTGGCGCTGCTCCACCTCGTTGCCAAGTTGCTGCTTGTTGGCGAAGAACAGCGCGTAGTTGGAGCCGATGGCCACTACCAGCAGCAACCCCACCAGATGCAGGATGGTCAGCTGGATGCCGCTGGCGTCGAAAATGGCCACCGTGCACAGCACGGCGCAGCTCAGCGGAATCGTCACCCGCACCGCCTGCACCCAGCCGCAGGTCAGGCCCAGCAGCAGCAGGATGGCCAGGCTACCCAGCGAGGAGAACACCAGTGCCTCGTGGGTGTAGCTGTCGAAGATGGCGGTGGTTTCCTCCAGCAGGTCGATCACTGTCACCTGTCCCAGCTGATGCCGCTCCAGCGCCGCCCTCACCTTGTCCAGAGCGATCTGGTCGCCCTTCACCCCCTCGCCGGTCGGCCGCAACGGCATCAGCACCAGGTAGCCGTTGGGGCGCTTGATCAGCATCGAATCCAACAACACGCTGGCCGCACTGCCCTGCAGGCTTTGCCGGCTCAACAGCGGCTGGCTGCGACTGCGCTCCACGTCCGCCAGGAAACCCCGGAGCTGATCGGCTTGCAGCGGCATGCCCTGCAGCGCCTGGTCAAGGCGCTGCCTGGCCTCGACAGCCACCGGCAGCGCCGCCTGGCGCGCTCGCTGGTTGGCCAGGCTGGGCAGCAGCTCGTCCGGGGTGTGGAAGCCACCGATGACGCGCTGACGGGCCAGCTCGCGCAGCACGGGGCGGGTGCGTTCGGCCAACCGCAGCGCGCTTTCCTGGTCCGGTGCGCTGAAACTGGCGACGTAGCGCATGTCGTTGCCGCCCAGATCGCCACGCAGTTCGGCGTCCAGCTTGTTCTGCTCTTTGGAAATGGAACTGAGCGCATTCAACTGGCGGTTCCAGATGTCCTGCGGATTGAACGCCAGTACCGCCACCGCCGCCAGCAGGGCCGCCGCCATCACCCAACGCATGCGGATCAGGAAATCCAGGCTGTTTTGCAGCAGCAGGCCGGGACCGCTCAAATCGCGCAGGTTGAGGCGGGCCGGCATCAGGCCCGGCAGGATGTAGCGGGTCACCAGCGCCGCCGTGATCAGGCCGCTGATGGAGTACAGACCGAGCTGGGACAGGCCGGGGAAGCTGGAGCACATCAACGCGGCAAAGCCGGTGATCGAGGTCAGCACCCCGAGCCGGATGGTGCGCCAGAAATGGCTGGGCTCGTTGCCACCGGCACGCTGGATGAACAGGTAGATGGAATAATCGACCGCCTCGCCGATCAGCGTGGTGCCGAAGCCCAGCGTCAGGCCGTGCACGTGGCCGAAGCCCAGGCTGACACTGGCAATACCCACCAGGGCGCCGGACAACACCGGAATCAGCCCCAAGAGCAGCAGCGGCAGCGAGCGGTACACCAGCAGCAGCAGCGCCACCACCAGCACGGTGCCCAGCGTGGCCAGCCGCTCCACCTCGCTCTTGATGGTATCGCGCGAGGCCACCGACAGCACGCTGGTGCCGCTCATCACCAGCCGGGTATCGGCATGGCGTGCCGGCAGGCGGTCGAAGGTTTGCCGCACGTCCGCCAGCGCCGCCGCCTGGGCATCGGTATCCAGCCCGGACTCGGCCAGTTGCAGCAGCAGCACGGCACGCTTACCGTCGCGCGACACCCAGATGTCGTCGCTGCTATTGGGCTGGCTCTCGCCGATAAACTGGTCGAGGATTTGCAGGGTTTCGCCGCTGGGGTCACGCGGCAGAATCTTCTTCACCACCAGGCCGGCGTCGCCGGCCATGGCGTCCAGCGTGTCCTGGACGGCGGCGCGCAGGCCGTCGGCGCTGAAGCGCTGCGACGAGACCGCCGGGCTCAGCAGGTAACGGTTGGCGAAGAAATACTGCTGGTCGCGCTGCTGGACCCGGCCATCGCCGTTCTGCACCGAGGTGAAACGCGGGTTATGCGCCAGCTCACTTACCATGAGGCGCGACAGCCGGCCGCGCTCTGCCGCGTCGCCACCTTCGATCCCCACCAGCACGATACGGGCGATGGCGCCGTCACGCAGCTGGTCGATCAGCATCTGCTGGCGTGCACTGGGCACCTTGGGCATGAAGGCCGACAGGTCGGCGACAAAGCGGGTTTGAACGATCACCAGCACCGAGGCCAGCATCAGCGCCAGCCAGACGAACAGCGCCAGTTTGTGGTGGCGTGGCTTCATTTGGCGCTGGTGCTGGTAATGGCCATTTCCGAACGGTCACCGTCGGCCTGCTGGAATTCGATGGTTTTTACCTGGGCCTGCTTGCCGGCGATGCGGATCTGGCTGATCACCTTCTGCATGCGCGGCTGGATCGGCGTGAGATTGAGCTTCCACTGTTCGGCGTCACCGCTCAGGGCGAGGGTATAGAAGCGTTCCAACCCGCCGCGGTCGCCGGACAGGGTGGCGCGGATGCTTTCGACAAAGGCAGCCACCTCGGGGCGGTCGGACAAGGCCACCGTCATCTTGCGGCCGTCACTGCGCTCCAGCGTCAGCTTGTTGCCTTCCAGCACCACCGATTCCGCCTTCGGCTTGAGCGTGCGTTTTTCCAAACGGTCGGGCGCGGTGAAGGCCAGCTCGCCGGACGATTCCAGCGGCTGCTTGAGCATGGCGATGTATTTCTTCTCGACAAAGGTGGCCGTGCCGGATTTTTTCTGCCCCAGCATCTGCATCAAATCCGCCACGCTCAATTCCGCCGCCTGGCAAAGGCCGGCCGCCAGCAGCACGGCCAGACCGGCCAACGTCTTGCTCATGATAGGTGCACGCATGATCGGTTTAGCTTTCATCCCAAAAATCGTAAAAATTGAACCAGTTGAATGGGTAGGCACGGCAATGACGTTCCAGCGCCGCCACATAGTTGTCGAGTAGCGCGGCCATCGCTTGTTCCCTGCCCTGGCGCCCCGTACCGGAAAAATCCTCCAGCAGCTCGAAATGCACGCGGTAGCGGTTGCCGCCCAGATAGATGCCGGCCATGAAGTACACCGGGTGCTTGAGCATGACCGCCATACGGAAAGGGCCGCTGGGAAAGCGCGCCGGCGCGCTCAACAGGGGGCGGCTCAGATACTGGTCCGGCCCGGAGGCGCGGTCGGCCAGAATGCCCACCAGCGCGCCCTCCTCGAGCCGGCGGTGCACGGCCAGCATGGCGTCCAGCGTCCCCAGCGCGATGATGTCCTGCTGCGCCTGCGGGTTGATGGCCTGCAGGGCCTGGTTGATCTGGCGGGCATTCTCCGGATACATCGCCATGCTCATCTGCAGTTCCGGGTGGCTGCGCGCCATCGCCCGCAAGACCTCGAAGCTGCCCAGGTGGGCACCGAACAGCAACAACCCCTGGCCGCTGTCGTAGTGGCGGTGCAGCGTCTCGGTGCCGGACAAGTCGATGTGGAAGTCGTCGAAACAGTCGCGCAGCAGATAGACCCGGTCGTGGATGGTGCTGGCGAAGCTCAGCACATGCCGGTACTGCTCGTGCCAGCATGGCGGCCGCCCCAGGCTGCGCGTCAGGTAGGCGCGGGAAGCCGCACGCGCCCTGCCGCCAAACAACAGGAAATAGGCGGCGATGCCGTACAGCACCAGCCGCGAGCAACGCCGGCCCAGCAGGCAGGACAGCGTGGACATGACGCGCAGCCAGAAGCGGTTGCCGCGTTCGCGCTGCTGCATCCAGGCCGGCGCGACCGGCTGCGGTCCCGAGGCAGTCGGCTCGCTCACCCGGCCTGCTCCTGGGCGATGGCGAACTTGCCGTCAGCCACCTTGCGCTGTTCATGGAAGAGAGTGAACGCCACAGCCGCAGCGTCCTGGCGGAATTCCAGCCGCAACGCCTGCCCCGGGCTGACCGGGCTATGGAACTTGGCCAGCAGCAAACCGCTTAGTTGCAGTTGGCAGGCGTCCTCGATGGCCAGCATGGCGTGGTCGAGCAGCACCACTCCCGGCAGCACCGGACGGCCGGGAAAATGCCCGGCGTAGGCCGGATGATCGCTGGCGATAGGGAGAGTGGCGTGCTGCATGCTTAGTCCCGCTTAGGAAGATGTTGCACGATCAGGTCCTGCAGGGTGCGGGCCAGAATCTTGCCGTTGCCGTCGCGCGGCAGGGTTTCGACGAATACCACGTGGCGCGGCAGGAAGACCGAATCGATGTGCTGGCGCAGGCCGGCCAGAATGCGCGCGCGGTCCAGTCCCGGTGCGACCACGAAGACGGCCAGGCGTTCCACTTCGCCGTTGCCGCCGCGCTCGGGTACGCAGAATACACCGTCTACCACACCGGGCAGGCCGGTGAGTGTGGCATTGAGGAAGGACAGCGAACTGCGCTTGCCGGCGACGTTGATCATGTTGGCCTTGCGGTCCACCAGGCGGAACCGCTGCGGGCTGAACAGCTCGAGCGTGTCGTTGAGCATCTGCGGCGTTTCATACACCTCGCCCACCGCCCAGAACTCGTCGTCACGCTGTTCCAGCGTGATGCCCTGCAGGGTCTGCCAGTGGCTTTCCCGCTCGGTCTCGCGGGTGGCGACCTGGCCGGTTTCGGTGGAGCCGTAGATTTCCAGCACCGGGCAGCCCAGCTGTTGCCGGGCCTGTGCGGCCAACTCGGCCGAGAGCGGCGCGGTGGCCGACAGGATGACGGCGATTTCCGGCAGGGCGATGTCCGCCTCCAGCAGCTTGCGCAGGTGGAAAGGGGTGATCACCAAAAGGCGCGGAGCCGGCATTTCCGCCAGGCTGGCCGCGATATCGGCCGGGAAGAAGGGGATTTGCGGCGACATGCGCCCGCCGCCGAGAATGGGCAGCAGCACGCTGGATTCCAGCCCGTACATGTGGCGGATGGGCACCGTGCCCACCACCGAGCACGGCGCACCGGCCGCTGCCCACACCCGCTCCGCCCCGGCCAGAACGGCCAGCCGCAGGCGGCCGAAAGTCTTGTAGTGCGGCATCGGCGTGCCGGTGGAGCCGGAGGTGTACATGCAGGCGATACGCTGGTCGAAGGGAACCAGCGGCATCTCGGTCGCGGCAGGCGGCGCCGGTTGCGGCAGGACATCCACCCGGAAATACGGCAGGCCCTCCACCGGGCAGGCGGCCTGGTCGCCCAGCACCAGGAGGCCCGGCTGCTCGGCCGCCACCATGGCGATATGCTCGGGCGCGGCCGAATTGGGCAGCACGGTGAGCATGCCGCGGGCGATGGCGGCAAACAGCGCCACGGCGAACCAGTAGCGGTCGGAACACAGGTTGGTCACCCGCTGCCCTTCCGGCAGCGCGGCAGCCAGCGCCATCACGTGGGCGTGGAAAATCTCCCGGTCAATCGCCTTGCCCTGGCGAAAGGTAAAAGCGGCATGGCGGTCGGCATCGGGAAGCAGCGGAATCAGGCTCATGGAACGGAAAGGATCAAGGTCGGCAGTTCGGGACTATTCAGCGGCGTCCCGGCATTGTGTGTATTTGCGATAGGACTGGATGGTCTGGGCGATGCTGAAGTGTGGCTGCCCCGGCAGCGCGCGCAGGCGGACCAGGTATTCGCCGCCGAACATCAGCCCTAGCGACAGCGGGGTGAACAGCGAGGCGAACAGCGCCCAGGTGGCGAGCTCGGCAAACGCGAACAGCAGCAGCGAGATGCCGGCACTGGCCGCAAAGTACAGAGTCCAGGCCAGGGTGACTTTCCAGGTGTAGCGCAGGTAGCGCGCATCCAGCGGCTCGGCGCTGGCAAAGCGGGCAATGCGCGAGCACAGGGCGCCCTCGTGGCTGCCCAGGGTGCTGCCGAACATGATGCCGAGGCTGGTCATGATGCCGGCGTGCTGAAAGAAGTAGAGCCAGGCGGCGTGCGACAACAGGCGATCGAGATTCAGGGCAACGGCCAGCAGCACGCCCGTGCACAGCAGCATGGCAGGCAGGCGAAAGGCCGAATTCCAGCAGGCGACAATCACCCCGAGAGTCAGCGGGGTGGCACCGATCAGCACTGCGTACAGCGGCGGCTGGCTGGAGGACGAGGCCAGGTAATCAAATACCAGGTAGGCCCCGGCCACCAGGGCCAGCAACACCAGGCGCACGGTGCGCCATAGCCCGGTCATTTGCTGCGGTGCTCGCGGATATAGGACGCCAGCGCGCGCAGGGAGGCAAAAATGGTGGAGTTGTCTTCGCTGTCAGCTTTCATCTGCACACCGTACTGCTTGGACATCACCAGTGCGATTTCCAGGATGTCGATGGAGTCGATCCCCAGCGCGTCACCGTACAGCGGCGCCTCAGGAACGATGTCTTCGGGTGCGATATCAAAGTTTAGCGCGGTAACGATATGCCCGGCGATTTCACGTTCCAGAGCCAGATCCGGTGCAGTAGCTTGTTCCATAATTTGAAATAAATAGGGTCTTGTTTAAAGGAAATGCTGACAATCGCCAACGTCACGCAGTTTCGGTATCATCGCCCTGCCGATTGAAACATGTCATGGGTATAACCCTTCAACATGTCTTTTCGACACCAGCTAAAGTCTGCGCGCGCACGCGGAAAATCCAATCGCGGAGTATAACAAATATTCCCATCGGCATACCACCGCCCCCGCCCGGACACCATTTTCCAAGGAGCCGTTTTGAACAAGGGAGTGATCAGCAAGCCCCCTGGCCAGACCGGGATCATGGCCACCATTCTGGCCCACTTCTGGTTCAAGATGTTCGGCACCATGGGCTTCACCTCGGTATTTTTTGTCGGCTATGTGTACCTGTTGCGGCACCCGGCCTCCGCGGTCACCATCATTCCCGCCACGCCGCTGGACCAGTTGCTCGGCTTCCAGCCATGGGCATTGCCGATTTACCTGTCGCTGTGGGCCTATGTTTCCCTGCCGGCGGTGTTGATGCTGAGCCGGCGTGAAATTGTCGAGTACGGTTTTCGGGTTGCCCTGCCCTGCCTCTTGGGGCTGACGGTATTCTATTTCTGGCCCAACGCCATCGCGCCGGCCGATATCGACTGGAAGCAGTATCCCGGCGTCGCCTTTCTGAAAAATGTCGACACCGCGGGCAATGCCTTTCCTTCGCTGCACGTGGCCACCGCCGTCTTTTCCGCCCTCTGGCTGCACTGGCGCATCCGGCTGCTGCGGCTGGGCCGCGGCCTCGAATGGCTCAATATCGTTTGGTGCGTGGCCATCGCCTATTCCACCATGGCGGTCAAGCAGCATGTGGCGCTCGACGTGCTGGCCGGCACGTTGCTGGGGCTGGGCACGGCCTGGCTGAGCGGCCTGAAGGCCCATGCCCGAGGCGGCAGCCTGCCGCCGCCGCGTTGAGCCGCCCACCCTACCCCATTCACCATTTCGCCGTTGCAGCCGAAACATCCGCATCATGAGTCCAGACACCAGCTTACAGTTTTTCCAGTGTGATCCTTCCGCCTGCGGCGGGCAGCCGCTCCCCGCGGACGCCGGTATCCTGGGTATGAGCAGCCTGCATCATCCAGCGCCAACCCTGCCCTGGCCGGTACAGCGGGTACGCATGCCTCTGCTGGGCGGCATGCAACAACTGCACGAATACTGGCACAGTGCGACACCCTGTCGCCGCGGCCGCCTCCAGGACACCCGCTTCAGCGCCAACGAGGACCTGCTCTACGGCGTGATCGAACTGGAAGAGGGCCATGGCAGCGACACCGGCACCGCCTTGCAGTTGGCCGCGGAAAAAGCCTACCGCCAGCTGTTCTCGCTGCTGGAGGCCGAAGGCTTCCCGCACCTGTGGCGGGTGTGGAACTACGTGCCGCGCATCAATGAGATGGAACACGGACTGGAACGCTACCGGCAGTTCAACATCGGCCGTCACCAGGCATTTGCCGACTTCGCGCGGCCGGTGAACAGCAGCCCTGCCGCCTGCGCGCTGGGCGTGGCCGAGGGCCCGCTGAGCATTGCCTTCCTGGCGGCGCGCCAGGCCGCGCGCGGCATCGAGAATCCGCGCCAGATCAGCGCTTTCGAGTATCCACGGCAATACGGGCCACGCAGTCCCACCTTTACCCGTGCCGCCATCGCCAACAGCGGCCGGCACGATATCCTGTTCATTTCCGGCACTGCCAGCATCGTCGGTCATGGCACCGTGCACATCGACGATGTGGTGGCGCAGACCCGGGAAACCGTGGCCAATATCGCCGTGCTGGTCGAGCAGGCCAGGCAGCTGGCGCCGGCCGCTGGCTACACACTGGCCGGGCTGGACTACCGAGTTTATATCCGCCACGCTGCCGACTACCCCAAGGTGCGCGCCACGCTGGAGCAACTGATCGGCCGGGATATCCGGGCCGTGTTTGTGCAGGCCGACGTCTGCCGCAGCGACCTGCTGGTGGAGGTGGAGGCGCACGGCATCGCCCGCCGCTCCTAGCAGGGTCTGTCGTAAGAGCCTGTTTACGTTCTCGCGAGCTAGAGCGAGACAAGGCGAAAAAGGCTGAGGACGCCGAGTTTACAAGCGGTAAATGAGCATGCCGAAGACGGTTTTAACGCCGTATGCCGACGCGCAGCAGATCGTAAAACAGGTTCTAAGGAAAGAACATGGTCATGAACACCCGCTATGCCGACAGCGAACCGTCACGCGCCGAGATCGACGCGATGACCGGCCCGGTCCTGCTCGAATTCGGCGCGCCGTGGTGCGGCCACTGCCAGGCCGCGCAAGCATTGATCGCCGCCGCGCTCTCCCCCCATCCGGGCGTGTGCCACATCAAGATCGAGGATGGCAGGGGGCGGCGGCTGGGGCGCTCGTTCGGGGTGAAGTTGTGGCCGACGCTGGTCTTCCTGCGCGACGGCCAGGAAGTGGCGCGGCTGGTCAGGCCGGACGACGCGGGGTCGATCGGCCACGCGCTGGCGCAGATCGATGCCGCGCCGTGACCAGGGCTTCGGCCAACCTTGACCACCACCGCAGCACCGCCACGGCGAGACAGGCTCATCGCTGCGCGGACATCACGCCCTGCCCAGACGCTGCGCCTGCTGCGACGGCGAAAAACGCAACGTGACGGCCACGGTGATCTACAAGTGGTGATACGCTAGCCGCGGGTACGATCTCCCAAGCGGGCGGCCAGAATGACGTGACAACGGCGGGGCCTCGCGCTCCCGCCGTTTGTTTTGACGACACGCCTCCCGCCGGCCGCCTGACGCTGGCTGCGGCAAAACGAGGCTCAGGGGAAGGCCGGAATCGTCGGTTCGACACCTTCCAGATGGGCTTCCGGATGAATTTTCCGCAGCAGGTTCTCGATATCCTCGACCTCGGCCACCCGCACATCCACCATCAGCAGAATCTGGCCACGGTCGATGGCCTCGCGGAACGGCTTGAGCCGGCTGTTGGGCACCGAACAGCCGATCATGCTCGCCGCCCAAGGCCCGAACACGGCGCCGATCAGGAAGGTCACCAGCACCACGCCGCCCCACGGCAGGCCGGTGTCGGCCAGGATGAACAAGGCGGCCACCAGTCCCGAAATCAAGCCGGTGGCCCCACCGATGATCAAGCCCATCTCCGCGCTGTGAACGATGTCCGATTCCTGGAACAGGTTGGCACGGTGGAGACTGGACAGATCGACGCCTTCCTTGGCGAGAAAATGGATGTGCTTTTCCTCGATGCGCGCCAGCAGCAAGTCGTTCATCAGGCGCTGGGCATTGGCCAAGTCGGGAATAAGGTAATAAATCCGTTTGCGCATGGCGCCACCTCCCGGATTGCGATTGAAAATCACTACCTTGAAGTCATTTTATAGACCCAAACCCGCCCACTCTCAATCCCGCATCGCCGTGGCCGCCCCACCGCGCCACGCTCGGCTCACCGATCGCCACCGTGCCCTTTGCCCACAATGTGCTAAGTTGAAACCACTGGAATGGCGGACCCGAGCACGCCTGGTCAGGCCCTGTCGAACACGGGGCAACGGTCAGGCGCCGCGGGGTCCGCTGCATCGACTGCTGTGCCAGGCCGGGAGATGTCGTCGATCCGGCACGCTTGCCTGGCGCGATGAAGCCGGCCGGCCACTCACCCGCCCTGCGCCGCTGGAGCCTGCGGCCCGTGACTGTCGTCCCTCATGCCGGACCGGGGTGTTCCGCGAGGAGAACTACGCAGGACCGATACCCTATGGCACTCGCAATCGTCTTGATGGCGCTGGTCGCCGCTGCCGTCCTGTTTCACTTCCTGAGTCCGTGGTGGCTCACGCCGCTGGCCTCCAACTGGGGACAGATCGACACCACGCTGATGATCACCCTCGCCATCACCGGGGCGTTTTTCATCGCCATCAATCTGTTCATCGCCTATTGCCTGATCCGCTTCCGCCAGCGCGACGGCCACCGCGCCGCCCACGATCCGGAAAACAAGAAGCTGGAAGGCTGGCTGACCGGCCTGACCGCAGTAGGCATCATCGCCATGCTGGCCCCTGGCCTGTTCGTCTACGCCGCCTATATCGATCCCCCCGCAGATTCCCTGGTGTTCGAGGCGGTGGGCCAGCAGTGGCAGTGGCGCTTCCGCTTCCCCGGCCGGGATGGCCGGCTGGGGGTCACGGATAGCCGCTTTGTGAGCGCGGAGAATCCGCTCGGACTGGCCCCCAACGACCCTCGCGGCCAGGATGACGTCCTGATCCTCAACTCGGAGGTCCACCTGCCCGTCGGCAAGCCGATCAAGGTTCTGCTGCGCTCCCAGGACGTCTTGCACGACTTCTACGTGCCGCCCTTCCGCGCGCGCATGAACCTGGTCCCCGGCATGGTGACCCATTTCTGGTTTACCCCGACCCGGACCGGCCGCTTCGAGATTCTCTGCGCGCAGCTGTGCGGCGTGGGCCATTTCAACATGCGTGGTTACGTGGTGGTGGAAGAGCCCGCGGCTTTTCAGGCCTGGCTTGGCCGGCAGTCGACCTTTGCCCATGGCGCCCCGCGCACGCCGGTCGCGGCGGCGACCGGTGCCGCCCTGCCGGCGCAGGGCAAGCTGCTGGCGCAAAGCCGGGGTTGCGTGGCCTGCCACAGCGCCGACGGCAGCGCCCGCGTCGGCCCGAGCTGGAAAGGCCTGTACGGCAAGACCGAGACCCTGGCCGACGGCAGTACCGTGCAGGTCGACCCTGCCTATATCGCCGAGTCGATCCGCACACCGAACGCCAAGATCGTGCACGGTTATCCGGCGATCATGCCCCCGTTCAGCCTGAGCGACCCGGAGCTCGCCGCGCTGATCGCCTACATGAAGACCCTGTCGGACAAGACCGTGGCGCAAGCCGGGACGCCCTGAGCGGGCCCGGACCGAAGATTGACAGCAGGAGGGTGTGATGGCGTATTCCTCAGCCGAGCAGCATCACGAACCGCACAGTTTCTGGACCCGCTACGTGTGGAGCCAGGATCACAAGGTGATCGCGGTGCAGTACACGCTCACCGCGATCGCCGTCGGGATGGTGGCCCTGGTGCTGTCCAACCTGATGCGGCTGCAACTGGGCTTTCCGGGCCGTTTCGCCTTCATCGACGCCAACCACTACTACCAGTACGTCACCCTGCACGGCATGATCATGGTGGTCTACCTGCTTACCGCGCTGTTTCTCGGCGGCTTCGGCAATTACCTGATTCCGCTGATGGTGGGCGCGCGCGACATGGTGTTTCCGCTGCTCAACATGCTGAGCTACTGGGTCTACCTGCTGGCGGTGCTGGTGCTGATGGCGAGCTTTTTCGTGCCCGGCGGCCCCACCGGCGCGGGCTGGACGCTGTACCCGCCGCAATCGATCCTGCCCGGCACGCCGGGTTCGGACTGGGGCATCATCCTGATGCTGGTCTCGCTGTTGATCTTCATCGTGGCCGCCACCATGGGCGGGCTGAACTACGTGATCACGGTGCTGCAGGCGCGCACCCGGGGCATGACGCTGATGCGCATGCCGCTGACGGTGTGGGGCATTTTCGTCGCCACCATCATGGCCTTGCTGGCGTTTCCGTCGCTGTTCGTCAGCGGCGTGATGCTGCTGTTCGACAAGGTGCTCGGCACCAGCTTCTTCATGCCGGCCATCGTGTCGATGGGGCAGGCGCTGAGCTACAAGGGCGGCAGCCCGATCCTGTTCCAGCACCTGTTCTGGTTCTTCGGCCACCCCGAGGTGTACATCGTGGCCCTGCCCGCCTTCGGCATCGTCTCGGACCTGATCAGCACCCATTCCCGCAAGAAGATCTTCGGCTACCGCATGATGGTGTGGGCGATCGTGATGATCGGGGCGCTGAGCTTCGTGGTATGGGCGCACCATATGTTCGTCAGCGGCATGAACCCCTACTTCGGCTTCTTCTTTGCCACCACCACGCTGATCATCGCGGTGCCCACCGCGATCAAGGTCTACAACTGGGTGCTGACGCTGTGGCACAGCGATATCCACCTCTCGGTGCCGATGCTGTTCGCCATCGGCTTCATCAGCACCTTCCTGATCGGCGGCCTGACCGGGCTGTTCCTCGGTAACGTCAGCGTCGACATCCCGCTCTCGAACACCTATTTCGTGGTCGCCCACTTTCACATGGTGATGGGGGTGTCGCCGATCCTGGTGATCTTCGGCGGCCTCTACCACTGGTTTCCCAAGGTGACCGGGCGGCTGATGAACGAGACCCTGGGCAAGCTCCACTTCTGGGTGACCTTCCTCGGCACCTACGCCATCTACTTCCCGATGCACTACCTGGGCATCCTGGGCATGCCGCGCCGCTATTACGCCTACGACAACTACGCCTTCATTCCGGCTTCGGCCCAGCAACTCAACGCCTTCATCACGGTGGCGGCGCTGATCGTGGGCGTCACCCAACTGGTGTTCCTCTATAACCTGGTCCACAGCACGTTCCGCGGGCGGCCGGCGGGGAGCAACCCGTGGCGCGCCACCACGCTGGAATGGCAGACCCCGGAGACGCCGCCGGGGCATGGCAACTGGGGCGCGGAGCAGCCGGAGGTGCACCGCTGGGCCTATGATTACAGCGTGCCGGGCATGGCGCAGGATTTCGTGCCGCAGAACAGCGCGGTGGCGGGCGGCGGCGATGACCACGACCAGACAGAGGTCAAAGCGGCGGCGCCCAGGCGCGGGAGGAAAAAGACATGAGCCTAGCGCAGAGCGCCCGCCACGATGCGGGCGGGGCACGGGACGGCATGCCGAGCGCGGGCAAGCCGGCATTGTGGGTGTTCATGGGCGTGGTAACGGTGCTGTTCGCCCAGTTTCTGCACGCCTACATCGTGCGCATGGGCTACGCGGATTGGCAGCGGCTGCCGACTCTGCCGACGGTGTGGCTGAACACTGCGCTGCTGCTCTTGAGCAGCGCGGCCCTGCAGTGGGCCCAGGTGGCCGGGGGTGGCCAGCACCAGCACGCGGCG
>NZ_JBYSWM010000006.1:0-81585 GCF_058781125.1 Pseudogulbenkiania sp. FW507-F1 | reverse complement strand
GCCCCTCATGCCGGCGCGCCGGCATGAGGGGCGGGCTGTTCCTGGGCGGCGTGCTGGCGTTGGCTTTTCTCGCCGGCCAGTTGTGGCTGTGGCGGCAACTGACCGCGCTCGACTACGTCATCGCCAGCGGCCCGGCCAGCAGCTTCTTCTACCTGCTGAGCGGATTGCACGGCGTGCACCTGATCGGCGGGCTGGTCGCCTGGGGCATGACGATAAGACGGGTGGGACACAACGGCGTGACGGCGGACGGGCTGCTGGCCGTCGAACTGTGCGCCCGCTACTGGCACTTTCTGCTGGCGTTGTGGCTGGTGCTGCTCGGGCTGCTGTTCATCGTGCCGCCCGCCACCATCCTGGCCATCTGCAGCAGCGCCTGAAGCCCGCCGTGCGCGGGCACGCTGCCGGCGTGCCGGCATGACAACAAGGGGGACGTGACCTTACCCGCCATCCGGGTCGGGCCGAGACTGTTCTTTTTGCGAGGTAGGCCATCATGGCACAGCGCAAATCATCCCCTCCCGAGCCCCCGCTCACACCCGCTGCCGGCTGGCAGGGGGTGGTGGTCGATTGGTCGGGCGACCGCGAAGCCTTCAAGGTGCCCTGGGGCAAGGCGATGATGTGGGTGTTCCTGCTCAGCGACACCTTCATCTTCGGCGGCTTCCTGACCGGCTACATGACGGTGCGGATATCCACCACCGTTCCCTGGCCCAATCCCAGCGAGGTGTTCGCGCTCACCATCGGCGGCACGGCGGTGCCGCTGATCCTGATCGCCATCATGACCTTCATCCTGATCAGCAGCAGCGGCACCATGGCGATGGCGGTCAACTTCGCCTACCGCCGCGAGCGCGTGAAATGCGCGGCGCTGATGCTGGCCACGGCAGCGCTGGGCGCGTGCTTCGTCGGCTTGCAGGCCTTCGAATGGACCCACCTGATCGTCGAGGAAGGGGTGCGACCGTGGAGCAACCCGCTGGGCGCGCCGCAGTTCGGCTCGACCTTCTTCATGATCACCGGCTTTCACGGCCTGCACGTCAGCGCCGGGGTGATCTATCTGGCCACCGTCGCGCTCAAGGTGCTGGGCGGGCGTTACGAGAAGAGCGGCAACTACCAGATCGTGGAAATCGCCGGGCTGTACTGGCACTTCGTCGACCTGGTGTGGGTCTTCATCTTCGCCTTCTTCTACCTGTGGTGAGGTGACGCCATGGAACATACCTCCGGCCAGCAACACCCGATCGGCCTGTATCTGAAGGTATGGGGCCTGCTGTTCGTACTCAGCACCCTGTCCTACCTGGTCGACTACTTCCATCTCCAGGGCTTGTTGCGCTGGTTCCTGATCGTGGCGTTCATGCTGCTGAAGGCGGGGCTGATCGTCAGCGTCTTCATGCACCTGCGCTGGGAGCGGCTGGCGCTGGTCTACGCCATCCTGATTCCCCCCCTGTGCCTGCTGGTGCTGGTGGGGCTGATGCAGGCGGAGGCGAACTACACCTTCTCGACGCGCGGCGTGTTCTTCGGCCATGAGGCTGCGGTGGTGAATCACGTCAAGCCGAAGTGAAGGGACGCCGCCTTTCGCGTCCCGAACAGACGGAACCCCCGCGGGAAACCGGTTCCCGCGGGGGTTCAAGGTTGGCCGAAGACGCCGTGGCGGCGCTAGGCGGAAAGGTGCGGGCTGGTGGAACCGCGCACCAGCAGGCGGCCGGCCAGCACCACGCTGCGGATGCTGAGCCCGGGGTCGTCGAGCCGGCTCAGCAGCATCTCCATCGCGGTGCGGCCGATTTCGTACACCGGCTGCTCGATCACGGTCAGGCCGTTGCCGACCAGGCCGGTCCACACTTCGTTGTCGAAGCCCGCCAGGGCCAGGTCGTGGGGGGCGGACAACCCGGCGCGCTGCAGCGCACGCAGCGCCCCCAGCAGCAACAGGCCGTTGCTGGCGATCAGCGCGTCGGGGCGCTGCTCTTCGGCCAACCATTGCGTCACCACCGCCTCGGCCGCCTCGGCGGTGGGTGCGATGAAGCGCCCCTCCCCGGCCAGGCCGTGCGCCGCCAGCGCCGCCTCGAAACCGGCGTGGCGCTCGGCGCCGGTGCTGCTGGTATTGCCGAACAGGCCGCCGAGATGGCGATAACCCTGCGCCACCAGGTGCTCCACCAGCTGCCGTGCCGCCAGCCGGTTGTCCAGCACCACGGCGTCGGCCTGCCCGGCCGGCCCGGCGCGGTCGATCATCACCACCGGGAAATCGTAGGCGTCGGGGCGCAGGCGGCGCGCGGTGTCGCGCGTCGGCGAGAAGATCACGCCGCTGACGCGCTCCTCCTCCATCAGCCGCAGGTACATCGCTTCCTTGTCGGCGTTCTCGTCGGTGTTGCACAGGATCACCCGCATGCCGGCCTGGTAGGCGGCGTCCTCGACCGCGCGGCTGACGGCGGTGAAGAACGGGTTGCGGATATCCGACACGATCAGGCCGACGGTCTGGGTGTGCTGCGAACGCAGGCGGCGCGCCGACAGGTTGGGCCGGTAGCCCAGCTGCTTGGCGGCCTCTTCGACGCGCTGGCGCAGGGCCGCGCTGACCGGCCCGCTGCCCAATGCCCGCGAGACGGTGGCGACGGAGACGCCGGCGGCGGCGGCGACATCCTTGATTTTGGCGCTCATGGTGTCCTGATATCGATTTCCTGTATTGCGCCTGATCCTCGCTGAAATCGCGTCACTACGCAAGCTCCTTGTCTTGCCATGGTTGTCTCAAAAATGGCCACAGCCATGGATTTCGCCATCGATTGTTGACATAAGACGATTGACAGCCAAAATGTAATCGATTTCAATTGCTACACATCAATGATGAACCTGCCGCTGTCGGCTCCCCCCGGGTAAGCCCGTGCCGCAGCCCCCTGGACAGGTTTCAGGCAAAGAGTGAGGAGACACCATGCCACTACCGCTGATTCCGGCCGAACTGGTCCGGCTCGGAGCGAGCCCGGCCGACAAGAATGGCGCCATCGCCGAGGCAGGGCATTTGCTGGCGTCGGCCGGCTATATCGACCCGGCCTACATCGACAGCCTGCTGCGCCGTGAAACCGTCGCCAACACCTTCCTCGGCCATGGCGTCGCCATTCCGCACGGCATGATCGAAGACCGCTACCTGATCCGCCACACCGGCGTGGCGGTGCTGCAGATTCCGGGCGGCCTGGAATGGAACCCGGGACAGCGCGTGCACCTGGTGGTGGCCATCGCCGCCCAGTCGGACGAACACATCACCCTGCTGCGCCGCCTCACCCGCCTGCTGCAGGACGAAAAACAGCTGCAAACACTGTTCGGCACCAACGACCCGGCGCCGCTGCTGGCGGCGCTCGGCGAGGATGCCGTGGTGGCCGAAGCGGCCGTGGCCACGGTGGCCGACCACGAGCACCACTTCAGCTGGACCATGGAATACCCCAACGGCCTGCACGCCCGCCCCGCCACGCTGTGGGTGGAAACCGCGCGCCGCTTCGACGCCGACGTACTGGTGCGCAATCACCAGGAAAGCGCCGATTGCAAGAACCTGATCGGGCTGTTGCAGCTCGGCCTGCAGCACGGCCACGAGCTGCACGTGTCGGCCTCCGGCCCGGAAGCCGAGCAGGCGCTGGCCACGCTGCGCGACGTGATGACGCGCATCACCGCGCAGGAGCAGGCCGACGCCGCCGCCGCCGCGCTGAAACAGAAGAATGCCAACCGCCAGGGCTGGGCGCCGGCCGGCGCGCTGCCCTCGATCGGCGGCATCAGCGCGAGCCCGGGGCTCGCCATCGGCACCACGCGTCAATTGCGCGCGCACGCCGTCGACGTGAAAGACCGCCCGGGCCAACTGATCGACGGCGGCGCCGAGCTGGAAGCCGCGCTCGTCGCCACCCGCGACGAACTGGAAGAGCTGGCGGTCGACACCGCGCGCCGTCTCGGCACCGCCGAGGCCGGCATCTTCCGCGCCCAGGCCGAACTGCTCAACGATAGCGAGCTGATCACGCTGACCTGCCGCTTCATGGTGCAGCAGCACGGCGTGGCCTGGGCCTGGCATCAGGCGGTGGAACAGCAGGCCGGCAAACTGGCGGCGCTGGGCAGCCCGCTGTTGGCGGCGCGCGCCGCCGACCTGCGCGACGTCGGCCGCCGCGTGCTGGCCAAGCTCGACCCCAGCGCCGATACCGGCAGCAACGGCGTCAACGGCAACGGCGAGACCATCCTGATCGCCGCCGACCTGGCACCGTCCGACACCGCCACGCTGGACGTGACGCGCACCCTCGGCCTGTGCACCGCGCAGGGCGGCCCGACCTCGCACACCGCGATCCTGGCGCGCACCCTGGGCCTGCCGGCGCTGGTGGCCGGCGGCGCCGCGCTGCTCGACGTGCCGGACGGCACCACCGTGATCCTCGACGGCCACGGCGGCCGGCTCTACCTCGACCCGTCCGCCGAAGACCTGGCCTCGGCGCGGCGCTGGCTGGCCGAGCAGCAGGAGCGCGACGCGCGCCAGGCCGCCGACCGCGCGCTGCCGGCGCAGACCCGCGACGGCCACCGCGTCGAGATTGCCGCCAACGTCAACCGCCCGGAAAAAGTGGCCGAGGCGCTCACCGCCGGCGCCGAGGGCGTCGGGCTGATGCGCACCGAATTCCTGTTCCTGGAGCGCGATAGCGCGCCGGACGAGGAAGAGCAATACACCACCTACCGCGCCATGATCGAGGCACTGCAGGGCCGTACCCTGATCATCCGCGCCCTCGACATCGGCGGCGACAAGCAGGTGCCCTACCTCGACCTGCCGCGCGAGGAGAACCCGTTCCTCGGCGTGCGCGGCGCGCGCCTGCAACTGCGCCGCGCCGACCTCTTGGAGCCGCAGCTGCGCGCGCTGTACCGCGCCGCGGCGCACGGCCCGATGTCGATCATGTTCCCGATGGTGACCTCGCTGGACGAAGTGCGCACGCTGCGCGCCCACTGCGAGCGCATCCGCCAGGAGCTGAACGCGCCGCAGGTGCCGCTCGGCATCATGGTGGAAGTGCCGGCGGTGGCGACCATGGCCGACAGGTTGGCCGAACACGTCGATTTCTTCTCCATCGGCACCAACGACCTCACCCAATACGTGCTGGCGATCGACCGTCAGCACCCGGAACTGGCGCGCGAGGCCGACAGCCTGCACCCGGCCGTGCTGCGCCTGATCCAGCAGACCGTGGACGGCGCGCGCCGCCACCAGGTGTGGGTCGGCGTGTGCGGCGGCCTGGCCGGCGACCCGCTCGGCGCCGCCATCCTCACCGGCATCGGCGTGCACGAACTGTCGATGAGCCCGCGCGACATCCCGGCGGTCAAGGCGCGCCTGCGCGCCGCCACCCACAGCACGCTGCTGGAACTGGCGCGCCAGGCCCTCGAGTGCGACAGCGCCGCCGACGTGCGCGCGCTGGAAGGAGACGCGGCATGACCCGCCCCATCGTCACCGTCACGCTCAACCCGGCGATCGACCAGACAGTGATGCTCGACCAGCTCCAGCCGGGCGCGGTCAACGTGGCGCGCTCGTCGCAGATCAACGCCGGCGGCAAGGGCGTGAACGTCGCCAGCTGCCTGGCCGACTGGGCGATTCCGGTGATCGCCACCGGCATTCTCGGCCGCGACAACGCCACCGCGTTCGAGCAGCTGTTCGCCGACAAGGGCATCAACGACCGCTTCGTTCGTCACGACGGCGCCACCCGCGTCAACATCAAGCTGGTGGACGGCTCGGACCGCAGCACCACCGACGTCAACCTGCCGGCCGAGCCGGTGGCGCGCGCCACCTTCGAGGCGCTGCTGCAGCAGCTCGACGACCTGGCCGAACCGGGGCGCTGCTTCGTGCTGGCGGGCAGCCTGCCCGCCGGGCTGGGCGACGACTGCTACGCCGTGCTGATCGGCCGCCTGCGCCAGTACGGCGCGCACGTGGTGCTCGACAGCAGCGGCGCCGCGCTGGCCGCGGCGCTGGCCGACGGCGTGGCCACCCTGCCCGCCTGCATCAAGCCCAACCGCCACGAACTGGAACAGCTGGTCGGCCGCGAGCTGGCGACGCTGGACGAGGTGAGCGACGAGGTGGCCCGGCTGCGCGCGCGCGGCATCGCCGAAGTGGTGGTGTCGCTGGGCGAGGACGGCGCGCTGTTCGCCGGCAGCGAGGGCGTCTGGCTGGCCCGCCCGCCCAAGGTGGCGCTGACCAGTACCGTGGGCGCCGGCGACGCGCTGGTGGCCGGCCTGATCGCCGCCCGCTACGGCGGACGCAGCGCCCCGGACGCCGCGCGACTGGCGGTGGCGTTTGCCGCCGGCAAGCTGGCGCAGGTCGGCCCGCACCTGCCGGCCACCGCCGAGGTGGAAGCGCTGGCGGCCCGCGTCGATCTGGCGCAACTGGTGGCCTAGCCCCACCCGATTACACGGCAGCACGATAACTACGCGGGCTACAACGCCCCGAGATGGAGGAGACACAGATGGCACACCTACTGGCAGTGGTATCCTGCCCCGAACGCACCACCCACACCCTGCTCGCCGGCGAGGCGCTGCGCCACGGCGCCGAGCGTCTGGGCCACCGCATCGAAGTGGAAACGCGCAGCACGCACGGCGTGCAGGCGCGCCTATCCGACGAACTGATCCAGCGCGCCGACGCCATCGTGCTGGTCGGCGAAGGCGAAGCCGAGTCCGAGCGCTTCGCCCTGCGCGGCTGCCACGTCGCCACGCTGGAAGCGGTGCTGGCCGACGCCGACGGCGTCATCGCCAGCGCGCTGCAGGATTCCGCCGCGCCGCAACGCACCGAGCCGGCCGCCCCCGCGCAAGCCGCCAGCGCCGCGCTCGAGATCGTCGCCATCACCTCCTGCCCCACCGGCATCGCCCACACCTTCATGGCGGCCGAGGGCCTAACCCAGGGGGCGAAACAGCTGGGCCACCACGTCAAGGTCGAGACCCAGGGCTCGGTCGGGGCGCAGAACACCCTGAGCGAGGACGAGATCCGCCGCGCCGACCTCGTCATCATCGCCGCCGACACCCAGGTCGACACCAGCCGCTTCGCCGGCAAGCGCCTGTTCCAGAGCAGCACCAAGGCCGCCATCCACGACGGCGCCGCGCTGGTGAAGCGCGCCATCGCCGAGGCCACCGAGCACGCCTCGGCCAAGGCCGCCGGCAGCACCGCCCAGGCCGCGCCGGCCGAGGCCGCCAAGGCCCAGCGCACCGGCGCCTACAAGCACCTGATGACCGGGGTATCGTTCATGCTGCCGTTCGTGGTGGCGGGCGGCATCCTGATCGCCATCGCCTTCGCACTGGGCGGCATCTACGCCTTCGACGATGCCCACAAGGGCACGCTGGCCTGGGCCTTGTTCCAGATCGGCGCCAAGTCGGCGTTCGCGCTGATGGTGCCGGCGCTGGCGGGCTACATCTCCTACTCCATCGCCGACCGCCCCGGCATCACCCCAGGCATGGTGGGCGGCATGCTGGCCGCGAGCCTCGGTTCGGGCTTCCTCGGCGGCATCATCGCCGGCTTCATCGCCGGCTACGGCACCGACTGGCTCAACCGCCACATCAAGCTCGGCCGCAACCTCGACGGCCTCAAGCCGGTGCTGATCCTGCCGGTGCTGGGCTCGCTCTTGGTCGGCCTGCTGATGATCTACGTGGTGGGCAACCCGGTGGCGTCCGCTCTCGCCGTGCTCACCGAGTGGCTCAAGGGCATGCAGGGCAGCAGCGCGCTGCTGCTGGGCGCACTGCTGGGCGCGATGATGGCGTTCGACATGGGCGGCCCGCTCAACAAGGCGGCCTACGCCTTCAGCACCGGCCTGATCGCGAGCCAGGTGTACACCCCGATGGCCGCGGTGATGGCCGCCGGCATGACCCCGCCGCTGGGCATCGCGCTGGCCACCATGCTGTTCCGTGACCGCTTCACCGCCGACGAACACGAAGCCGGCAAGGCCGCCGGCGTGCTCGGCATCTCCTTCATCACCGAAGGCGCCATCCCGTTCGCGGCGCGCGACCCGCTGCGCGTGATCCCGGCCCTGATCGCCGGCTCGGCCCTGACCGGGGCGATCTCGATGTCCTCCGGCGCCGAGCTCAAGGTCCCGCACGGCGGCATCTTCGTGCTGCCGATCCCCAACGCCGTGAGCCACCTGGGCATGTACCTGGTGGCGCTGGTGGCCGGCACCGTCACCACCGCGGTACTGCTGCGCCTGCTGAAAAAACCGCTGCAAGCCTGACCCGGTCAACTCGACCGCCCCGCCCTCCCGACCCGGCCCAGCCGGGCCGCGGGTGGCGGGACTTGGCTGCGGCCTTTTTTTTCGGCCAACGTTGTAGTCAAACTACATTGATTTCGCATCGACATGGCACCCACGCGGGCGCCAGGGGGTGAGCTTCGCCCAAAAAACCCAGCCGACGCGCCAACCACGCGGCGCGCTGACGCCATCACCTTGTAGCAAAAGTACGTTCAGCTGTAGCACCACACACAACACACGACACGGAGACACACCATGAACCTTCGCTACACCGTCCTGACCGCCGCCGTACTGGCCGGCCTCGCCGCCCCCTCCTTCGCCGCCCGTCCGCTGAAATCGGTCGGCGTCGCCGTGGGCGACCTCGCCAACCCGTTCTTCGTCGCCATCGGCAAGGGTGCCGAGGATGCCGCCAAGAAGATCGGCGGCCCCGGCGTCAAGGTCACCACCGTTTCCAGCAAGTACGACCTCAACACCCAGGTCGGCCAGATCGAGAACTTCATCGCCAACAAGGTGGACGTGATCCTGGTCAACGCCTCCGACCCCATGGGCATCGAGCCGGTGCTGAAGAAGGCCCGCGCCGCCGGCATCGCCGTGGTAGCGGTGGAGGTGGGCGGGGTCGGCGCCGACGCCACGGTGATGTCCGACAACGCCATGGCCGGCGCGGAATCCTGCAAGTTCATGGCGCAACAGCTGGGCGGCAAGGGCAACGTGGTGATCGTCAACGGCCCGCCGGTGACCGCCGTCAGCGCGCGCGTGGCCGGCTGCAAGAAGGTGCTCGGCAACTACCCGGGCATCAAGCTGCTGTCGGACAACCAGGACGCCCACGGCAGCCGCGACGGCGGCATGGAAACCATGGCCAACCTGCTGACCGCGCACAAGAAGATCGACGCCGTGTTCGCCATCAACGACCCGACCGGCATCGGCGCCGAGCTGGCGGTGAAACAGGCCGGCCGCAGCGACGTGAAGCTGATCGCCGCCGTGGACGGCGCCCCGGACGCCGAGAAGGCACTCAAGGACAAGAAGAGCCTGTTCGCCGTTTCGGCCGCGCAGAACCCGTACACCATGGCCACCATGGCGGTGCAGATCGGCTACGACATCCTCAACGGCAAGCGCCCGGCCAAGAGCCAGGTCCTGCTGCCGACCCCGGCCGTGACCAAGGCCAACGTCGCCAGCTACACCGGCTGGACCCAGCACTGAGCCCCGGCACGCGCCGCGGCGGCCTGCCCGCCGTGGCGTGAACCGGCCCCGAGCAACGCGGAGGGGAGCCATCCCCTTCGCCGTCATCCCGCGGGATGAACAGGAGTCGTCATGAGCTCGATCGCATTGGAAATGATGGGCATCGGCAAGCGCTTCGGCGCCAACAAGGCGCTGGACCAGGTCCGGCTCACCGCCTACCGCCACGAGGTGCTGGCGCTGATGGGCGAGAACGGCGCCGGCAAGAGCACGCTGATGAAGATTCTGTCCGGCGTCTACCAGCCGGACGAGGGCGAAATCCGGCTGGACGGCAAGCCGGTGCGCATCGCCTCGCCCGCCGACGCGCGCGCCGCCGGCATCAACCTGATCTACCAGGAACTGGCGGTCGCGCCCAACCTCACCGTGGCCGAGAACATCTTCATGGGCGCCGAGCCGCGCGCCCGCTTCGGCCGCATCGATCACGAGGCCATGAACCGCCGCGCCGAGGAAGTGCTGGCGCGGCTGGGCGCGCGCTTTTCGGCCACCACCCCGGCACACCGCCTGGGTATCGCCGACCAGCAGCAGGTGGAAATCGCCCGCGCCCTGATCCACGACAGCCGCGTGCTGATCCTGGACGAGCCCACCGCCGCGCTGTCCGACCGCGAAAGCGAGCGGCTGTTCGAGGTGATCCACCAGCTGCGCGACGACGGCATCGCGCTGATCTACATCAGCCACCGCATGGAAGAGGTCAACCGCCTGGCCGACCGCATCGCCGTGCTGCGCGACGGCTGCTACGTCGGCAGCATGACGCGCGCCGAGAGCACCCCGCAGAAGGTGGTGCAGATGATGGTCGGGCGGCCGCTCGACGACTTCTACCAGCACAAGAGCGAGGTCGGCGCAGGGCCGGTGCGGCTCGAGGTGCAGGACCTGGGCAGCCACCGGGTGCGCCCGGCCTCGCTCAAGGTGCGCGCCGGCGAGGTACTGGGACTGGCCGGGCTGGTCGGCGCCGGGCGCACCGAGCTCGCGCGCCTGATCTTCGGCGCCGACGCCAGGACCAGCGGGCGCATCCTGCTCGACGGGCGCGAGGTGGCCATCCGCGAGCCGCTCGACGCCATTCGCCTCGGCATCGGCTACCTGCCGGAAGACCGCAAGGGCCAGGGCCTGTTCCTGCAGCTCTCGGCCACCGCCAACACCACCATGAACGTGCTGGGGCGCCACGCGCGCGCCGGCGTGCTCGACCACCCGGCGCTGAAGAAGCTGACGCAGCAGGCCATCGACCGGCTCGCGGTGAAAGTCTCCGGCACCGAGGGCATCGTCGGCGGGCTCTCCGGCGGCAACCAGCAGAAGCTGCTCCTGGCGCGCTGGCTGGCGATCAAGCCCAAGGTGCTGATCCTCGACGAGCCCACGCGCGGCGTCGACATCGGCGCCAAGGTGGAGATCTACCGCATCGTCCACGAACTCGCGGCGCAGGGCGTGGCGGTGATCTGCATCTCCAGCGAGCTGCCCGAAGTGATCGGGCTGTGCCACCGCGTACTGGTGATGCGCGAAGGCAGTCTCGCCGGCGAACTCGCGGGCGAGGCCGTGACCCAGGAAGCCATCATGACGCTCGCCACCCACGAGGCGGCCTGACAGACAAGACACATCAAGGAGACAAGCGATGACTACTTCGAGCCCGAATTCCCCGGCCGGCCTGCTCGCCGCGCCGAAACCGGCCGGCTTCAGCCTGGGCCGGCTCTACAGCAAGGTCGGCATGCTGCCGGTACTGGTCGTGCTGTACGCCGCCTTCTATCTGCTCACGCTGCACTTCAGCGAGGACGGCAGCACCAACTTCATCACGGTGGACAACAGCCTCAACATCCTGCGCCAGACCTCGATCAACCTGGTGCTGGCCTCGGGCATGACCTTCGTCATCCTCACCGCCGGCATCGACTTGTCGGTGGGCTCGATGCTGGCGGTGGCGGCGGTGCTGGGCATGCTCACCTCGCTGCCCGGCCACGCCCCGCTGCTGGCCCTGCCCGCCTTCATCGTGGCCGGCCTGGCAATGGGCGTGCTCAACGGCTCGATGGTGGCCATGCTCGGCATCAACCCCTTCGTGGTGACGCTGGGCACCATGACCGCGCTGCGCGGCGCGGCCTACCTGTTCGCCGACGGCACTACGGTGCTCAACAGCGACATCCCGAGCTTCGAGTGGATCGGCAACGGCAACCTGTTCGCCATCCCCTGGCTGGTCTGGCTCGCCGCCGCCGTGGTGGTGGCCTCGTGGTTCGTCCTCAAGCGCACCGTGCTCGGCCTGCACATCTACGCCGTGGGCGGCAACCCGCAGGCGGCGCGGCTCACCGGCATCAAGGTGAACCGGGTGCTGCTGTTCGTGTATTCGATCAGCGGCCTGTTCGCGGGTCTCGCGGGCGCCATGTCGGCCAGCCGCCTGTACGGCGCCAACGGCAACTGGGGCACAGGTTACGAGCTGGACGCCATCGCCGCCGTGGTGCTGGGCGGCACCAGCCTGATGGGCGGGGTCGGCTCGATCTGGGGCACCGTGGTCGGCGCGCTGATCATCGGCGTGATGAACAACGGCCTGACCATCCTCGGCGTGTCGTCGTTCTGGCAGTACGTGGCCAAGGGCGCGGTGATCGTGCTGGCGGTGATGCTGGACAAGTGGCGCCAGAAACAAAGCGGCCTCAACTGATTCGATGTGGAGTAAGGATATGACGAAGCCACTGCCCCGCGTGGTCGTGTTCGGTGAGGCGCTCACCGACTTTCTGCAAACCGCCCCCGGCGTCTGGGCGAGCCGCGTCGGCGGCGCCTGCTGGAACGTGGCGCGCGCCATCGCCGCCCTGGGCGTGCCGGCGGCCTTCGCCGGCGCGGTGAGCGAGGACGACCTGGGCGACGAGTTGGCCGAAGCGACCCTGGCCATCGGGCTCGATGCGCGCTTTCTGCAGCGCGCCGCCAAGCCGCCGTTCCTGGCGCTGGTGCCGTCGCAGCATCCGCCGCGCTACTTCTTCGCCGGCGGCGATTCGGCCGACCTGGCGTTCGACCCCGCGCGCCTGCCGCCGGGCTGGCTGGAGGCGGCCGAGGTGGTCCACTTCGGCTCCATCAGCCTGGCGCGCGCGCCGCTGGCGGGCCGGCTACTGGAGGTCGCCCGCGCCGCGCGCGCCGCCGGCAAGCGCATCACCTTCGACCCCAACTGGCGCAACCTGATGGACGACGCTTACCGCGCCACCTTCGAGGAAATGATCCGCCTCGCCAGCGACGTCAAGGTATCCGACGAGGACCTGGCGCGGCTGCTGCCCGACTGCTCCACCGAGGCCGCGCTCGCCACCCTGCTCGACTGGAACCCCACGTTGCGCATCCTCTACACCGAGGGCGCCCAGGGCCTGCGCCTGCTCACCGCGCAGCAGGCGAAGCACCAGCCGGCCGTCAAGGTAACGGTGGCCGATACCGTCGGCGCCGGCGACGCCAGCCTGGCGGGCTGGATCGTGGCCACACTGGATAAGCCCGCCACGGCGGACGCGCTACCCTTCGCCGCCGCCACCGCGGCCGCCGCCTGCCAGCGCGCCGGCGCCCACCCGCCCAGCCGCGCCGAAGTGGACGCGCTGTTGAGCCGAAGCGAGGCTCCGCACGCCTCGCCCCACCCCGACCTAGCCCTGTGAGAACCGCCATGTACGCTGCGATCGCCTCCGATCTCGACGGCACCCTGCTGGATGCCCGCGAGACCATCACGCCGTTCACCGCCGCCACCCTGCGCGCCGCCGCCGCGCGCGGCGTGCACCTGATCATCGCCACCGGCCGCCACGTGCTCGACGTGCGGGGCCTGATCGACGGACTGGAACTGCCGATCAGCCTGATCACCTCGAACGGCGCGCGCGTGCACGGCAGCGACGGCGCCCTGCTCCACGCCGACGACGTGCCGGCTGAGCACGTGCGCGCGCTGCTGCAGCCGGACCTAGCGCACGGCACCCGCCTCAGCCTGTACCTGGACGAGGGCGGGCTGTGCTGCCTGCACGACGGCTACGTCCACCGCGACGCCGAGACCGGCTTTTCCAAGCAGTGCGACGACCTGTCGCAACACTCCGGCGAGGGCGTGGCGAAGCTGATGTACACCGCGCCGCCGACACGCCTGGCCGAGATCGAGGCGGCAATCCGCCAGCGTTTCGGCAGCGCGCTGGCGCTGACCTACTCGCGCCCCGACTACCTGGAAGTGATGGCCCCCGGCGTCAGCAAGGGCCGCGCGCTGACGCGCCTGCTGGCACGCTTGGACGTGGCGCCGGAGCACTGCGCCGCGTTCGGCGACGGTCTCAACGACGTCGAGATGCTGCAAAGCGTCGGCCATCCGTTCCGCATGGCCAACGCCAGCCCGCGCCTGTCCGCGCTGCTGCCCGAGGTGGCCGAGGCCGGCCACCACGACGAGGCCGGCGTGGCGCGCCAGATCAGCCTGGCGCTGGGGCTGGCCGTGCCGGAAGTGTGAACGCCCCACTGACCGAATGGCCGCAAAGAGCCTGTTCGTCAGTCTGGCAAAGAAGAACCTGTTCACGATCTCGCGAGCTAGAGCGAGACAAGGCAAAAACGGCTGAGGAAGCAGAGTTTACAAGCGGTAAATGAGCATTCCGAAGGCGGTTTTAACGCCGTATCGCCGAAGCGAAGCAGCTCGTAAACAGGTTCGAAGAAGCGACGGGTGAGAACCCATCGTATGCAGTGCCTTTTCTAATAAGAGCAGAGGAGAAAGATGAAAACCAAAACCATGAACGTGAAAAACGTCGCGCTGGTTTCTGCCGTGCTGTCGCTGTTTTCCGGCGCCGCGCTGGCGGACGTCAGCATCATCGGCAAGATGGAAGCCGGCGTGCAGCGCAAGAGCAACGTCGACGGCACCCATGTCAACGGCGTCAAGGACTTCGGTTCCGAA
Organism: Pseudogulbenkiania sp. FW507-F1; assembly: GCF_058781125.1. Lineage (NCBI taxonomy): Bacteria > Pseudomonadati > Pseudomonadota > Betaproteobacteria > Neisseriales > Chromobacteriaceae > Pseudogulbenkiania > Pseudogulbenkiania sp. FW507-F1. Next base: position 67,329 of record NZ_JBYSWM010000006.1, on the reverse strand, counting down.
ATCGACTTCGTCGGCAGCGAGGACCTCGGCGACGGCCTCAAGGCCATCTGGCAGATGAACAACAACGTGCACCTCGACGGCGGCCAGGCCGGTGATACCTTCGCGTCCGGCGACACCTTCGTCGGCCTGTCGGGCGGCTTCGGCGCGGTCAAGCTGGGGCACGGCATCGACGCCTACGGCGAGGGTTACTGGAAGGCCAACTTCTTCGACCTGGGCGACCACGGGCCGGACCGCGGCGTCGGCGGCGTGCTGGGGCTGAGCGACGCCGGCAACTCGAAAGGCGCGGTCAAGTACGAGACGCCCAAGTTCGGCCAGTTCAACGCCGCCGCCAGCTGGGCGGCCGGCGAGAAGGGCTCGGGCAGCGCCGCCGGCAACGCCTGGGCGCTGGGCGCCAACTTCGAGGGCGCCAGTTACGGCCTGCACGCCGGCTATCAGCGCCAAGACCTGGTCAACAACGCCTCGGCCCCCTACGTCAACGTCGGCCATGCCGACGACTGGGTGGCGGCCGGCAAGGTCACCCCGCTGCAGGGGCTGACGCTGGCGGCGGAATACAACCATTCCCGGCTCTCGGCCACCACGCCGGGGGCGCTCACCGGCAGCAGCACGTCCTTCGTTGTGCCGGCCGATCCGGTCGCCATGAAGAGCCTGATGCTGCTGGCCGAGTACAAGCCGGACCGTCTGGCGCTGCGCGCTTCGGTGCTGCGCACCGACAACTACCAGTACGTCAGCGACAAGCGCCGCAACGAGTTCGTGCTGGGCACCAGCTACGACCTCTCCAAGCGCACCGCCCTGCTGGCGGAATACCTGCGCAGCAAGGTCAGCAGCGATGACCGCGCCAGCAGCGAGCTGGTGATCGGCCTGCACCACGGCTTCTAAAACCGCGAAAACCCGGGGCGGCGCGAGCGCCGGCCCGGGTTGTCAGACCCTGTTTATCCGACTCGTGTCGAAACGTCCAAATTCAAGGAGCGTACCGTGAGCAAGCTCACCCAACTGCCGGCCTGGCGCACCCTGTGGAACCACTTTTCGCGCGCGCGCGACTGGCACATGCGCGAGCTGTTCGCCGCCGATCCCGAGCGCGCCGAACGCTACTGGCTGCAAGCCGAAGGGCTGACGCTCGACTACTCCAAGAACCGCATCAGCGACCAGACCCTGACCCTGCTGTTGCAGTTGGCCGAAGAAGCCGGCCTGCCGGAGCAGATCGAGGCCATGTTCCACGGCGACAAGATCAACGTCACAGAGAGCCGCGCCGTGCTGCACGTGGCGCTGCGCAACCGCGCCGACACCCCGATCCTGGTCGACGGCGAAGACGTCATGCCCAAGGTCAACCGCGTGCTGGAGCGCATGGGCCGCTTCGCCCACGCCGTGCGCTCCGGCGAGTGGCTGGGCTACACGCGCCAACCGATCACCGACATCGTCAACATCGGCATCGGCGGCTCAGACCTCGGCCCGCTCATGGTGTGCCAGGCGCTGCGCCCGTACGCGCATCCGCGCATGAACATGCACTTCGTCTCCAACGTCGACAGCTCGCAGCTCAAGGAAACGCTCAAACGCGTGCACCCCGAGACCACGCTGTTCGTGATCGAGTCGAAGACCTTCACCACGCAGGAAACCCTGACCAACGCCCTGACCGCGCGCGAATGGTTCGTTGCCCGCGCGCGTGACGAGAAGGCGGTGGCCAAGCACTTCGTCGCGGTCTCCACCAACAAGCAGGCGGTGGCCGAGTTCGGCATCGACCCGGCCAATATGTTCGAGTTCTGGGACTGGGTGGGCGGTCGCTTCAGCCTGTGGTCGGCGATCGGCCTGCCGATCATGCTCTACCTGGGCGAGGAGAGCTTCCTCGAGTTGCTGGAAGGCGCGCACGGCATGGACCAGCATTTCCGCAACGCGCCGCTGGCCGCCAACATGCCGGTAATCCTGGCGCTGATCGGCATCTGGTACATCAACTTCTATGGCGGCGGCAGCCACGTCATCGCCCCGTACGACCAATACCTGCACCGCCTGCCTGCCTTTATCCAGCAGCTTGATATGGAGTCCAATGGCAAGCAGACCCTGCGCGACGGCCAGCCGGTGGATTTCGAGACCGCACCGATCATCTGGGGCGAGACCGGCATCAACGGCCAGCACGCCTTCTTCCAGCTGTTGCACCAGGGCACCCATACCTCACCGATCGACCTGATCGCCTCGCTGGAGAACTGCAGCTCGCTGCCCGGCCACCACGAGATCCTGCTCGCCAACCTGTTCGCCCAGGCCGAGGCCTTCATGCGCGGCAAGACCGCCGACGAGGTGCGCGCCGAGCTGACGGCGCAGGGGCTCGAGGGCGAGGCGCTGGAAAAGCTGGTGCCGCACAAGGTGTTCGGCGGCAACCGCCCCACCAACACCCTGCTGATGAGCCGGCTCGATCCGCGCCACCTCGGCGCGCTGATCGCGCTCTACGAGCACAAGATCTTCGTGCAGGGCGCGATCTGGGGCATCAACAGCTTCGACCAGTGGGGGGTGGAACTGGGCAAGCAGCTCGCCAAGACCATTCACGCCGAGCTCGCCGGCAAGCGCGGCCCGGCCCAGCACGACAGTTCGACCGCCAAGCTGATCGCGTTCTACCGCCAGGTCAACGGCGCCGAGCCGGCCCCTGCCCCGGCGCCGGTGAAGCCCAGCCAGGCGCAGCCGCAGGAAGCCTGAGCCAGCGTCAGCCAGCAAAAAGCCCGTCGCACAGACGGGCTTTTTGCTTGGGTTTCACTCCAGCGCCAGTTCGGCCAGCGGCTGGCCGAGATAGTCCGCCAGCACCGCGACGATCAGCGCGTGGTCCTCGCGCTGCGGCAGGCCGGACACGGTGACGGCGCCGATGCAGCCGCTGCCCGTCAGTCGCAACGGGAAGCTGCCGCCGTGCGCGGCGTAGTCGCGCGTGGCAAGACCCAGCTTGGCTTCCAGCGTCTGGCCGTCGCGCTGCAGCGCGAGCCCCACGGCGTAGGAGCTCTTGTGCGTCAGCTCGACTAGGTTGCGCTTGCGCCGCGCCCAGTCGGCGTTGAGCGGCGTGGTCCCCGCCATCGTGTGCAGGAACACGGTCTCGCCGGCGAGGCGGATCTCGAGCGCCAGCGCGGCGTGGCGCGCCTCGGCGGCGGCCTTCAGGCGGCAGCCCAGCTCCCAGGCGCTGGCGTGGTCGAAATGGCCGAACTGCAACCGCTGCTCCTGCAGCGCGACGCGGGCGAGATCGGCGTCGACATCAAACTGACTCATGCGACGGCCTCCTCGGCGGCGAACGGCACTTCCCTCCCCTCGGCGGCGCTCCGGCAGCCGGCCTCGATCACGCGCATCACGGCGATGGCATCACCCGCCGGCACCGGGTTGGCGGTGCCATGCAGGATCGCGTCGCGTAGCGCCGCGTAGTAGGCCGGGTAGTCGCCGTGCCGCGTCGGCACGCGCTCGTGACCGGGTTGACCGTCACGCCATACCGTGAGGATGCCGTCGCGCTCGTCGCGGCCCCAGTCGGCGGCGGACGGAAACCGGCCGGCCTTGAGCGCGGCTTCCTGCTCGTCCAGCCCGTGCTTGAGGTAGCTCGCCGCGGTGCCGTGCACGGCGAAACGCGCCCCCGGCTCGGCGGTCAGCGTGCTGGCGTGCAGGATCACCTGCAGGCGCTCGTAGCGCAGCAGGGCGTGGAAGTAGTCGTCCACCTCGGCGCCGTCGCGCAGCGTGGCGCGCGTCAGCGCGATGCCCAAAGGTTGGCCGAACAACTGCAGCGCCTGGTCCACCAGGTGCGGCCCCAGGTCGTACCACAGCCCGGAGCCGGCGCTCGCCGCGCTCTCGCGCCAGCGCTGCGGCACCTCCAGGCGGTAGCGGTCGAAGTGCGACTCGAACTGCACCACGCGGCCCAGCCGGCCCTCGTCGAGCAGCGCCTTCAGCGTCAGGAAGTCGGCGTCCCAGCGCCGGTTGTGGAACACCGACAGCACGCGCCCGGTATCCCGCGCCAGGGCCTCCAGCTCGCAGCCCTCGGCCACGGTGACGGTGAACGGCTTGTCCACCACCACGTGCTTGCCCGCCAACAGCGCGGCGCGCGCCAGCGCATGGTGGGTCTCGTTCGGAGTCGGGATGACGACGAGGTCGATGTCGGCGCGCGCGAACAAGGCCTCGGGGGTGGCTTCAACGTCGAGCGACGGACGCTCGGCGCGCACCTGATCCGGCCGGCGGCTGGCGACGGCGACCAGCTCGAGGCCGGGAGTGGCGGCAATCAGCGGAGCGTGAAAGGTCTTGGCGGCGCTGCCGTAGCCGACCAGGCCGACGCGAAAGGGATGGGGCATGGGCGAGTCCTTGCAAAAACAGAAACCCTGCCGTCTGGGCAGGGTTGCGGAAAAAGGCCCTCCAGGCGGGCTTCGGCCAACCTGGAGAGTGGTCTCATACGGCTTAGAGAATGAAGCGCGTATTGATGAAATTACTCTCGTTCGACAGCACGATCGCGTCCAGCAGCTTCTTGCTCGCCTCGGTCTCTTTCGCCGCCACCATCGAGCGGATCGAGAACGCGCGCAGCGCGTCGTGCACCGACAGCGTGCCCTCCGCCGAGTCCTTGCGCCCGGCGAACGGGAACACGTCCGGGCCGCGCTGGCACTGGCAGTTGATGTTGACGCGGCAGACCTGGTTCACCAGCGGGTCGACCAGCTCGGCGATCTGGTGCGGGTTGCTGCCGAACAGGCTCACCTGCTGGCCGTAGTCCGAGCTGATCACGTAGTCCAGCGCGTCCTCGATATCCTCGAACGGCGCCACCGGGATCACCGGGCCGAACTGCTCCTCGCGGTACAACTTCATGCCTTCCTTGACCGGGAACACCACCGCAGGGTGGAACAGCGTCTCGGCCACGCTGCCGCCGCCTTCGTTGATCACGCGCGCGCCCTGGGCCTTGGCATCCTCGACGCATTCGGTCAGGTAGCGGCACTTCTCCTGGTCCGGCAGCGGCGTCACCATCACGCCCTTCTCCCATGGCATGCCCACCTTGAGCGCGTTCACCGCCTCGCTGAAACGGCGCAGGAAGGCCTCGGCGATGGACTGGTGCACCAGGATCATCTTGATCGCGGTACAGCGCTGACCGTTGAACGACAGCGAGCCGGCGATGCATTCCTTCACCGCGAGGTCGAGGTCGGCGTCCGGCAGGATGATGGCGGCGTTCTTGGCGTCGAGCCCCAGCACCGCGCGCAGGCGGTTCGATTTCGGGTGCGCCTTCTTCAACTGGTCGGCGACGCGGCTGGAGCCGATCAGGGCCAGCACGTTGATCTTGCCGCTGTTCATCAGGTAGGGCACCAGCTCCGAACCCTTGCCGTAGACCGTGTTGATCACGCCGGCCGGGAAGGCGCTGCGGAACGCCTCCAGCATCGGGTAGTACAGCAGCGTGCCGAACTTCGGCGGCTTCAACAGCACCACGTTGCCCATGATCAAGGCCGGGATCAGCGTGGTGAAGGTCTCGTTCATCGGGTAGTTGTACGGCCCGAGGCAGAGCGTGATGCCGAGCGGCGAGCGGCGGATCTGGCCGATGGTGCCGTCGACGATCTGGAAGCGCGAGTTGTCGTTGTCGAGCTTCTTCAGCGCGTCGATGGTGTCCTTGATGTAGACGATGGTGCGGTCGAATTCCTTCTCGGAGTCGGGCAGGCTCTTGCCGATCTCCCACATGATCAGGTTCACGATCTCGCGGCGCTTGGCCAGGATCTGGCGCGTGAATTCCTCGACGCAGCCGATGCGCTCCGCCACCGACATGGTCGGCCAGGCGCCGCGGCCGTTGTCGTAGGCGGCCACCGCGGCGGCCAGCGCTTCGTCGGCCTCTTCCTTGCCGGTGACCGGGATGCTACCGAGCTCGACGCGGGCCAGCTCGCCGTTGTCCTGGCGGGTGTAGACCGGCGACAGCACGGCGCGCGTCTCGCCGTGCCACATCTTGAGCTGGCCGTTCACCAGCAGCGTGCGCTGGTGCAGCGGGGCGAGAATCTGGCAGTCGGCCGGAACGGCGCTCTCGGCGGGGAACAGGGCGTGCAGTTGTTCGATGGTGTTCACTCTCGATGTCCTTTGTGTGTGCAGTGTGTGAGAACCTGCTCACGATCTGTCGCGAGCAGGTTCTGAGCGGTCGGGGCTCAGCCGCGATCCGTCTTCGCGCTTATTCCGGCCAGACCACGCGCAACAGGTTGGTCGAACCCGGCGTGCCGAACGGGATGCCCGCCACCACGATCAGCGGCCGGCCCGGCTGGTAGTAGCCGGTGTTCTTGGCGGCGGCGCTGGCCTTTTCCACCATGTCCTCGACGTTCTTGGCGTCCTCGGTGGCGTACGAGGTCACCCCCCACAGCAGCGCCAGCTGGCGCGCCACGGTGCGGTTCGGCGTCAGGCTCAGGATCGGCGAGGCCGGGCGTTCATGCGCGACGCGGAAGGCGGTGGCGCCCGAGGTGGTGTAGGTGATGGTGGCGCCCACCGGCAGCACCCCGGCCACGCTGTGGATCGCCGCGCCGATGGCGTCGGTGGAGTTGGCCTGGTGGCGCGTGGTCACCGCCTGCATCAGCTGGCGCTGCAGCGGGTCGCCCTCGGTGTGGTGGATGATGCGCTGCATCATCGAGACCGCTTCGACCGGGTAGTGGCCGGCGGCGGACTCCGCCGACAGCATCACGGCGTCGACGCCGTCGTACACCGCGGTGGCAACGTCGGAGGCCTCGGCGCGGGTCGGCGCCGGCGCCTTGATCATCGACTCCAGCATCTGGGTGGCGACCACCACCGGCTTGCCGGCCTCGCGGCACAACCGCACGATGCGCTTCTGGATCGACGGCACCTCTTCCGGCGGCAGTTCCACGCCGAGGTCGCCGCGCGCCACCATGATGGCGTCAGCCACCTCGATGATGGCCTCGAGGTTCTGCACCGCCAGCGGCTTCTCGATCTTGGCCATCAGCTTGGCGCGGCCACCGATCAGCTCGCGCACTTCCAGCACGTCTTCCGGGCGCTGCACGAAGGACAGCGCCACCCAGTCCACCCCCAGTTCCAGACCGAACTCGAGGTCGCGGCGGTCCTTGATCGACAGCGCCGACACCGCCAGCGCGGCGTCCGGCACGTTGACACCCTTGCGGTCGGAGATGAGGCCGCCCGCCACCACTTCAGCCTCGATGACATCGGGCGTGACGGACACGACGCGGAAACGCAGGCGACCGTCGTCGACCAAGAGCTGGTCGCCCGGCGAGACGGCAGAGAAGATTTCGGGGTGAGGCAGGCAGACGCGCTCATGGTTGCCCGGCTCCGGGTTGCGGTCGAAGGCAAAGCGCTGGCCGGCGACGAGTTCGGCCTGGCCGTCGGCGAAGCTCCACACCCGCAGCTTGGGGCCCTGCAGGTCGAGCAGCACGCCGATGGGGCGGCCGGCCAGGTGCTCCACCTGGCGGATGGCGGCGAGCCGGGCGGCGTGGTCTTCGTGCGCACCGTGGCTGAAGTTGAGGCGGAACACGTCGGCGCCAGCCTGGTGCAGGGCGGCGATGGTATCCACGGTGCTGCTGGCCGGCCCCAGCGTGGCGATGATCTTGGTGCCACGGCTCTGGCGTTCGCTACATGTACCCATACTCACTCCTCCTTGTCCTTATGTAGTAGAACTACATTGAAATCGATTTCACATTAACTGTCAACAGACATCACCCAGCCCTGTTCCACACAGCTGACATCCGTACCAAAAACCTCAACAAATCCTTCAACATCAGTCCATTAAGAGAAAAAACCCATCGCGACAGTGCCGTCTTGAGGCCATCAAGCCATACAGCCTGCACTCTCAGACACGAAAGGGAATGGACACAACTCCAATCGAGTATATTTGTAGTAAAACTACTACGCAACCGCTAACGGAATGGTTGCGGCAAGGCGGGACAAGGCACGCAACAAGCCCATCACAGCGACCAGGGAAGAACTTCAGCAACAGCGGACGCGGCGAGCCTTGGCGGCCCGGGCAGAAAAGGGGAAGACCGACGGCGCGCCCGGCGCGAAGGCGTGGTCGCCTGCGGAAATGGGCTCTAAGATGGAATCATGGCCAGCACCGTGGAGGTACCATGACCAAACCGACCATCAGCGCCCAGGGCGAGCCGGGCGAGGACCAGCCCGAGCCCCCGGTGTTCCAGGGACTGTCACGCTACGAAATACGCTCGCAGCTGAGCGAGATTTCCTTCTACCTGTGCGGCGAAATCCAGGCCTCGCACTTCTACACCAATCTGTTCTACACCCTGCGCAGCGCCAGCGAGACCGACATCATCTACCTGCACCTCAACACCACCGGCGGTGACTTCGACACCGGCATGCAGATCATCAACAACATGCAGTCCTCCTGCGCCCACGTCATCACCGTACTCGAGGCGCGCGCCTACTCGATGGGCGCGCTGATTTTCCTGGCCGGAGACGAACTGGAAGTGCAGGACAACTGCCAGCTGATGTTCCACATCTACTCGGGCACCTTCGCCGGCCGGGGAACCGAGCAGCAGGCACAGATCCAGGCGGTGAGCAGCTGGTTCGAAAAGGTCATGCAGCGCATCTGCCAGCCCTTCCTCAGCACGGCGGAGGTCGACAAGGTGCTCAAGGGGGCGGATGTCTGGATGGACTCGGACGAAATCCGGCGTCGCCTGAGCCGCCTGCAGCGCGCACCGGCCAAGCCGTCCGCGCCGCGCCGCAACCGCAAGAACAGCGCGCCCGACGCCGAACCCGGCAGCTGAGCGGCACCAGGGCGCATCATCGATGGTTTCTCAGGCGGGGCGCGGGCGCAATGGACGGCACGCCCGACGCCGCCCTCAATCCAGCTGCTGCGTCATGCCGTGCTCCGGCACCGAACAGGGCCAACGCAGCTCGGTGGCGATACGGCGCCGCAGCGTGTCCGCTGCCACCGGTTCGCCGTGCACCACGAAGGTATGCCGTGGCGCGCTCTCGAAGCCATCCAGCCACGCCAGGATTTCACTGGCATCGGCGTGTGCCGAGAGGTTCTCCAGCATCACCACCTCGGCACGGATCGGCACTTCCTCGCCGTGGATGCGTACCGATTCCGCCCCGCCGACGATCGCCGCCCCGCGCGTGCCGCCTGCCTGGAAACCGGAGAACAGGATGGTGTTGCGGGCGTAGGGTGCGAACGCCTTGAGGTGGTGCAGCACCCGGCCGCCGGTGGCCATGCCGCTGGCCGAAATGATGATGGCGGGCTCGTGCCGTTCGTTGAGGCTCTTGGACTCCTCCACCGTACGCACGATATGCGCCACGCGGCACATGCCCTCGCACTCCGCCGGGCTGAGCCGATGCTCGCGGCGGAAGCGATGGTAGAGCTCGGTGGCATCGGTGGCCATCGGGCTGTTGAGGAACACCGGCAGGTCGGCCGGAATCGCTCCGGACTGCTTCAGACGGTACAGGTAATACATCAGCGACTGGGTGCGCCCCACCGCGAAGGACGGGATCAGCGTGATGCCATGGCGCGCCGTGGTGCGCCGGATGATCTCGGCCAGCACCTTGGCGGTATCTTCCGGCGGGTGGCGACGGTCGCCATAGGTCGACTCCACCAGCAGATAGTCGGCCCGGGCGATGCGCTCGGGCGGCACCATGATCGGATCGTGCGGTCGCCCCAGGTCGCCGGAACACAGCAGCGTCACACCACCGGCGCTGATTTCCACCATGGCGGCGCCGAGAATGTGCCCGGCCGGGTAGAGCGTTACCGTGATCCCCTTCGCCACCTGCCGGGGCTGATGCCAGGGCAGCATCTGCAGGGCCTTCAGCGAGCGCTCGGCGTCGGCCAGGGTATAGAGCGGCAGTGCCGGATGGTGCTTGGAAAAGCCGTGGCGGTTGGCGTACTCGGCCTCTTCCTCCTGCAAGTGGCCGCTGTCCGGCAGCAGTATCTCCGCCAGCGCGCAGCTCGCCTCGCTGGCGTACACCGGGCCGGCAAACCCTTCGCGCACCAGCAGCGGCAGGTAGCCGCTGTGGTCGAGGTGGGCATGCGTCAACACCACGGCGTCGAGGCGGGCCGGCTCGAACGGCAGCCGCGCCCAGTTGCGCAGGCGCAACTGCTTGAAGCCCTGGAACAAACCGCAATCCACCAGCACGCGCGAACCGCCGTGCTCCACCAGAAACTTGCTGCCGGTGACGGTGCCAACCGCCCCCAGAAAGGTGATACGCATCACTCGCTCCCGTTTTCCGCCGCAACGGGCGCCGCCACGGCGGCCCCGCGTCGGTAGATCAGGTAATACACCAGCGCCACCAGCACGCTGCCTCCCAGCAGATTGCCGGCGATCACCGGCAACAGGTTGCGCAACAGACCGCCCCAGCCGATGGTATCGGCGAACGGAATCGGGCCGGCGACACCATCCTTGAGCAGCATCGCCAGCGGGATCAGGTACATGTTGGCGATGCTGTGCTCGAAGCCGGCGGCGACGAAGGCCGAGATCGGAAACACCACCGCCACCATCTTGTCGGTGACGCTGCGCCCGGCCATCGCCATCCACACCGCCAGGCACACCAGCACGTTGCACAGCGCTCCGCGCCAGAACAGCGTGGCCAGCGGCGCCGAGCACTTGGCGGCGGCCAGCCGCACCACCTGCTCCGCCACCAGTCCGTGGTTCAGGGCCGGGTGCCCCGACAACCACACCATCAGCGCCAAGCCGGCGGCGCCGACGAAATTGGCCAGGCACACCACCAGCCAGTTCCGCAGCAACAGGCCGGTGCCGATGCGGCCATCGGCCCAGGCCATGGCGAGCAGGTTGTTGCCGGTGAAAAGCTCCGCCCCGGCCACCACCACCAGCAACAAGCCGAGCGAAAACACCAGCCCGCCCAGCACGCGGCTGGCGGCGAACCCCAGGGAGGGGTCGCTGGTCACCAGCACGAAGTAAAGCGCCCCCAGGCCGATGAAGGCACCGGCCAGCACGCCCAGCAGCGCCATCTGCCGCAGCGGCAGCTGCGCCTTGGCCACGCCGATCGTTTCCACCCGTTCGGCGATCTCGGCCGGCGAGAAGGCATCGAATCCGTATAGCGCCATCAGTGCCCTCCCTTTCACTCAGGCCGATGCGGCCGTTACCCGCACCGCGGTCACCTTGTACTCCGGCGCCTGCACCTGCAGATCGCGAATCGACGAGGTCAGCCGGTTCACCAGCGGCTCGCTGCGGTGGAAGGTGGCGAACACCTGCCCCGGCTGTACCTGGCGGCTGATGCGCAGCGGCAGCACCACCTCGCCGTAGCGGCTGGTCACGCGCACCGGCGCGGCGTCGGCCAGTCCCAGGCGCGAGGCGTCGGCCGGCGCCATGTCCAGCGTGTCGGCCGGGCGCAGCACCGTATCGGGGGTGCGGTTGCTCATCGTGCCGGCGTTGAACTGGTAGAGCGTGCGCCCGGTGAGCAGCAGCAGCGGGTAGTCGGCGTCGGTCTGTTCCGGTGTCGGCAGGTAGGCTATGGCTGCCAGCATGGCGCGCTGGCCGACCGGGAAGCTCGACTGATACAGCACCGGGGTGCCCGGATGTTGCTCATCCGGGCAGGGCCAGTGCAGGCTTTCGTGTTCCAGGCGGGCGTAACTGAGTCCGGCCCCCTCCGGCCACAACGCACGCACCTCGTCCCAGATCGCCTGCGGACCGGCAAAATCGAACCCCTCGGCTCGCCCCAGCCGCGCCGCCAGCTGCTGGATGATCCACCAGTCAGGCCGGGCTTCACCCGGCGCCGGCACCACCTGGCGGATGCGCTGCACGCGTCGGTCCGAATTCATGAAGGTGCCGTCGCGCTCGAAGAACGACGCGGCCGGCAGGAACACGCTGCCGAAGGCCTTGGCGGTTTCGTTGAGGAACAGGTCCTGCACGATCACCAGCTCCAGCTCGGACAGCGCCCGGGAGGTCTCGCCGACGTTGGCCAGCGACAGGTAGATGTCGTAGCCGAAGGCCCACATCGCCTTCAGCTCGCCGGCGGCAGCGGCGTCCACCATCTGCAGCAGGTTGCGGCCATGGCGTTCCGGCAGCGGGGCACCCCAGGCCGAGGCGCAGCGCGCCCCGGCCTCCTTGAAAGAGTGCCCGCCGGGCAGCGTCGCCGGATCGCAGCCCATGTGCGCCGCCCCCTGCACGTTGTTCTGCCCGCGCAGGGGGTTGATGCCGGCGCCGGGACGCCCCAGGTTGCCGGTGAGCAGCGCCAGGTTGATCAGCGTCATCACGCCCTCGGTGCCCTGCAGGTGCTCGGTCACGCCCAGACCATGCAGGCACATCGACGGGCGGCCGGCAGCGTAGAGCCGGGCGGCGGCACGGATGTCGGCGGCGCTCACGCCGCACTCCATCGCCACCCGCTCCGGGGCATAGTCGACGATGAAATCGGCAAACTCGTCGAACCCGTCGACCCGCTCGCCGATGAAGGCCTGGTCGAGCAGGTCTTCCTCGATCAGGGTCGCCGCCATGGCATTGAACAGCGGCACGTTGCACCCCGGCCGCGGTGCCAGGTGCACGTCGGCCAGCCCGGCCAGCTCGGTGCGGCGCGGGTCGATCACCACCAGTCTGGCACCGTTCAGCACCGCCTGCTTGATGCGCGCCCCCACCACCGGGTGGTTCTCGGTCGGGTTGGCACCGCAGATCAGGAAGGCCCCGGCCAGTTCGATGTCGTCGAAGCCATTGCTCGCCGCGCCGGTGCCGAGCATGGTCTTCAAGGCCTTGGCGCTGGGGGTGTGGCAGACGCGGGCGCAACAGTCGACGTTGTTGGTGCCGAGCACTACCCGGGCAAATTTCTGCGCCAGGTAGTTCTCCTCGTTGGTGGCGCGCGCCGAACCCAGCACGCCAATGGCGTCCGCACCATGCGCGGCGACGATGGCGCGCAGCTTGGCGGCGGTGAAGTTGAGCGCCTCGTCCCAGCTCACCCGGCGCCAGCCCTCGCCGTCGCGGATCATCGGCCAGGTGATGCGTTCGGGAGAGTGGTTGAACTCGAAGGCATAGCGGCCCTTGACGCACAGGTGGCCGCGGTTGACCGGGCTCGCCGCCGGGCGCACCGCCACCACCCGCCCGCCGCGACGCCCCACCTCCATCTGGCAGCCCACCGCGCAGTAGACACAGGTGGTGCGCGTCCAGCCCTCCACCTCCACCGTCACGCGCTTGTCGTAAAGCGCCCCGCTCGGGCAGCTGTCGACACAGGCGCCGCAGCTGACGCAGCCCCCTTCCAGCAGGGTGGCACCGTGCGCCGGGGCGATGCGCAGCGCCGCACCGCGCTGCCACGCCTCCCACACGAACTGCCCTTGCAGCTGCTCGCAGATGCGCACGCAGCGCTGGCAGTCGATACAGCGCGTCATGTCGATGCCGATATAGGGATGCGAGTCGTCGAGAAACAGGCCATCGCGCAGCTGCCCGCCCGGCTCCACGTCATAGGCCGCAAACAGCCGATGCAGAGGGTGCTGCGGTTCGGCCTCCATGGCCGCCGGCGGATAGCTTTCGGCCAACAGCTGCAAGTGGGTACGGCGCAAGGCGCGCAGGGCTGGCGTGTCGGTGCGGATCACCATGCCATCCTCGGCCTGGCAGGCGCAGCTCGCCACCGGCCGCGGCTCGCCGTCGACCTCCACCAGGCACAGCCGGCAGCCGCCGTGCGGCGTGAGCCGCGGGTCGTGGCACAGATGCGGCACCTCGGCCCCGCCCTGCAACAACACGTCGAGCAGCCGGCCCGGCTCGGCGCTCCGGACGATGCCGTCGATGGTCAGCTGAAGCATGCCTTCCACTCCTCGGGAAAATGGGTCTGGACGGCCCGGGCGAACTCGGCCAGGCCGCGCCCGTGTCCGCACAGGCTGGCGGCGCCGAGCGCGTCGAGCAAGTCGGCGCAACGCCCCGGCTCGATGCGTCCTCCCGCCATCGCCGCCTCGAACATCGCCGCCAGCTGCGGCGTGCCGCGCTGGCACGGGGTGCATTTGCCGCACGATTCGCCGGCGCCAAAGCGAAACACCTCGGCCAGAATGGCGGCGAGCGGGGTATCGTCGGCAAAGGCGATCACCCCGCCGTGCCCCACGGCACAGCCGATGGCCTGCATTTCCTCGTAGCCCAGCGGGGTATCGAGCAGGCGCGGCGGTACGATGCCGGCCAGCGGGCCTCCCACCATGACCCCCTTGAGACGGCCGCGGCGCAATCCGCCGCCCAGTTTGTCGACCACTTCGGACAAGGGCAGCCCGAACTCGACCTCATACAGCCCCGGCCGGCTGAACAGCGAATTGAGCGACAACAGCTTGGTGCCGCGGCTCAACGAGAAACCGAGCGCGGCGTAAGCAACGGCACCGTGCTCGACGATCCACGGCAACGCGCACAAGGTCTCGACGTTGTGCAGCAGCGTCGGCGCGCCGAACAAACCACATGCGCTGATCTGCGGCGGCCGCAGGCGCACCTCGGGGCGGCGCCCCTCCAGCGCGTTGAGCAGCGCGGTCTCCTCGCCGCACAGGTAGCTGCCCGCCCCGATCACCAGCTCGACGTCGAAGCGCTCCCCCAGCCAGCCGGCCCGGCGCGCCTGCTCGATGGCTTCGGCCAACCTCGCGCCCGCCAGCGGATACTCCTTGCGCAGATAGATATAGCCCTGCCCGGCACCCACGCCATGGGCGGCGATGATCATCGCCTCGAGCACACGGAAAGGATCATCCTCCAGCAGGAAGCGGTCGGAGAAGGCGCCGGGGTCGCCCTCGTCGGCGTTGACCACCAGATACTTGCGATCGGCCGGCTGCGCAGCCACCGCCTGCCATTTCCTCCCCGCCGGGAAGCCGGCGCCGCCGCGGCCGCGCAGCCCGGACATCTCCACGGCGTGCCGCAGTTTCTCCGGCGCCATGGCCATGGCACGCTGTCGCGCCGTCCCGCCACCGCGCGTGACGTAGTCGGCCAGACGGTGTACCCCGCCCGTCAGCACGTTGCCGAGTAACACCGCCTGGCGGCTGTGCACCTCGACGTGCGGACGCGGATCGTGGTCGGCCGCGCTGGGGCCGGCGTAACACTTGCCGAGACAATACAAGGGGGACCTGTCGCGCTGCGCCGCCGACCAGCGCACCGGCGCATCGGCGCGTGCGGCAAAGCAGGCCAGCCCACGGCAGCAACGCCCGGCCAGCGGCTCGCCAAGATGGTAGAAGGTATGGGCGGCAAGGTGTCGGGGCAGCACGCGCACGTAAAATCCCCCCTGAGCATAGGGTTTAACTCTTTTACTGTAGTCAAGCGGCGCGAGCGCAACCGGTATCAGATCAAACACAGCGCAAATAAGCGTCCGCCCCAGGCAGTCGGAACATCCGGAGACGACGGAGGAAGAGCGGCACGGTTTGTTATAGTGGTATTAAAGAGGTGGCATCCGCCGCCTCGGAAGTGCGCCCAGTGCAAAACCGCCCCTGTCGCGGCCATGGCACCTGGCCCACGTCGATCGGGAGCCTGCCTTGACCTCGTCGCGCGTGCTGTATCTGCAATCAGGAGGGCCGACGGCGGTGGTCAACGCCTCGGCCCAGGGCGTGATCGAAGCGGCCCGACACGCCGGCGTGTCGCTGTGTGCCGCCCGGCACGGCCTGACCGGGCTGCGCCAGGGTGAACTGCTCGACCTGGACGCGGTACCGCAACGGCAATGGCAGCTGCTCTCCACCCTGCCCGGCACCTGCTTCGGCGCCAGCCGCGAGATGCTGCCCCCGTACGACTCGGCACCGGAGACCTGGCACCAGCTACACGACGTCCTGCGCGGGGCAGGCATCGGCACGGTATTGCTCAACGGCGGCAACGGCTCGATGGCCACCGCGCTGCGGCTCACCGAATTCGGCCAGCGCCTGGGCTACCCGCTCCGGGTCATCGGCATTCCCAAGACCATCGACAACGACCTTGTCGCCACCCATTTCAGCCCCGGCTACCCTTCGGCGGCCAAGTATCTGGCCGCCTCTGTACGCGAGTTGGCACTGGATGTATCGAGCCTCGGGCCGGGGCGAGTGATGCTGCTGGAAACCATGGGCCGCAACGCCGGCTGGCTCGCCGCCGGCTGCGCCGCCGCGGCACGCCACCCGGGCGACGCCCCCCACCTGCTGTTGCTGCCCGAAGTGCCATATCGGCCGAAACGCCTGCTCGATGCCCTCGACACCTGTCTGCGACAGCACGGCCATGCCGTGCTGGTCGTCGCAGAAGGCGTGCGCGACGACAACGGCGTGCTGCTGGCCGAACAGCCTTACACCCCCGGCTCCCCGTTCCAGCAACTGGGCGGCGCCGCGCAGCGCGTGGCGTCCTACCTGGCACAGCAGCGCGGCCTGCACGTCCATGCCGCGGTGGCGGATTGCCTGCAGCGCGCGGCACGCCATCTCGTTTCGGCGCTCGATCTCAGGCTGGCGCAAGCGGCCGGACGCACGGCGCTGGAATGGGCATTGCGGGGACAAAGCGGAGTGATGGTGGGACTACATCCGGCACGGGGAAAAGAGGACTGGGAAATGGCCGCGGTGGCGCTCGCCGACGTGGCCGACGCCGAACGCCTGCTGCCGGCCTCGTACATCGGAGCGGATGGTTTCTCGGTGAGCCCTGACTTTCTCGACTACCTCCGCCCCCTCTTGCAGGGGGAGGACTGGCCACCCTTTGCCGACGGCCTGCCGAGCTATCCATCGCTGCAGTGGCCGATACTGCGCTGGCGATGAGCGGCGCCGAGCGGCATTCCCGTTTCCCCGAAGGGGAACGGCAGACATGATAAGCGCCCCTCCAGTCCCGGCACCGACCTAGCTGCTCACACCGCTAAAATCAATCCGGCCACCTTGGGGCGCACTTTCACTATAGTCCCAGCCTCGCAGAATGCAAGGCGAAGTCCTGCTCGGAACCCTCATGCCCGCCAGCCTGGCAACCCCGGTCCAAGGCGGTCCCGTACGCCCATCCCTGACGAACCATGGGCCGATGCCCATACACCACGTGCAGGGCGACGGCGTCAGAACCGCGGCGCTTCGGCGAAGCTCAGCCCCTGCCGGTCCTTGTCCGACAAGACGGGCGGCTGCGTCAGCGGCCAGTCGATCCCCAGCGCCGGATCGTCCCAGCGGATGCAATACTCGTCCCCGGCATGCCAGTAATCGCTGACCTTATAGCAGAATTCGGCCCCATCCTGTAGCGCCAGGAAGCCGTGCGCGAACCCTTCGGGAATCCACAACTGGCGCCGGTTCTCGGCTGACAGCGTCACGCCGTACCACTGCCCGAAGCTGGGAGAAGCACGTCGCAAGTCCACCGCCACGTCCCATACCGCGCCTTGCGTCACCTGCACCAGTTTGCCTTGCGGATGGGCGTGCTGGTAATGCAGGCCACGCAACACGTTGGGCCGGGAGCGAGAACGGTTGTCCTGCACGAAGCACACCTCGCGCCCGATCAGCGCGGCAAAGCGGCGCGCGTTGAAGGTCTCGCAGAACTCGCCGCGCTCGTCGGCAAACACCACCGGCTCCAGCAGCAGCAGACCGTTGAGCGCGGTCTCGATGATTTTCATTTTTTTGCCCCAAAGCTTGTGAAAGAAATCGTTGCGAGCGGCCCTCAGCGGGTAAAGAGCAGCACAGAAACCGGAATGTACACGGAGTACATGAGGATTTCCGCTCGCTGAGCGAATCTCTGCGTGCACATCTTTGGTGGGCCCAGCGAAAGATTCGCACGCAGTGCGCATGAACCCGGATCAGGGACGCGCAGCCGATTTATTCACAAGCTCTCAGAAGATGCGTTCGTTGAGCAAGGACAGCAGGTACTGGCCGTAGCCGTTCTTCTTCATCGGCTGGGCCAGACGGGTCAGCTGCTCATCGTCAATGAAGCCGCTGCGCCAGGCCACCTCCTCCGGACTGCCGATCTTCAGTCCCTGGCGCCGCTCCAGCGTCGAGATGAACTGGCCCGCCTCCAGCAGCGATTCGTGGGTACCGGTATCGAGCCAGGCATAGCCCCGCCCCATCACCTGCACGTCCAGTTGTGCGGCATCGAGATAGCGGCGGTTGATGTCGGTGATTTCCAGTTCACCACGGGCCGAAGGACGCAGCTCGCGCGCGAAGTCGACCACCTGGTCGTCGTAGAAGTAGAGCCCTGTCACCGCATAGCGCGACTTCGGTTGCGCCGGCTTCTCCTCCAGACTGACGGCATGGCCCATCTGGTCGAACTCCACCACGCCGTAGCGCTCCGGGTCGTGCACCGGGTAGGCAAACACCGTGGCGCCACGCTCACCCTCCGCCGCCTGTTTCATCTTGCCGGCCAGGTCGTGGCCGAAGAACAGGTTGTCCCCCAGCACCAGTGCCGACGGCTGCCCCGCCAGAAACGACTCACCGATCAGAAAGGCCTGTGCGATGCCGTCCGGCGTGGGCTGCACCGCATAGCTGAGACTCATACCCCACTGGCTGCCATCGCCCAAGAGCTGCTGGAAGCGCGGCGTATCCTGTGGCGTCGAGATGATCAGCACGTCGCGGATGCCCGCCAACATCAGGGTACTGAGCGGGTAGTAGATCATCGGCTTGTCGAACACCGGCAGCAGCTGCTTGGAGACGCCGAGGGTGACCGGATAGAGCCGCGTGCCGGAGCCGCCGGCGAGAATGATGCCTTTGCGTTGAACCATGAGAATTATCCCTTTTGGATGGCGAGCTGCTGCAACACCAGCTGCAGATGATGACGCCAGTCGGGCAGTACGATGCCCAGAGCGACGCGCAGCTTGTGCGTGTCGAGCCGAGAATTGGCGGGGCGCTCGGCCGCCGCCGGGTAGTCCGCGGCAGGAATGGCCTGAATCGCCTCCGGCTTCAGCACCAACCCTCCCCCGACATCCTGAGCCAGTCCGACGATCTCGCGGGCGAAGCCGTGCCACGAGGTCTCGCCCGCGGCCGTCAGATGATAGAGGCCGTAGGGCAACACTCGCCCCTCGCGAAGCCGCGACACCAGTTGCGCGCTGACATCGGCGATCAGCATCGCCGAGGTCGGTGCCCCGACCTGGTCGTGCACCACGTTCAGCGTGTCACGCTGGGCGGCCAGGCGCAGGATGGTCTTGACGAAGTTGCCGCCGACGCTCCCGTAGACCCAACTGGTACGCAGCACATAGTGACGCGAACAATCGTTCATCACCGCCAGCTCGCCATCGCGCTTGGTACGGCCATACACACTCAAGGGCCTGGTGACATCGCCCTCTCGGTAGGGTGCCGCCCCTGCACCGTCGAACACGTAATCGGTGGAAAAATGCAGCAAGGTGGCGCCCAGACGTTCGGCCAGGCGCGCGAGTTCGGCCGGCGCCTCGGCGTTCACCCGCTCTGCCAGCGCCGGCTCGGCTTCGGCGCGGTCGACCGCGGTGTAGGCGGCGGCGTTGACGATCAGGTCGGGAGCGAACTCGAGCACCGGCGGCGCCAACTGGTCCGGCCTCGACAAATCCAGAACCTCGCGCCCCGGCGCCCATAACTTACCGTAGAGCGCCAGACTGCGACGCAGCTCGAAACCCAGCTGGCCGCTGCCGCCGATCAACAGGATACGCATCAGGCAGCTCCGTAGTGCATGTCGATCCAGTCGCGATACGCACCACTTTTCACCGCCCCCACCCACTCCGGGTTAGCCAGATACCAGGCGACCGTGCGCTCGATCCCGCTGGCGAAGGTCTCGCGTGGCTCCCAGCCCAGTTCGCGGCGCATCTTGCCCGCATCGATGGCGTAGCGTCGGTCGTGTCCGGGGCGGTCGGCGACGAAAGCGATCTGCTGCCGGTAGGACACCCCATCGGCGCGCGGCCGGCAGGCGTCGAGCGTGGCGCACAGCGTCTCGACCACCTCGAGGTTGGTCTTCTCGCACGAGCCGCCGATGGCGTACACCTCGCCCACCCGGCCACGCTCCAGCACCGCCATCAGCGCACGGCAATGGTCCTCGACGTAGAGCCAGTCGCGGATCTGGCGACCGTCGCCGTACACCGGCAAGGGCTGGCCGTCGAGGGCGCGGTCGATCATCAGCGGGATCAGTTTTTCCGGGAACTGATACGGTCCGTAATTGTTCGAGCAGTTGCTGGTCAGCACCGGCAGGCCGTAGGTATGGTGCCAGGCGCGCACCAGGTGATCGGAGGCCGCCTTGGAGGCGGCGTAGGGACTATTCGGGGCGTACGGCGTGGTCTCGCAGAACGGGGCATCGTGCTCCCCCAGCGAGCCGAACACCTCGTCGGTGGAAACGTGCAGAAAGCGGAACGCCGCCTGGTCCCCGTCCGGTAGCCCCGACCAGTAGGCGGTGGCCGCCTGCAACAGACGGAAGGTGCCGTCGATATTCGTTTCGACGAACACCGCCGGGCCATGGATCGAGCGGTCGACATGGCTTTCGGCGGCAAAGTTGAGGATGGCGCGGGGGCGGTGTTCGGCCAGCAGCCGCTCCAGCAGCGCCGCATCGCCGATATCCCCCCGTACCAGCTCAACCCGGCCCTCCTCAAGGTAAGGCTGCAGGTTAGCGGCGTTACCGGAATAGGTCAGCTTGTCGAGCACCAACACCGGTTCATCATTCTGCTCCAACCACAGCCTGACAAAATTGGCTCCAATGAAGCCTGCCCCACCCGTCACCAGAATCATCGCTTCCTGCCCCCTCTTATGCTGCCCGCCGCCCGGGCGACGCACCGTATCATTCCAGCCGGGTATTCTAGCGGTTCTGGCACGAGGACACGAAAAAACCGGTGGGGCTACCACCGGTCTTGTTCATCGCCCCGTATCAGACCGGGCCATGCCATCGCAATGACGTGGCGGTTACTCGTTCATCAGCTTGTTGACCACGTCCACGTAACCCTGCATTGCCTGTTCGGCGCTCATGCCCTTGATCTTGTCCCAGGCGTCGTACTTGGCACGGTTGATGAAATCCATCATGCCCGGTCGCTCGCCCTGGACATCGCCTTCGGTCGCCTGCTTGAACAGCGAGTAGAGCTGCAGCAGGGTCTGGTTGTCCGGCCGCTCGGCCAGGGTTTTCACATCGGCCTGGGCCTGGGCGAACAACGTTTGCAGATCTGACATGTTCATTCCTCTGGGTGATTGGGAGCCTGCCTCCCGTTGCGCATGGATGCCGGTTGCCCAGCTTAATCGAGTCGTACTCTAGCACAAATAAAACAATCGTTTTAATTTTGCATGCGCACCTCGATACGCTTGTAGCTCTTTACCGCCACCCCGTGCCGGCGTGCCGGGGCGAAGCGGGCCGAGAGGAAGACACGGCGGGCCTCACGCTCGAGGACCCCAGCGGCATCGGGCTGTTCGGGCTCCACGGCGTCGACGCCGCCTCGTTCATTGATGTAGACCCTCAGCATCAGGCGCAACTCGCCCTTGGGGGCCTCCGGCGGCAAGGCAAGCTCGATCGGTTGCAGCGGCACCGCCAGCACATCGAGCGCCGCCGCGGGGAAATAACCCTCCCCGTCGGCCCCGGACAATTCGGTGGCCGGAGCCGCCGCAACAGGGGCCGATACATCCGTCGGCATGGTCAGAGGAGCGCTGTCCGCCGAGGAGGATGGTTCATCGCGGATCGGGAGCAAAGCAGGATGGGGCGCCTCGCTCGCGAGCAGCAAGGGGGGGACGGCAGCACTCGCGGGGTGATCCTGGCCGACCGCCCGGGAGGGTTGCAGCATCACGCTGAGCACGCCCGGCACCGACGCGGCCCTGGGCGGAGACCCCGGCAGCAGCATGGCGGTGGCGTGCAAGCCCAACGACAAGCTCAGCGCCAGCGCCAGCCGCTCGCCGATGGACAGGTGCCGATACCAGCAAACCGGTCTCCTGTCCACATCGAAACCGCGCCCCGCTGCCGAGCACATGGAGGGGTTACTGGGCGCTCAGGTATTTCTCGAATTCGGCCGAAGGAATCGCCCCGGATACCATGCGGCCGTTGCCGAACACCATGGTGGGCGTACCGTTGATGCCAAGCTTGGCCCCCAGCGCCTGGTTCTGCTCCAGCACACTGACATCGCAGTTGTCCGGACCGCTCAACTCGGTCCCCTGACGCATGTGCGCAGTCCAGCTGCCGACGCGGTCCTTGCTGCACCAGATCTGGCGCGACTTGCGCATGGCGTCGGGGTGCAGCTGGGTCAGCGGGTAGAGGAAGGTGTAAATGGTGACATTGTTCACGTCCTTCAGCGTTTCGCGCTCCAGCTTCTTGCAGAACGGACAATCCGGGTCGGAGAAAATCGCCACCTTGCGCGCGCCGCTGCCGCGCACTTCTTTCATCGCCGCCGCCAGCGGCAAATCCTTCCACGCCACCTTGGAGAGTTCGGCCACGCGCTTCTCGGTCAGGCTCTCGCGCTTTTCCGCATCGATCAAATCGCCGACGAAGAGGTGCTTGACGCCGGCGTCGACGTAGACGATCTGACGGCCCGGCAACACCACCTCGTAGATGCCGCTCACCGGCGTCGGACTGACACTTTCCACCTTGCGATCCGGGAAGCGGGTAACGAAAGCCTTCTTCACCTCGGCCACGTCCGGATCGGAGGCCTTGGCAACGCAGGCGGCCGATGACAGCAGCAGCGCTGCCAGCGCCAGTTTTTTCAGGGTTGCATTCATGCGTTATTTTCCTTGTTCAGAAACCAATGGCATGGCGGGCGAATTGCCGCTTCAGCGGAGTCAGTCGGTTGGTCAGGCTCAGCCCGGCGTTGCGCAGCCACGGCAAACCCGGCAGCTGGTGCTGATGGAACAGCGCAAACAGCGCATCGCAGGTGGTCTGCATTGTCACCACCGCTTCCTTGCGCTGCCGTGCGAAGCGCCGCAGCAACAGCCAGTCGCCGGGATCGCGATGATCCTGCAGCAACGCCGCCAGCGTCGCCGCATCCTGGAACCCCAGGTTGACCCCCTGCCCAGCCAATGGGTGCACCGTATGTGCCGCGTCCCCGACCAGCGCCACCCGCTCTTTCACAGTACTTTGCGGACGAATCAAGCGCAATGGAAAGGCGGCGGCCGGGGTGATCACGCTCAAACCGCCCAGGGCGTAGTCTCCGGTGGAGGCCACGGTTTCGGCCAAGGTTTCGGCGTCGAGTTCCAGCAGCGACTCCGGCTCCGGCGTCGACCACACCATGGACATGCGCTGGCCGGCCATCGGCAACCACGCCAGGATACCGTCGCCGAGGAACCACTGCCGCGCCACGTTGCCGTGCGGCCGTTCGCAGTCGAAATTGGCCACCACGCCGGACTGGCCGTAGGGCTTGACGCTGGCCTCCAGACCGAGCTGGCCGCGCACCCAGGAGTTGGCCCCGTCGGCGCCCACCAGCAGCGCCGCAGTCAACTCGCGGCCGTCGTCGAGCGTCAGGCAAGCCTGACGCGCCGTGGTGGAGAGCGCGCTCGGACGCACCCCGGTCAGCAGGGTGATGTCGCAGCACTCCAACCGCCGCCACAGCGCCGCCAGCATCCAGCGGTTCTCGGCGATCCAGGCCAGCGCCTCGGCATCGGCGTCGCTGGCGGCAAACTCGATACGGCCGCCGCGGTCGCCGCGCACGTCCATGCTGGCGATGGTGCCGATGCGCTCCATGCCGGGCCACGCCCCCAGGCTTTCCAGAAAGCGGCGGTTGGCCGGGCTGACGGCGTAGATACGCGCATCCCAGCCCTGATACAGGTCATCGAAGCGGGCGGCCTGCCCTTCCAGCAAGGCCACGCGCCGGCCGGCCTCGGCCAGCGCCAGCGCCAGGCTGGCTCCGACCAGACCGCCGCCGACCACGATGACGTCGAAATCGTTTTGTCTCGTATTCATTACTTAGCGAGTCCTTTAGACCTCACGGTGCGGGTGAAAGAAATCGTCCCGCGGGGATTCCCTGCGATCATCGCAGCGCCACGAGGCCCGTTCGAGAAGCGCCGCCGTACATCTGGCACGGCGAGCATCACAGGACGGGGATGGGGACGCACAGCCGATTTATTCACAAGCACTCACACACCGAATACCAGGTGACCGGCAAAGGCGCGACGCAGCGGTGGCAGCACGTCGAGTGCCATCATGCCGGCGCCGCGCACGGTTTTGACCAGCGGCGAATGACCGTCGAACAGGCGGATCAGGCCATGGGTGAAACCCACGACGGCATGGCTGTCGATCTTGCGTGAGCCGGCGAAGGCGGCGAGGGCTCGGGCATCACCCGGATCGGCCACACCCTCCAAGGCATCGGCTAGACCGGCCGCGTCGCGCAGACCCAGATTGAGTCCCTGCGCCGCGACCGGATGCATGGTCTGAGCGGCGTTGCCGATCAGCGCCACGCGCCCGCTGACCAGCCGGTTGGCCTGCTTGAGCGCGAGCGGGAACACCGCGCGCGGTCCCGCCGTGAGAATCCGCCCCTGGCGTTCGCCGAAGGCCTGCTGCAACTCGGCGATGAGCACGCTGTCGTCGCTATCACGCAATCGAACGGCGTCGTCGGCGCTACGCGTCCACACCAGCATGAAACCGTCGCCGTGCGGCAGCAGCGCCAGTGGACCGTGCGCGGCAAAACGCTCGTAGGCCACTCCCTGCGGCGGCCGTTCGGTGGTGATCGGCGCCAGCACCGCACATTGGCGGTAATCGTGGCTCAAGCGCTTGACCCCGGGCAGGGTGGCGGCGAGTTCGCCCCCTTCGGCCAGCACCACCAGCCGCGCGGTGAGCATGCCCGGCCCCTCCGGGCTGGCCACGGTCAGTCGTGCGTAATGCGGCAGCGACTTCACCGACTCCACCCGGCTCTGCCACAACACCATGACCCCGGCGCTTTCCAGCGCGGCGTTGAGCGATGCGGTCAGCACCGGGTAGTCGACCACCACGCCCAGGTGCGGCAGCGCCAGGTCGGCACGGTCGAGCACGGTGCGGCCGCAGCTGCCCTGCTGCGACACGTGCACGGTGTCGATCGTCGTTGCGGCCAGTGCGTCCGGCCAGCCGCCGGCGTCACGCAGCATCTGGCGACTGGCCCAGGACAGCGCCAGCGCGCGCGCGTCGCGGATCGGCGCCTCCTTGGCGCGCGCCTCCACCAGCAGCACGCGGCGTCCGGCGCGGGCAAAACGCAGGGCAGCCAAGGCGCCGACCGGGCCGCCTCCGACTACCACGATATCGGCGTGTTCAGGATTTACTGTCATCGTTTCGTTGCTTCACCAGAGTCATTCTGCCGATGCCGCAGCTCATTGCGCGCGCATCAGGTCCTCGATTTCCTGCACGCCCTTGGGCACCGACGCGGTGTACACCTCGCGACCGGTTTCGGTCACCAGCACGTCATCCTCGATGCGGATGCCGATATTGTGGAACGCCGCCGGCACGTTGTCGGCCGGACGGATGTAGAGTCCCGGCTCGATGGTGGTGCACATGCCAGGCTGGTAAGTCCGCCACTCGCCGCCCTGCTTGCGCTGGCCGACATCGTGCACGTCGAGCCCGATCATGTGGCCGATGCTGTGCATGTAGAACTGGCGGAAGGCGCCGGATTCGATCACGCCGTCCACCGTGCCTTGCAGCAGTTTCAGGTCGAGCATGCCGCGTACCAGCACCTGCAACGCGGCGTCGCCGGGGGCCGTCCACACCGCGCCGGGCTTGACCGCGTCGATGCCCGCCAGCTCGGCGGCCAGCACCACTTCGTACAAATCGTGCTGCGGGCCGCTGAAGCGACCGTTGACCGGGAAGGTTCGGGTGATGTCCGCGGCGTAGCCATTCAGCTCGCAGCCGGCGTCGATCAGCAGCATCTCGCCATCGTTGAGCCGACAGTCGTTGCCGACGTAATGCAGCGTGCAGGCATTGGCGCCGCCGGCGACGATGCTCTCGTAGGCAGGGAAACGCGCGCCGTGGCTGACGAAGGTGTGCAGCAGTTCGGCCTCGACCTGGTATTCGTAGTGTCCGGGGCGGGTGGACTGCATGGCGCGCACGTGCGCCTCAGCCGAAATCTGTCCGGCGCGACGCAGCGTGGCGATCTCGCCAGGGTCCTTGACCATGCGCATTTCGTCGAGCGGCACCAGCAGGTCGCCGTAACGCGGGGGAGCCTGTTCCCCGGTGCGGAAGCGGGCGCGCACGGCATTGAGCCAGCCCGCTACCTGCTGGTCGAATGCCGGGCTTCGGCCAACGTTCCACCATAATTGCGACTGCCCCGAGAGCAAGTCCGGCAAACGCTGATCGAGCTCGGAAACGGGATAGGCCTCGTCGAAGCCGAATTGCTCCTTCGCCCCTTCCGGGCCGTGGCGGAAGCCATCCCAGATTTCCCGCTCCAGGTTCTTTTCACGGCAGAACAGGATGGACTTGCCGGCACGGGCATCGAGCACCAGCACCGCTCCCGGCTCGGCGAAACCGGTGAGATAGAGGAAATGGCTATCGGGCCGGTATGGGTAATGGGTGTCCGCGTTGCGGATGGCTTCGGGCGCGGTGGGCAGGATCGCCATCCCCTCCCCGATCTGGCTCATCAGGCGCTGGCGGCGGGCGACATGGGTCTGGGTCATGGTGTCATCTTTCTCCCCGGGATGGCCGTGGGACGTCGGATAGCTGCGGGTAGGACCGGCAAAATGACGCCTAGTTTACACCGCCTTGCCGGCTGGCGCGACGAAGCGGCCCAGTCCCGCCAGCGCCAGCGAGGCCCCCAGGACATCGGCCAGGGCGTCCAGCCACTCCGCCGCGCGATCGACGGTCAGCCAGGCCTGCAGCCCCTCGGACACTCCCGCCCAGAGCGCGCAGGCAAGCCAGGCCGCGCACACGGCATGCGGCAAGCCGGTACGGCGCCAGCCCCAGCCCAGCAAGCCGGCCTGCACCGCGAACAGCGCAAAGTGGCCGATCTTGTCAAAATGCGGAAGCGCCGACGGCTCCCCCGCCGGCTTCAGCAGCAGCCACAGCGACAGCCCCCACCATAGCAAGGCCGGCAGCAACGCTCGGTAAGACATGGATGCGCTCCCAAACAAGCAAAAGGCCCGCCATCATGGCAGGCCTTGCAGGACATCGGACCCGGCTCAGCGCTTGAGGAAGAAATCGTAGCGAGCGCGCCGTGGCCGGTTCGAGAAGCACAGCCGCACAAAGGGTACGGCGAGCATCACCGGCCCGGGATCGGGGTACGCAGCAGATTTATTCCCAAGCGCTTAGAACCTGTTCACGATCTTGCTGCGCATCCCTGATCGGGGCTCATGTGCTGCTCGAAATCCTCATGTACCCCAGTACATTCCGGTTCCTGCGCTGCTCTTCACCCCGCTGAGGGCTGCTCGCGAAAGATTGTGAACAGGTTCTTAGAGTGGCTGACAAAACCCAGCGAAGCGGCCCCTGCTAGGCGCACTGCCGCAGACAGTACAATCAGTACGGCAAGTGCTTGCTGGGCGAATCAAAGATTCGCACGCGAGCGCAACAACACAGGGAGGGTTTTCTTAGCCGCTCTATTTAGTCGTCCATCACGGCTGAGGTGTACACCTCCTGCACGTCGTCCAGGTCTTCCAGCGCGTCGAGCAGCTTCTGCATACGCTCGGCGTCTTCGCCGGTCAGCTCGGTTTCGTTCAGCGCGCGCATGGTCACTTCGCCCATTTCCGCCTTGAAGCCGGCCGCTTCCAGCGCGCCCTTGATCTCGGTGAATTCGTAGGGCGCGGTAATCACCTCGATCGAACCATCGTCGTTGGTGACAACGTCTTCGGCACCGGCTTCCAGCGCCGCTTCCATCAGCGCATCCTCGTCGACACCCGGCGCGAACACCAGGTAGCCGCAATGCTTGAACTGGAACGCCACGCAGCCGTCGGTGCCCATGTTGCCGCCGTACTTGCTGAAGGCGTGGCGCACGTCGGCCACGGTACGGGTCTTGTTGTCGGTCATGCAATCGACCATCACGGCCGCACCGCCGATGCCGTAGCCCTCGTAGCGGATTTCCACGTAGTCGACGCCTTCCAGCGTACCGGCGCCACGGTCGATGGCGCGCTGCACGTTGTCCTTGGGCATGTTGGCGCCCCAGGCCTTGTCGACCGCCAGCCGCAGACGCGGGTTGGTGTCGATATCGCCGCCGCCAAGACGGGCAGCAACGGTAATTTCCTTGATCAGTCGGGTAAAGATTTTGCCGCGCTTGGCGTCCGCGCGTTCTTTCTTATGCTTGATGTTCGCCCATTTGCTGTGGCCAGCCATAGTCGCCTCAGTCAGTAATAAAGGCCGCAACGCGGCCGGGTTGAGTCCGATGAAATCGGCGACATGTTACCAGAAAGCTACCCCGACTTCAGCATGCCCTGCATGAAGGCGAAGGCCTCGCGATAGATGGATTCGATCGCCGGCACCATCAGCGGCACCGACAGGTAGAGCGCGGCAAAACCGACCAGCAGGGTAAGCGGGAAGCCGAAAGTGAAGATGTTGAACTGCGGCGAGGCGCGGGTCATCACGCCGATGGCAAGGTTGGTCACCAGCAAGGCCGCCACCACCGGCAACGCCAGCCACAGCCCCCAGTTGAAGATATGCCCCCCCCACTCCGCCAACGCCTTGAGCCGGTCGGGTGGCAGCGTCATGCCGATAGGCAGGGTGCGAAAGCTTTCGAGCAGGATCTCGATCACCACCTGATGCCCGCCCATCAACAGAAACAGCAGGAAGGTGAACAGCGTCAGGATACGCGCGATGGTCGGCACCTGCGCCGAGTTGATCGGGTCGTAGAACGAGGCGAAGCCCAGGCCCATCTGCGTCCCCATGACGAAGCCGGCCATCTCGACCGCGGTGATGACCACGCGCATCACCAGACCCAGGGCGAGCCCGATGAGCAGCTGTTGCACCAGCACCGCCGCGCCCTCGGCCGAAACCACCGGGATGGCCGGCTGAGGCGGCAGCAGCGGCACCAGCAGCAAGGTCAGCAGCAGTGCAAAACCGGCCTTGAACCGGGCCGGGGCGGAACGCGACGAGAACAGCGGATCGGCCAGCAGCACCCCCATGATGCGGGCGAAGGGCCAGACGAACAGGCTGACCAGCGCGTTGATCTGGAGGTCGCTGATCGGAAACATCAGCCGATCGCGTTGGGGATGCTCTGGAACAGCCGCACGGTGTAGTCGACCAGCGTATTGATCATCCACGGCCCCGCCAGCACCAGGGTGACGAACAGCGCCAGCAGCTTGGGAATGAAGGTCAGGGTCATTTCGTTGATCTGGGTCGCCGCCTGCAGCACGCTGACCAGCAGGCCGACCAACAGCGACACCAGCAACACCGGGGCCGCGACGATGATCAGGACGTACAGGGCGTTCTGGACGAGATTGATGACGAGTTCGGGACTCATGGCAAGGCTTTCTTCATGATCCAGTTGTCGAGTGCAACGCCGTCGCGCCAGGCGATATGATCCGATTCGACGGCGAAACCGGCGCGCTCGAACACCGGGCGCGCGCCATGGCTGGCATAGACCGACAGCTCGGACAGGCCGGCCTGGCGCCCCGTCGCCTCCAAGGCGGCGATGAGGCGGCTCGCCACGCCCTGCCCCGCCGCCCACGGGGCCACAAACAGCATGTCGAACTCGCCGTCGTCGGTCAGCCAGGCAAAGCCGGCAAGCGCCCCATCGTCGGCGACTGCCTTGAGCCCGGTACTCCCTCCAAGGCGCCGCGCCCAGGCGGCTCGCCAGCTCGCCGGCATCGGACCTGGAGGCGCCCAGGCCACGCATTGCGCCTCGGTGTAATGACGCCGCCCCAGCGTATGCACGGCGTCGACGAACAGCGCGTGGCAGGCGACCAGGTCGGCTTCGGCCAACGTGACGAGCGTAATGTTCATCCGGTGTAGAAACTCCGTACCAGCGACCCCATCAGCAAGGTCCAGCCGTCCACCAGCACAAACAGCATCAGCTTGAACGGCAGGGAGATGATCACCGGTGACACCATCATCATCCCCATTGCCATCAGGATGCTGGCCACCACCAGGTCGATGATCAGGAACGGGATGAAGACCATGAAGCCGATCTGGAACGCCGTCTTCAGCTCGCTGATGACGAAGGCCGGAATCAGGGTCTTCATCGACACCTCGGCCGGGGTGGGCGGCGCCGGCGACTGCGATACCTCGATGAAAAATGCCAGATCCTTCTCGCGCGTCTGCTTCAGCATGAACTCGCGCATCGGCTTGCTGCCCTCCTCCAGCATCTGGGCAAAGCCGATCTTGTCCTCGGAGAACGGCACCCAGGCCTTGCTGTACACCTGGTCGAAGGTCGGCCCCATCACGAACAGCGTCAAAAACAGCGCCAGCCCAACCAGCACCTGGTTGGGCGGCGCCTGCATCGTGCCCATGGCCTGGCGCAGCAACGACAGCACGATGATGATGCGGGTGAACGAGGTCATCATCAGCAGCAGGGCCGGAATGAACGACAGCGCCGTCATGAACAGCAGCATCTGCAGGCTGAGCGAATAGCTCTGCCCACCGCCGGCGGCCGGCGTGCTGTTCATCAGCGGCAGACCGGCAGCGTCGGCCAGCAGCGGGAACAGGCCTGCCAGCAGCAGGCCGGAGAAAACCAGAAAACGTTTCATGAAGCAGAGGGACCGGAAGGGGGACGGGAAGCGTTCAGCGCCTTCTTCAACCAGCGCGCAAACGGCTCGCCCGGCGTGGCGTCGGCATCGTCGGCGTCGTCCGGACGCGGCAGGCGCGTCAACAGGTTGACCGCCTGGGCCGTCACCCCCAGCACCAGCCATTCACCTTCCAGTTCGACGATCACCACCCGCTCGCGCTGCCCCACCATCAGACCGCTGACCACGCGCAGCCGGTGCGAGCCCGGCAGCATGCCACCGCTCAAGCGGCGGAACAGCCAGGCCACGCCAACGATGGCAAGCAGCACGATGGCCAAGCCGATGACGACCTGCAGCAGGCTCATCAACGGACCGGGCGGCGGTGCCGACGACGTGGCGGCGGCGGCCGGTAACGCCAGCAACAACAATAACAAGCCGCGCATCTTATTTCTGCAGTCGCCGGATGCGTTCGGCCGGAGTAATGATGTCGGTCAGGCGAATGCCGAACTTGTCGTTCACCACCACCACTTCACCTTGGGCGATCAGGCAGCCGTTCACCAGCACGTCCATCGGCTCGCCGGCCAGGCCGTCCAGCTCGACCACCGACCCCTGCGCCAGTTGCAGCAGGTTGCGGATGGCGATGCGGGTGCGGCCCAGCTCCACGGTGAGCTGCACCGGGATGTCCAGGATCATGTCCAGGTTCTGCGGCACGCTGGCGCTGGCTGCCGCCGCACCGAACTCCTGGAACAGCGCATGGGCCGGCTGTACCGTTGCTTCGGCCTGGGCCTCGACCGACTCCTGCTCGGCCATGGCGGCCGCCCAGTCGTCCATCGACACCTCTTCTTCGCCCATATTCGATTGTTGCTCGTCACTCATTGTTGCTCTCCTCCAGCCTTGGGCTCGGCCAACTCGTGCGCCCCGGCCAGAATGGTTTCTACCTTCAGGGCATAGTGCCCCTGCACCGTGCCGTAAGTGCATTCGACCACCGGAATCCCCGACACGTCGGCGATGATCTTTTCCGGAATCTCCAGCGTCACGACGTCGCCCTGCTTCAGATTCAGCACCTGGCCCAGCGTCACGCTGGTACCGGCCAGCGTGGCGACCAGATCGACCTCGGCCGCCTGCACCTGGCGCGACATCAGGCTGACCCAGCGATTGTCCACCTCGGTACGGTCGGCCTGCATGGTGCTCGACAACACGTCGCGAATCGGCTCGACCATGGAGTACGGCAGGCAGACGTGGAACTCGCCGCCGCCCGCGCCCATCTCGATGTGGAAGGTCATGGCCACCACCACCTCGGTCGGCGTCGCGATATTGGCAAACTGCGTGTTCATCTCCGAGCGCAGATAGACGAACTCGATCGGGTAGACCGGCTCCCAGGCCTTTTGGTACTCGGTAAACACCACCTCCAGCAGACGGCGGATGATGCGCTGCTCGGTGGGGGTGAAGTCGCGCCCCTCGACACGGACGTGATAGCGCCCGTCGCTACCGAACAGGTTGTCGACCACCAGGAATACCAAGTCGGGGTCGAAGATCAACAGACCGGTGCCACGCAGCGGCTTGACGTGAACCAGGTTGAGGTTGGTCGGCACGACCAAATTGCGGATGAACTCGCTGTACTTCTGCACCCGCACCGGCCCGACGGAGATTTCCGCGTTGCGCCGAATGAAGTTGAACAATCCGATACGCAGGTTGCGGGCAAAACGCTCGTTGATGATCTCGAGCGTCGGCATGCGCCCGCGCACGATGCGTTCCTGACGACCGATGTCGTAGGTGCGAACACCCTGCGAGTCCTGGCCGCTGTCGTCCTCGGCCTCTTCTCCCGTGACACCCCGCAGAAGGGCATCGACCTCGTCCTGGGAGAGGATATCGTCGGCCATGGCGTTACTGCGACTGGATGATGAAAGCGGTAAACAGGATGTTTTCCACCGGCTGCTCCTCGCCCGCGTCCATCGATTCGTTGATGATCTTCTTGACCTGAGCCTTCAGCTTCACCTTGCCTTCCGGTGTGGAGAGCTCATCCGATGACTTGGACGACAGCAGCAGAATCAGCGCGCTGCGGATCTTGGGCATGTACTCGGTGAATTTTTTCTTGGCTTCTTCGCTGGCGAGTTCTGCCTGCATGTCCACCTGCAGCATGTTTCCGCCATTGCCGGCCAGGTTGACGACGAAGGTGTCCAGTTTTTCGAAGATGGGCGGGCCGTCTTTCTTTTTCTTGGGCTTCTCGGCCGTCTGTTCGGCATGAGCGTCGCCAGCCGGTGCATGCAGGCTGGTGAACATGTAGGCGGCCAGCCCCCCGACGGCAACAAGAACCAGCAGCAGCAAAGCGATGACAACGATCATCAGCTTGTTGCCGCCGCCTCCCGATTTTTTTTCGGCTTTCTTTTCTTCCGCCATAAACCTCAATCCGTATCTTGCAGTCTTCAAATAGTAAGCGATCTCTTTATGCTATTTTCCAGAAATCGCAGCAGACTGGATAGAGGCGAATGACAAATTCGACGTGTTATTCGTCATTTTATGGGGGGCACGGTTCCATCCCGTCCGCCCATGATGGGTTGCCCACCCGGATTCAGGCAAAAATGCTCAAGACATTCCTTGCCTTATTGATCAGCGACAAGGTGTCATTACCCTCTGCAGGGGCGTCTTCCTGCTGGCGCGCGGCCTTGGCCTGACGCTGGAACTGGCGCGGGTCGCCGGATTGGCCACTGGAAACCTGAGCGTCGGCCAGCTGCAAGCCGCTCGACGCCAGCATCGAGGCGAGCTTGGGCAGACTGTTTTCCACGGCTTCGCGCGCTTGCGGAGTGGTCGCACTGAACGTGACCTGAACTTGGTCATGGTTGAGTTTCAGCGTGACATCGATCGGGCCGAGTTCGGGTGGATTGATCTGGATCTGTGCCTTGTCGGCTTTCACGCTGACCAGCGAGAGCATCTGCTCGCTCATGGACTTGGCCCAGTTGCTGTCGCTGATCGGCAGCGGCAAGGCCAGCACCTTGGCCTGGCCGGCTTCAGCCGCCGCATGCGCCGCGCCAGTGGCCGAAGCGTGAACCGGCAAGAATTGTCCTTGCGCCGCGCCGTCCACCGGCAAATTTTGCGCCCCCGGCAGCGCATGCCGGTCGCCCTTCAGCGCGGTCAGCAACTCCTGCTGCGCCTCGTCCGCCGGCGACGCGTCGCCCTTCCCGAGTTGCAGACCCTGCTTCAGTTCCGGGGTAATGGTCGGCGGCACCGTAGGCAAGGCCATGACCGGTCCAGCGAGCACCGGCTCATCCGACAACGGGGCTTTCTTGGCCGATTTCTTGACGTTGCCTGCCCCCTCCCCGTCTGACTCGGTGCCGGAGGAGGCCGGCGACAGCGCGGCGAGCTGGCTCAGCTGCAGACCGAACAGACCGGCGAACGGGGAACCTTCCGCAACAACGCCGGCGGCCGAGGTGCCGCTCTGGACGGCCACGGCCTTGGCGCTCGCGGCCGGGGAAAGAATGGAAATAGTCATGGCCATGGGCTTCCAGCTAAATGATGGCCATAAAAAAGCAAGTTCCGGGCCAGGACATTGCAGGCACCTCACGTCACGGAGCCGCACCCGGCGCCGCACCTTGGTCAGCACACCGGCAGCCTAGTCCTCGTGCTGCTTGTCCCAGAAACGCCGGGTGGCGAACTCGTCGCTCAGCTTCTGCTGGCGCTTGGCTTCGAGCGCCTCTTGCCTCGCCCGTTCGCGCTCGATCAGCGTTTCGAACGCCTTCAACTGCTTGCGCTCGTTGTTCCAGGCCTGCCGCGCCAGCAAAAAGGTCTGCTTGCAGCGGTCGACCTCGGTCTGCTGGGTGGCCATGGCCTCGTCCAACCGCGCTATGAAGCGATGGAAATCCTGCCACTGCGACACCGCCATACCCTGCCCTCCGCCCTGCAGCAGCCGTTGGCGATACTCGTTACGAAAGGCATCGAGTTGATCCAGTCGCGACAGCGCTTCCGCCAGACGGGCCTGGGCCTGCCGCATACGCTCGGCGGCGGCTTCCTGCTTTTCTTCGGCCAACCTGACCAGTAACGCGTACTTGCTGGGCTTCATCGGCTGCGCTCACTACGCCAGGGTCGTGGCCAACTGCTCAAGACAGGAGTCATAACCGTGGGATTCGTGCATCGGCTGGGTGAGAAAGCCGACCATCGGCAGCTGGCGCCGGATCGCCTCATCCAGCATCGGGTCGGAGCCGGCTACGTAAGCGCCGACGCTGATCAGGTCGCGGTTGCGCTGGTAGCGGGAGTAGAGTTGTTTGAAACGCCGCGCCAGGTCCATCTGGCGCGGAGCTACCACGTCGACCATGACCCGGCTGATCGACTGCTCGATATCGATGGCCGGGTAATGGCCGGCTTCGGCCAACTCGCGCGACAGCACGAAGTGGCCATCGAGAATGGCACGGGCGGCATCGGCGATCGGATCCTGCTGGTCGTCGCCCTCGGACAGCACGGTATAAAACGCGGTGATGGCCCCGCCACCCCGCGCGGCATTGCCGGCGCGTTCGATCAGTTGCGGCAGGCGCGCAAACACCGATGGCGGGTAGCCCTTGGTGACGGGCGGCTCGCCGATGGCGAGCGCGATCTCGCGCTGGGCCATGGCGTAGCGCGTTACCGAATCCATCAACAGCAGCACGTCGAGCCCCTGCTCACGGTAGTACTCGGCCAGCGCCGTGGCGTAGGCGGCGCCATGCAGACGCATCAACGGCGGGGTATCGGCCGGTGCGGCCACGATCACCGAGCGGGCGCGCCCTTCCTCGCCAAGAATATTCTCGATGAAGTCCTTGACCTCGCGCCCCCGCTCCCCGATCAGACCCACCACCACGATGTCCGCCTTGGTGAAGCGCGCCATCATACCCAGCAGCACGCTCTTGCCGACGCCGGAGCCGGCGAACAGGCCCAGGCGCTGGCCGCGCCCCACGGTCAGCAGGCCGTTGATGGCACGTACACCGACGTCCAGAACATCGCGTACCGGCGAGCGCTCCAGCGGGTTGAGCGGCTGACTGTACAAGGGGAAGTAGGCTTCCGGCTGCAGCGGCCCCTTCTCGTCGAGCGGCCTCCCGAGGGAATCCAGCACCCGCCCCAGCAGATTGAAGCCGACGGGAACCTGCCTCCCGGCCGCCCCATTGAGACTGAGCGGCACCGTCGCCTGGCCGAAGGCCGGGGCATGCTGCATCGCCAGCGGCCGCACTTCGGAGCCCGGCAACAGACCCTGAACATTGGTCAGCGGCATCAGAAACACCTTGTCGCCGGCAAACCCGACCACCTCCGCCTCGACACGGCCGCCATCCGGCAGCGCCACAGAGCAGGCGCTCCCCACCGGCAGCTTGAGGCCGACAGCCTCCATCACCATGCCGGTAACACGCACCAGCTTGCCGCGCGTCGACCACAGCGGGGTGCGATCGGCGACAGCACGGCAATCGGCAAGGAAGCGCCGCTGGCGCTCAAGCAGAGGGTGAGTCATTGGCGGACGGCTCCAATCCCAGGGCGGACTTCAGCGCCTCGAGGCGGGCAGCCAGGGTCAGGTCCAGCCGCAACTGGGCCGTGTCGATAATGCAGCCGCCGCGCGCGATGGATGGATCGGCCAGCCACTGCCAGACGGTCTCCGGGGTCTCCTGCTGCAAGAAGGTGCGCGCCACCTCCAGATCGGCGGGGTTGACGCGCAAGCGCGCCTGCCCCAGCGAAGCCGGCAGGTCCGACATGGCCTGGCGCAGCAGCGACTCGATGGCACAAGGATCGCAGGCCAGATGCGCCGCCACCAGCCGCTCGGCCAGGCCGACCGAGAACGACAGGAGATCGTGCGCCATGTCGGCCTCGATCCGGTTGAGCCCCTCGGCAAACTGGTCGGCCAGAGCCTGCAGAGGCTCCCAATGCCGGGCAAACGCGGTGGAGGCCTCGGCCAGCGCTTCGGCATGTCCTTGCTGGCGCCCTTCGGCGAGGCCGGCCTCGTGACCGGTCTGCCACGCCTCCTGATGAATGGCCTCGAGCTCGGCGGCGGTCGGGTAGGAGCTGGCAGGAACCTCGTCAGCGGGATCGGCCTCGCCTTCTGCCACCGGGTCGGGATCGTCTCCCGTCAGCAGCGCCTCGTCCTCGGAAGCGACGGGATCAGCCTCACCCTCACTGCCGTCGAGGGGCGACGGCGCCTCCTCCTGGAAGCTGGCTGGCGACCAGGTGCGCCACTCCGTGACTTGCTCCCCCGGAATGATGGTGTTACTCGACGAGGCCTTCATCACCGCCCTTGCTGCCTAACACGATCTGGCCGTCGTCGGCGAGCTTGCGCACCACCTTGAGAATCTCTTTCTGCTCGGCTTCCACCTCGGACAGCTTGACCGGCCCCTTGGCCTCGAGATCGTCGCGCAGCATTTCCGCCGCACGCTGGGACATATTGCGGAAGATCTTGTCCTTGAGCTCCTGACTGGTGCCTTTGAGCGCCACCACCAGCGAATCGGTCTGCACTTCGCGCAGGATGGTCTGGATCGAACGGTCGTCGATGTCGAGGATGTTCTCGAACACGAACATCTTGTCCTGGATGCGCTGCGCCAGTTCGGGATCGTGCTCGCGGATATAGCCCAACGCCGAGGCTTCGACATTGCCGCCCATGAAGTTGAGGATTTCCGCCGTCAGGGCGATACCGCCAGCGGCGCTCTTCTTGATGCGGTCGGAACCCGACAAGAGCTGGGTCAGTACGTCGTTCAGTTCACGCAGCGCCTGCGGCTGCACCCCTTCCAGCGTGGCGGTGCGGATCAGCACCTCGTTGCGCAGTCGCTCGGGGAAGTAACCCAGAATGGCGCTGGACAGATCCGGGTCGAGATGAACCAGAATGGTGGCAACGATCTGCGGGTGCTCGTTGCGGATGAGGTCGGCGGCCGACGACGGGTCCATCCACTTCAGGCTCTCGATACCGCTCTGGTCGTTGCCCTGCATGATCTTGTCGAGCAGGTTGGACGCCTTGTCCGCCCCCAGTGCCTCGACCAGCACGTTACGCAGGTATTCGTCCGAAGCACCGAGACTCGCTCGCGCCTGGCACTCCTCGCGGAACTTGCCGACGACGTCGTCGATGTCCTCGTGGCTGAGATTGTTGATCGAGGCCATGGCCAGCGAAATCTTCTGGACCTCCTTGGGACCGAGGTACTTGAACACCTCGACGGCCTCGGCCTGCCCCAGGCTGAACAGCAGCACCGCGCTGCGGTGCACTCCGTTGTCACTCATCGGAACTGATCCATTCCTTGATGATCTGGGCCGCCATGCGCGGATCGGCCTTCACCAACTCGCGAGCGGCTTCCAGGTTGCTCATGTACTGGCGGCGCTGCAGTTCACGCGGATCGAGGTTGGCCTCCTCGACCGCCGCGGCTCCGGCCTCACCCTCTTCTCCGGCCACGGCCAGCAAGCGACCGGGCGCCCCACCCGCTTCTTCGCCGGCGGCGCCTGGCTGCCCCTTGTCGCCCTTGGCCGGTTTGAGCACGTCGCGCACGATCGGACGTACCACGCCAAACAACAGGTACAGCACGGCGATCGCCAACAGCACATACTTGACCAGGTCGGTAGCGTTACTGCTGACGTAGTCGACGACCTTCTCCTGCAGCGAGGCGGGAGGTGCGTTGCCGGCGAAAGCGGCGTTGACCACGTTGAGGGTGTCGCCACGCTCCGTGTTATAGCCCATGGTCTCGCGCACCAGATTATTGATCTGCTGGATTTCCTGGGCAGTGAGCGGGGTCGGCTTCACCTCGCCGTTGCGATCCGGCATCAGGCGATAGTTGACCACCACCGCCGCCGACAGACGCTTGAGCACCCCTTTTGGCAGCTTGGTGTGCTGGATGGTCTTGTCGACTTCGTAGTTGGTGATGAGTTGCCGCTCGAGCGCACCGTTCTGCCCCAGGGGCTGACCGGACAAGGTAGCCGTCCCCGGCGCGGCCCCCGGCGGCAAGGTCAGCGGCGCCGAAGCGGCCGACGGCGGCTGATTGGACAAGGCGCCGGGCACGCCGCCCGGCAGATTGGAGCCGCTCCCCAGCTTCTCGACGATCTGCTGGCTGCGCGTCGCCGAGGGATTGGGGGTGGAGTTCGGACGGAAGGTTTCCGAGGTCTGTTCCACCTCGGAGAAATCGACGTTGGCGGTGACCTGCGCCCGCACGTTGCCCTTGCCGAAGATAGGCTCCAGGATTCCCTCGATGCGCTTGACGAAATCGCTCTCGATCTGGTGCACGTAGCCGAGCTGGCGCTGGTCGAGGCCGGCGGCATTATTGACGTCGGACTGACTGGAAAGCAGGTTGCCGTCCTGGTCGACCACGGTCACGTTGCGCGCCGACAGGTTGGGCACGGAGCTGGAAACCAGATGCAGGATGCCTGAGATCTGGCCGCCATCAAGCACGCGCCCCGGATACAGGTTGAGCATCACCGACGCCGTCGGCTGCTGCTGGTCGCGCACGAACACGCTCTGCTTGGGAATGGCGATATGCACGCGCGCCGACTCGACCGCGCCGATAGCCTCGATGGTGCGCGCCAGCTCACCTTCGATGGCGCGCTGGTAGTTGACCTGCTCGGCAAACTGGCTGATGCCGAACTTCTGGTTGTCCATCAGTTCGAAGCCGACGCCACCGGCCTTGGGGAGCCCCTGCGCCGCCAGCTTCAAACGGACATCGTAGACTTTGTCGGACGGCACCGAGATCACGCCGCCGCCACCGATCTGATAGGGCACGTTCATCTGCTGCAGGGCAGCCGTGATCTGACCGCCATCGCGGTCGGCCAGATTGGCGAACAGGACTTTGTAGTCGGGCGTACGGTTGAGGATGAGCAGGCCGACAATGACCGAGAATACGGCAGCCAACGCCCCAAACAGGAGGATTTTCTTGTTGTTGGGCAGCGCCTTGAAGCGGTCGCTCGCTTCATTGACGCGCGTGCGCCAGGGGGGTGTAGCGTTATCTGCCAGATCAGCCATACAGTGGTTTTATGCTTTCAATTCAAACCGCTGCCGGCATGACACGGGCAGCGCTAGATCTGAGTATTCATGATTTCCTGATAGGCGGATACCAGCTTGTTGCGTGCCTGGACCATGGTCTGGAACGACAGACTGGCTTTCTGCAAAGACACCATCACGTCCTGCAGGTTAACCCCTTCCTCCCCCAGCTCAAACTGCTTCTGCATTTCCTGCGAAGTCTGCTGAGCGGAATTTACCTGCTCGATAGTGGACTTGAGAACATCCGCAAAGTCAACTTGCGATGTCTCCTGCGGCTGCGGTGCCTTGCCCGCCGCCAACGCAGCGGACGCTCGCAATTCTCCTAATAGCTGGTCAATACCCTGTGTCGACATGCTTACTCCCTGCTGCCTGGCACCCCGATCCGCCCTTCGTCCGCGTCCGCCATCGAGTCGTCCTCCCGATAACGCTGCAACTTGTAACGCAGGGTGCGTTCGCTGATGCCCAGTTTTTCCGCCGCGAGCTTCTTCACTCCACCTACGGCAGCCAGTGTTTCCAGAATGTGCCGGCGCTCCAGCGTCTTCATGTCTGACTCCGCTGGCGGGGCGACGGCAACCGGGGAAAAGGCAACCGGTTCCACAAGGCAGGAATGGTCTGACAGCATCAGATCGGCGGCAAGAATTTCCGCCCCGGCGGCAAGAATCACCGCCCGCTGCATGACATTTTCCAGTTCGCGGATGTTACCTTCCCAACTATAGGCCGTCAATTGACGCTCCGCCTCGGGCGATAGCCTGAGGGGGCCCCGTCCGGCGGCCTCTGCATACCGTTTAAGCACAAGCCGTGCCAGCGGCAGGATATCGCCGCGCCGCGCCGCTAGGGGCGGGATGGCGAGCGGGAAGACGTTGAGGCGGAAATACAGGTCCTCGCGGAAACGCCCTGCTTCCACTTCACGCTGGATGTCGCGGTTGGTGGTGGCCAGCACCCGCACATCGAGCCGGATGGTACGGGTACTGCCGACCCGCTCCACTTCGCGCTCCTGTAGCACTCGCAGCAGCTTGGCCTGCAGCGCCAGCGGCATTTCGGTGATCTCGTCGAGCAGCAGCGTGCCGCCCTGGGCCTGCTCGAACTTGCCAGGTAGCGCCTGGGCCGCACCGGTGAAGGCGCCCTTCTCGTGCCCGAACAGGGTCGATTCCAGCAGGTTTTCCGGTATCGCCGCGCAGTTGACCGCCACGAACGGGCCTGCCGCACGTCGCGAATGGCGATGGATATACCGTGCCAGCACCTCCTTGCCGGCGCCGCTGGGGCCGGAAATCAGTACCGTGGCGTCGCTTTGCGCGACCCGCCCGGCCAGCGAGAACAGCTGGCGCATGGCGGCCGACTCGGCCACCACACCGTCGTCGTCCCCCGGCATGCGCAGCAGGTGCTTTTCGACTTCACGGATCAGGCTGGCCGGCTCGAAAGGCTTGAGCAGGTAATGGGTGGCGCCGGCGCGCAGCAGCTCGATGGCACGCTCGATCACGCCGTAAGCGGTCATCAGGATGAAGGGCACGCCGGGATGGCGCTTCTTCACCTCGTCGAACAGCGCGTAGCCATCCATCGGCTGCATCTGAGCGTCGGACACGATCAGCCCGACCGGCTCCTTCGCCAGTACCGCAAGCGCCTCGTGACCGTCGCCGGCCTCGAGCGTGGGGTAACCGGAGAGGCTCAGGGTGTCGACGATGGCTTCGCGCAGATCGGCGTCGTCCTCGACCACCAGAATGGGTAAAAACGTCATGATTGTCCTGTTATGACTGCGGCGGTCGCTGCTGTACCAGTGCCTGCAAGCGCGCGGCGATGGAGGTCAGCGGCAGCACCTCGTGCGTTCCGCCCTGCGCGATGGCTTCCTTGGGCATGCCGAACACCACGCAGCTGGCCTCGTCCTGAGCGATGTTGTAGGCACCCGCCTGCTTCAGTTCGAGCATGCCACTGGCGCCGTCACGCCCCATCCCGGTGAGGATGATGCCGATGCAGTTCTTGCCGGCGACGTTGGCCGCGGAGCGGAACAGCACGTCGACCGAAGGGCGATGACGGTTGACCGGTGGGCCGGCGTTGAGACTGGCGACCAAACCCAGGGCCGGTACGGCCTGCAACAGCAGGTGAGAGTGGCCCGGGGCGATGTAGACGGTATTGGCCTGGAGCCGCTCGTTGTCCTCGGCCTCCTTCACGCGCAGTTTGCACAAGGAATCGAGCCGGGCGGCGAACGATTTGGTGAACATCTCCGGCATGTGCTGGGCCACCAGGATCGGTGGCATCCCCTCGGGCAGCACCGTCAGCAGTGCTCGCAGGGCTTCCGTGCCGCCGGTCGAGGAGCCGATGACGATGACGCTCTGCCGCAGCAAGGGCGCACGCCCAGGCTGCCGCGCCAGGATGATGTCGGCCGAGTGACTGGGTGCGACGTCAATGGTTGTTGGTTTGGCGTTGACCACTTTCGGCGGAATCCCCATGAATTTCCTTTTATGACCGGAGCACGCACCAGGTGGGCGGGGTTGGCCGAAGCAATGCCCGGGACGATCTCCCATGGCGTTTTTCTTGTTTATTGATGATAGCAGCATCAGACCGCAGATGGCGGCAGACCATCCGGCTTCAGGGCTGGATTTCAGCCTGCTGCAGTCGTGCAAGCCAGCCGTCGCAGGCAGCCTCGAGCAGGTCGAGCACGCGATCGAAACCGCTGGCGCCGCCGTAATAGGGATCGGGCACTTCCTGGTTGGGGCCAAGCGGCGCCAGCATCAAGGCCAGCTTGTGCTGCATGCCCGGTGGGCACAGCTGACGCAGGGCGGCAAGGTTGCGCTGATCGGCCGCCAACACCAGATCGAAGCGCTCGAAGTCGGCCCGGGTCACCTGGCGCGCACGCTGTGTCGACAGGTCGTACCCCCGCTGGCGGGCCGCCTGCTGGCTGCGCTGGTCCGGCGCCTCGCCGACGTGGTAACCGTGAGTGCCGGCCGAATCAATGAGGATGGCCGCCGCCAAGCCGGCGCGCTCGACCTTGGCGCGCATCACACCCTCCGCCGTCGGCGAGCGGCAGATATTGCCGTGGCAGACCATGAGAAGGTTGATGACCTCTTTTGGCGCA
The DNA here is from genome assembly GCF_058781125.1 of Pseudogulbenkiania sp. FW507-F1. Classification (NCBI taxonomy): domain Bacteria; kingdom Pseudomonadati; phylum Pseudomonadota; class Betaproteobacteria; order Neisseriales; family Chromobacteriaceae; genus Pseudogulbenkiania; species Pseudogulbenkiania sp. FW507-F1. Next base: position 25,098 of record NZ_JBYSWM010000006.1, on the reverse strand, counting down.
ATCGTTTTTCCTGTTGTCCCGCTCATGTTCACGCCTAACAAATGTCTCCAAATCGGCCCATGCCATAACCATGGCATCCGTATCTTAACAGGGGATGGGGCTGTTTGAAGGCGAGATTGTAGAGGCATAACGGTCAGACGCAAGACCGGGCCGCCGAACGGCCAGGCCACCAGAAGAAGGCACAGTGCATGGGAAAGCACCATCGACCGCCGAACTGCAGCGGCGATGATGGGCGGCGTCGGCCTGATACCGTCAAAACGCCGGAATGCAAAAAGCCCCGCAGAGCGGGGCTTCTTTAATTTCGCGCTTTCTGATCGAATCAGAGCGGCTGAATATTGGTGGCTTGCGGGCCTTTTTGACCCTTGCCGGACTGGTAGCTCACCTTTTGGCCTTCTTGCAGCGACTTGAAGCCATCGGCGCGAATCTCGGAGAAATGGGCGAACAGATCTTCACCACCTGCATCCGGGGAGATGAAGCCAAAGCCTTTTGCGTCGTTAAACCATTTAACGGTACCGGTTTCCATATTGTCATTCCTTAAAGCTGATTATGAGCATTTGCTCGGGAACACGAAGATCAAGGAAGAGGAATATGAAACAACTGAAGTACCAGTTTGGCCACCGCAATATAACGACAAATCCACCGCTTGAAGATCCTGCACCCGCAGTTATACGGAGTATTTCATCCGGCGTCCAACTATTTGTAAAAAAACTTGCTAGCCGGCCGGGCGGATCGCCCCTCCCCGCCCGGTGGGAACCGTCGCACCAGCCGGGCTTACCGTTACACCTTACAGCTCGTTGATCCAGGCCTTTTCCTTCAACGCCTTGAGCTGGTCGCGCAGCCCGGCGGCTTTCTCGAACTCCAGGTTGCGCGCGGCCTCCAGCATGTCTTTTTCGAGGCGCTTGATTTCCTTGGCCAGCGCTTTCTCGTCCATCATCGCCACGCGCGCGTCGTCGACCAGTTTCTTCTTCTCGGCCTCGGCGCTGTACACCCCGTCGATGATGTCCTTGATCTTCTTCTCCACCCCTTTGGGCACGATGCCATGCTCGGTGTTGAAGGCGATCTGCTTGGTACGGCGTCGTTCGGTCTCGTCGATGGCGCGCCGCATCGAGTTGGTAATGCGGTCGGCGTAGAGCAGCGCCTTGCCGTGCAGGTTGCGCGCGGCGCGGCCGATGGTCTGGATCAGCGAGCGGTCGGAGCGCAGGAAGCCCTCCTTGTCGGCGTCGAGGATGGCCACCAGGCTGACCTCGGGGATGTCCAGCCCCTCGCGCAGCAGGTTGATGCCGATCAGCACGTCGAACATGCCGAGCCGCAGGTCGCGGATGATCTCGACACGCTCGACGGTGTCGATGTCGGAGTGCAGGTAGCGCACCTTGACGCCGTGCTCGGTGTAGTAGTCGGCCAGTTGTTCGGCCATGCGCTTGGTGAGCGTGGTGACCAGCACGCGCTCGTTGCTCCCCACCCGGAGGGTGATCTCTGACAGCAGGTCGTCGACCTGGCTCGCCACCGGACGGATTTCGATCTCAGGGTCGATCAGGCCGGTGGGGCGCACCACCTGCTCCACCACCTGGCCGGCATGGCCGGCTTCATAGTCGGCCGGCGTGGCCGAGATGAACACCGTCTGCGGCATCATGCACTCGAACTCGTTGAACTTGAGCGGACGGTTGTCGGCCGCCGACGGCAGGCGGAAGCCATAGTCGACCAGGTTCAGCTTACGCGCGGCGTCGCCCTTGTACATGCCGCCGATCTGCGGAATGGTGACGTGGCTCTCGTCGATGAACATCAGGGCGTTCTTGGGCAGGTAGTCGATCAGGGTCGGCGGTGGCTCACCCGGGCCACGGCCCGAGAAATGCCGCGAGTAGTTCTCGATGCCCTTGCAGAAGCCCATCTCGTACAGCATCTCGAGGTCGAAGCGGGTGCGCTGCTCGATGCGCTGCGCTTCGACCAGCTTACCTTCGCGCTGGTAGAAATCGACGCGCTCGCGCAGTTCCAGCTTGATCTTCTCGCAGGCGCGCAGCACGGTGTCGCGCGGCGTGACGTAGTGGCTGGACGGAAACACCGTGAAGCGCCCGACCCGCTGCCGGGTGACGCCGGTGAGCGGGTCGAACAGCGTCAGCGTTTCCAGTTCGTCGTCGAACAGGCTGACGCGCAGCGCGAGTTCGGCCGATTCCGCCGGGAAGATGTCGATCACGTCGCCGCGCACGCGGAAGGTGCCGCGCGTGAAGTCGAGGTCGTTGCGCTCGTACTGCATCGCCACCAGGCGCCCGATGATCTCGCGTTGCGCGATGGTCTCGCCTTCCTTCAGATGCAGGATCATCTGGTGGTAGTCGGAGGGGTCGCCGATACCGTAGATCGCCGACACGGTGGCAACGATCACGCAGTCGGGCCGCTCCAGCAGGCTCTTGGTGGCGGACAGGCGCATCTGCTCGATGTGCTCGTTGATGCTGGAGTCCTTCTCGATGAACAGGTCGCGGCTGGGAACGTAGGCTTCCGGCTGGTAGTAGTCGTAGTAGGAGACGAAGTATTCGACCGCGTTCTCGGGAAAGAACTCGCGCATCTCGGAGTAGAGCTGGGCCGCCAGCGTCTTGTTGTGCGCCATGATGATGGCGGGCCGCCCGGTGCGGGCGATGACGTTGGCCATGGTGAAGGTCTTGCCGGAGCCGGTCACCCCGAGCAGGGTCTGGTAGGACAGGCCGTCGGACAGCCCTTCCACCAGCTGCGCGATGGCGGCCGGCTGATCGCCGGCGGGCGGAAACGGCTGATGGAGCTTGAACGGACTATCGGGGAAGGTGACGATCATGCTGCTCTCGGTTTGGGCGCTTGAGACCTTCATTTTACAAGAGTGTGGCGAGAAACTCCCGAGCCACGGAAGAGTCAGTATTTTTTGGCAATTTACCGCCACACGGCCGCGGTGGATTGTTTAAAATAAAAGTGTTCGTTCCACCCCCTTATGACGTACGGGAGCAGTTGATAATGTTAAGGAATTTTGCGGGTTGGCTGGTGGCCGCCGCTCTCGCCATGCCGTTTGCCGCCCACGCCGACAGCGCCGGGATTCGAGGCATTCAGGTCGCCGCCAACATGACCGGCGCGCCGCACCTGAATTCGCACACGGTGCTGGTGCTCAACGGCGCCAATGGCGAAGCCTTGTACCAGAAAAATACCGATCTGCCGCTGCCGTTCGCGTCGATCACCAAGCTGATGACGGCGATGGTCACGCTGGACGCCGGGCTGTCGATGGATGAGCCGATCACCATCACCGAGAATGAGATAGACCGGCTGAAGAACACCTCGTCGCGATTGTCTGTGGGCACCACTCTGCCGCGCCGCGAAATGCTGCTGCTGGCGCTGATGTCGTCGGAGAATCGTGCCGCTGCCGCGCTGGCGCGCACCTACCCCGGCGGCACCCAGGCCTTCGTCGCACAGATGAACCGCAAGGCGCGCGCGCTCGGCATGAACAACACAGTGTTCTACGACCCGACCGGGCTCGAGGTGCGCAACACGGCCACGGCGATGGACCTGGCGCGCATGGTCCGGGCCGCCAACGGCTACCCGCTGATCCGCACCTTCACCACCACGCAGGAGCATGAGGTGATGTCGGGTTCGCGCCGCATGCTGCATTACAAGAACAGCAACGCGTTGGTGCGTGAGGGCGACTGGGACATTTCGCTGCAGAAAACCGGCTACATCCAGGAAGCCGGGCGCTGCATGGTGCTGCAAACCACGGTCGGCTCGCAGCCGCTGATCATCGTTCTGCTGGCCGCCGGCGCGCCGTCGGCACGGGTCAGCGACGCCCGTGCGATCCGCAACTGGCTGGAACGCCATCCGGGCACCTGGCTCGCCGGCTGAACCCCGGCGCCAGGAAACAGGCAATGAAAAACGCGGCCCATGGCCGCGTTTTTCATTGGGCGTCCAGTTGCTGGTCCCAGTACGGGGGATCACCGAAGGTCTGCAGCAGGAAGTCGATCAGGACGCGCACCTTGGGCGACAGGTGCCGCCGGCTCGGGTAGATGGCCAACACCTCTTGTGCCGGCAGCGCATAGCCGGGCAGCACTTGGCGCACCCGCCCGGCACGGAGGGCGTCGCTGACCGCCCAGGTGGAACGGATCGCGATGCCGCCGCCGGCGAGACAGGCCTCGCCCACGGCGTCGCCCAGATTGCTGACCAGGTTGCCGCGCACCTCGACCTCGGTGGGCCCCTGCGGCCCGTCGAGCGACCAGACCTGGCTGCGCGTGCCCACCTCGTCCAGCAACAGGCAATTGTGCCGGGCCAGCTCGGCCGGGTGCCGCGGCTCGCCCTGTCGGGCCAGGTAGCAGGGGGCGGCGCACAGGATGCGCCGGTTGACGCACAGCGGGCGCGCCACCAGCCCCGGCTTGTCGGGCTGGCCGATGCGAATCGCCAGATCGAGAGCACCGTCGACCAGGTCGAGCACGGCATCGGTCAGCAGCAGGTGCACCTCGAGTTGCGGGTAGCATTCGAGGAAGGCCGGCAGATGCGGCGCCAGGTGCTGGCGCCCGAACGAGGCCGAGGCGGTGACCTTGAGCACGCCGGACGGCTGGTGCTGGCGCGCCATCAACAGGGCCTCGGTTTCGGCCAGTTCGTCCAGGACCGCGCGGCCGCGCTGGTAATACAACTCGCCTTCCGGGGTCAGGGCCTGGCGCCGGGTGGTGCGCTGCAACAGCCGCACCCCGAGGCGCGCCTCGAGGTTGATCAGGCGCCGGCTGATGACGGCGCTGGACAGACGGAGGCGTTCGCCCGCCTTGACCAGGCTGCCTTGCTCGACCACGGCGCAGAAGATGTGCAGATCGCTGAGTGGCTCCATTCGCTTTGTTTTTTTGATAAATATTCAAAATACACCCTATTTATCAAAAAATCTGCCGATTTCACAATGGACGTACATCGTCATTTCTCCAGAAAGGCCTGCGCCATGAAAGCCGTCGCCCTCACCCGCTACCTGCCGATCGACCATCCGGAAGCCTTGCTCGACGTCGAGCTGCCACGCCCGCCAGCGCAGGGGCACGACCTGCTGGTGCGGGTCGAGGCCGTGTCGGTCAACCCGGTCGACACCAAGGTACGCTCGCCGAAGGACAAGGTGGAGTCCAGTCCGCGCGTGCTGGGCTGGGACGCGGCCGGCGTGGTCGAGGCCGTCGGCCCGGACGTCACCCTGTTTCAGCCCGGCGATGCGGTCTACTACGCCGGCGACATCACGCGCCAGGGCAGCAACAGCGAATACCAGCTGGTCGACGAGCGCATCGTCGGCCACAAGCCGGCCTCGCTCGACTTCGCCGCCGCCGCGGCCCTGCCGCTGACCACGATCACCGCCTACGAGGGCCTGTTCGCTCGGCTCGGCCTCGATCCGAACGGTGCCGACGCCGGCAAGAGCCTGCTGGTGATCGGCGGCGCCGGCGGCGTCGGTTCGCTGGTGATCCAGTTTGCCAAGCTGGCCGGGCTGACGGTGATCGCCACGGCCGGTCGGCCCCACAGCGCCGACTGGTGCCGCCAGCTCGGCGCCGATCTGGTGCTCGATCGCCATCAACCCCTGATACCTGCGCTGGCGCTGCACGGACACCCCCAGGTCGACTACATCTTCAATGCCGCCGATACCGACGGCTACTGGGCGACGATGGGTGAGGCGATCCGGCCGCAGGGGCGCATCGTCACCATCGTCGAAAACCGTGGCCCCCTGGCGCAGGATCAGCTCAAGCTCAAGAGCGCAACGCACGTATGGGAGTTCATGTTCACCCGTCCGATGTACCGCACGCCCGACCAGATCGAGCAACACCGCCTGCTGGAGACGGTAGCGGGCTGGATCGACAGCGGCCGGGTCAAGGGTACGCTGAGCGAGACGTGGTCGCCGATCAACGCCGAGAACCTGCGCCGGGCGCACCGCCTGCTGGAGTCCGGCAGCATGGTCGGCAAGCTGGTGCTGCAGAGCTGGTAGAATATCGTCATGGACGGCGGCCGGAGGCGCGGCTTCGGCCAACCTGCGCCGCATCGACAACTGACCACGACAGGAGACCATGACGATGACCCTTACAACCTGGCTGCTCTACAGCACTGTGGCCCTGGCGACCGCCCTCAGCCCGGGGCCGGCGGTACTGCTGGCGATTTCCAACTCGCTGACCCTGGGCGCGCGGCGCGCGCTGATCTGTTCGAGCGGCAACGTGCTCGGCGTGTTCGTCGTCTCGGGCACGGCGATGGCGGGACTGGGGCTGCTGCTGAAAAGCTCGGCAACATTGTTTCTGCTGCTCAAGGTATGCGGGGCGCTCTACCTGATCTATCTGGGGCTGCGCCAGTGGAAGAGCCGTGCCAATCTGTTCGCTCAGACCACTTCGGCGGCGGTGCCGGCCATGCAGTCGCCGCGTCAGCTGTTTCTGCGCGGGACCCTGGTGTCGATCACCAACCCCAAGAGCATCCTGTTCTTCACCGCGCTGTTCCCGCAGTTCATGCGTCCGGACCAGGCGGTAGCCGAGCAGTTCCTGGTGCTGACGGCGACCTTTGCTGCCTGCACCGTGTTGTCACACCTGAGCTATGTGCTGCTGGCGCGTTCGCTGAAGGGCTGGTTCACCACCGATGGGCGCGCCCGGCTGTTCAACCGGGTGTGCGGTGGAGCCTTCATGCTACTGGGGGTCGGCGTGTTCCGGCTGAAGAACCAGGCCAGCTAGACGGGCCCGGCGAAAAGGACAAGGTTGGCCGAACGCGGGGAATGGCGTTTCGGCCAACCTTGTTATCCACGCATGCCCATGCCGATGCGCCTAAGACGCGGCCTGCGCCTGTTCGTCGCCTCAGCCGTGGCGGAAGGCGATCAGGTGGTCCAGTTCGAGGCGGATGCCGATTGCCTCGCCCACGGCGTGGTTGTGATGGCTCGGCACCTGCGCCAGCACGCGCTGGCCGGACGGCAGCGTCAGGGTGTAGTGGAACTCGGCGCCGCGGAACACCTTGGATTCGACGATGGCGGTCATCGGGCTGGCATCGTCGTGCTGCACATCGTCGGGACGCAACAACACGTCCACCCGGTCGTTCACTGCGAAATCCAGCGGCAGCATTCCGCAAAATTCGCCGATCTCCAGGCTGATGCATTGCGGCCCGCTGACGCGGCCAGGCAGGAACACGCCCTGGCCGATGAAGTCGGCAACGTAGCGCGTGGCCGGCTGGTGGTAGAGCCGGTACGGAGTGTCCCACTGCAGCAGCCGCCCGCCCTGCATCACCCCCACCCGGTCGGCCATGGCGAACGCTTCGTTCTGGTCGTGCGTGACCAGGATGGCGGTGGTGTTTTCGTGTTTCAGGATGTCGCGCACCTCGCGTGACAGGCGCTCGCGCAGGTCGACGTCGAGGTTGGAAAACGGCTCGTCCATCAGCAACAGGCGCGGCCGCGGCGCCAGGGCGCGCGCCAGCGCCACGCGCTGCTGCTGGCCGCCGGACAACTCGTGCGGGTAGGACGAGGCCAGACCGGCGAGGCCGACCACCCCGAGCATTTCGGTCACCCGTGCCGCGCGCTCGCCACGCCCGAGCGCGCGCAGGCCGAAGCCGACGTTGCCGGCCACGGTCAGGTGCGGGAACAAGGCGTAGTCCTGGAACACCATGCCGATCGCCCGTTCGTGCGCCGGGCACAGGTAATCGCGGCGGCTGATGACGCGGCCGTCGAGGCGGATCTCGCCGCCATTCACCGGCTCGAAACCGGCGATGCAGCGTAGCACCGTGGTCTTGCCGCAGCCCGAGCTGCCCACCAGGCAGGCAATCTCGCCCTTCTGCAGCGCAAAGCTCATCGCCTCGACCACCGTGGTGGCGCCGTAGGCCTGGCTGACGGTATCCAATTCAAGCAAGGCAGTCATGATTCAGAGCTGATCTTTCTGGCGGGACAGCAAGATGACCGGCACCAGGCCGGCCAGCACGATGGCAACGGCCGGCAGCGCGGCATGCTCCCACTGACCCTCGGTGGTAAAGGAGAACACCCGCACCGCCAGGGTGTCCCAATCGAACGGACGGGTCATCAGCGTGATCGGCATCTCCTTCATCACGTCGACGAACACCATCAGCACGGCGGTAAACAGGCCGCCCTTCAACAGCGGCAGGTGCACGTGGCGCAGCAGCCCCCAGCCGGCGTAGCCGAGGTTGCGCGCCGCTTCTTCCTGGCTGCGGGTGATGCGCCCCATCGCCGTGTCGATGGCGGAATGGCCGACCGCCAGGAAACGCGCCACGTAGGCCAGCAGCATCACCAGCAGCGTGCCCTTGAAGATGGCGGTGACGCCAGGGCCGAGCGCGCCGCCGAACCAGCCCAAGAGCAGGTTGTCGAGCCAGGCCACCGGCACGAACACCCCCACCGCCAGCACCGTGCCGGGCACGGCGTAGCCCAGCGTGGCCAGTTTGGCCAACAGCCGCGTGGCGGGGTGCGGGTCGCGCCGCTGGGCGTAGGCCAGCACCAGCGCCACCACGACCACCGCCACGGCCGCCATCAGCGACAGCGCCACCGAACGCAGGGCGTAGCCGAGCAGGTCGGCGTTGAACTCCTCCGCCGCCAGCTGCCACGCCCACCACAGCAGCTGGCCGAACGGCAGCACGAAAGCCAAGAGCAGCACCAGCCCCGCCCACAGCGTGGCGGCCCAGCGCTGCCAGCCGGTCAGCCGCAAACGCGGCAACGGTGCGGTTCGGCCGGTCTGGGTATAGGCGCGCCGACCGCGCGCGCGTTGCTCCAGCCACACCAGCACGAACACCATCAGCACCAGCAGCGACGCCAGCTGCTTGGCTGCCGGCAGCGAGAACAGGCTGAACCAGGCCTTGTAGATGGCAGAGGTGAAGGTGTCGTAATTGAAGATGGCGACGGTGCCGAAGTCGGCCAGGGTTTCCATCAGCGCCAGCGTCACGCCGCCGATGATCCACGGCCGCGCCATCGGCAGCGCCACGTGCCAGAAGCCCTTGACGCGCGACAGGCCGAACGATTGCCCCACCTCCAGCGCGCGCCGCCCCATGCTGGCGAAGGCGTTGCGCGCGAGCAGGTAGACGTAGGGGTAGAACGCCAAAGTCATGACCAGCGCCACACCGCCGCTGGAACGCAGCGACGGCACCCAGCTGGAATCGCCGGTGGCGGCGCGCAGCCAGCTTTGCAGCGGGCCGGTGAAGTCGAACAGCCCAAGTTGGGAAAACGCCATGACGTAGGCCGGCATGGCCAAGGGCAGCATCAGCGCCCAGTTGAAGAAGCGCCGGCCGGGGAACTCGTAGAGCGCGGTGAGCCAGGCCAGCGGCACGCCGACCAGCAGCACCCCGCTGCCGACGCCCAGCACCAGCCAGAAGGTGTTGCGCAGCAGTGCCGGCAACAGGTGGTTCTGCAGGTGAGCCCAGACCGCCCCGTCCGGGACCGCCAGCGCCGCCAGGATGACCGAGAGCGGGATGACGGTGACGAGGCTGACCAGGGCCGCCACGGGGCGCCAGCGGCGCGCGGAAGACAGCATGGATTCGTTCAGGAAATGATAAGGATTTGTAATTATCCCGCGAAAGCCCCACGCGGGACACCCGGCACGGCGCACCTCGCCCAAAAGGCAAAAACCGGCGGGAAACCCCGCCGGTTTGGCAAGCGGACCGCCGCCGGCGCTTATTTGTAGCCGACCCGGTCCATCAGCATCACCGCCTCGGCCTGCCGGGCACCGGCGTTGGAGACGTTGATCAGGTTGTGTTTGAAGGTGCCCCAGGCGGCCACTTTCGGGTCGGGCTTCACTTTCGGATTGACCGGGAACTCCATGTCGACGTCGGCGAACAGGTTCTGCGCCTTGTCGGACGACAGCCACTCGATGAACCTGACCGCGCCGCGCTCGTTCTTGGCGTACTTCGCCACCCCGGCGCCGGAGATGTTGACGTGGGTGCCCTTGCCCTTCTGGTTGGCCCAGAAGATGCCGACCGGCAGATTGGGATTCTTGTTCATCAGGCGGCCGTAGTAATAGGTGTTGGCGAGGCCGACTTCGCACTGCCCTGCGGCGATCGCCTCCAGCATCTTGGTATCGTCCGCGAACACGTCGGTGGCCAGATTGTCGACCCAGCCGCGCACGATCTTCTCGGTCTTGACCGGACCATGCTCGCTCAGCAGCATCGCCACCAGCGACTGGTTGTACACCTTCTTCGAGGTGCGCAGGCACAGCTTGCCCTTCCACTTCGGATCGGCCAGGTCCTCGTAGCTGGAAAGCTGGGCCGGCTGCACTTTCTGGGTGTTGTAGAACAGGGTGCGGGCACGGATCGACAGGCCGAACCATTCGTTCTTCGGGTCGCGCAGGTGGGCCGGGATGTTGGCCTCCAGCACCTTGGAGCTGACCGGCTTGAGCAGGCCCATCTTCGACGCTTGCCACAGGTTGCCGGCGTCCACCGTCAGCAAGATGTCCGCCGGGCTATTGCTGCCCTCGGCACGCATGCGCTCCATCAGCGGGCCTTCCTTGTCGGACACCAGCTTCACGTCGACACCGGTTTCCTTCTTGTAGGCCTCGATCAGCGGCTTCACCAGTTGTTCGGCACGCGCGCTGTAAACCACGATTTCTTCCGCCATCGCCGAACCGGCAAACGCCGCCAGCACCGCGGCAAACATCAGCTGCTTTTTCAAGATCGGGCTCCTGCTCTGAGAATTTTATTGAGAATAAATATCATTAGCCACTATATCACAATAGGAATGATTATCAAGTCGACAGGAATCAGGTTTGAGTTCGAAACAAATCAACCGCCCGGCAGCGGTACCGCACCATGGCCTGGCGGGGCCCGCAAAGAGTCGATCGTCCGCTTACGGCGCCGGGCGATGAAATCACCATCCAGCACGACGTATAGCGGGTTCGATACAAATCAGGCACCGACAGGGCGAGGCCTCGCAGAGTAGAGAGAGCGCCGGGCCATTCCATGCCATGTCGACCGGTCGCGAACAACGCCAGCAGTTGAGCGGGATTCCAGCCAAGGTCTGGCACCTTCCTTATGCTGCGGTCCAGGAGGCGCTGAACTTCTTGATGGAACACCGGCGATTTGACGGCCGCAACCGTGCCCAGACGCTATGCTCCCGAAGAGCTTGATCACCCCTCCTGCGTTGCCAAGCCTGCTAGCTCGAACGGCGGGCGGCGCCAGCGCCCGACAAAGCGGCGCAGCCCGCTGGTGAATGCACCGTCGAGCTTGTGGTCGGCGGCATCCGAGAACGGGTCGGTGTGCAGATCCCGTGCGGCGAGCCCCAGTTCGCGCGCGGTGACGGCGACCGCCTCGACCATCTTCGGCGGGCCCGCGATGTAAAGCTTGGCGCCGGCAAGGCTGGGCCAGTCCTGTGCGAGGCTTGCGGTCACGCGCTGGTAGCGGCGCGGCAACGGCCCCCGCTCCGACGGCTCGGCACGTGACAGCGCACAGTCCACGCGCAGGTTTGGGTACTGGCGCGCGAGCGCGGCAAGTTCGGCTTCCCAGTACACATCCGCTTCCACGCGTGCCGCGTAGTAGAGGTGCACGTGGCGGTGCGCGTTCGCGGCGAGCGCGGCGCCGATGATGGACAACACCGGTGCCAGCCCGGTACCGCCGCCGATGGCGACAATCGGGCCGCCGTGGTTCTGGCGCCAGTAGCCGTGGCCGTGCGGGCCGTCGACCGTGACCTCACTGCCGACCAGGTTGTCACGGCTCACGTAGCGGGAGGTTTTGCCTCCTTCCACCAAGCGGACGTGAAATTCCAGCTCGTCGGCGCCGGGCAGCGAGGCAACCGAGTACGCGCGCTGCGGCAGGTTGTCGAATTTCAGATAGAAGAACTGCCCGGCAAGGTAGTGCACCGGTTTGGCAGGCTTCACCCGCAGCACCACCACGTCGCCCTGACGGTGTTGCCGGGAGACGACCCAGCCACGCTGGCGCCGCGCCGCGGGCAACGCGACCAGTTCGTCCAGCGCCTCGATGCGCAGATCGCTCTTGGGCGTGCAGCGGCAGGCGAGTACGTAGCCGTCGGCACGCTCGGTGGCGGAGAGGATGCCTGCGGGGGCGCTGTCGTGCGCGACCTCGCCACACAGCACCCGGCCCTTGCACGCGCCGCAGTCACCGCTGGCGCAGGAATAGGGAAACGGCACCCCATGGGCAATCATGGTTTCCAGTACGGTTTCACCGCCGTTCTCCAGCGGGATGGGCCAGTCCTTGAGTTCGATACGGGCCATGCTCGGCTTTCCTGATGATGGCGGCAGCCTGCCGCCGTGATGAGGTTTCGGATGTTGTCGGCCCCGCCATCGCTCACGCTGGCCGGCGACGGAGCCGGAGCGGGGTTAGTGGGGCAGCCGCAGGCGCACTGGCAGAATGTGCCAGCTGTGGCGGGTCTGGTTATGGTTGAACGCCGCGAACCACAGGTAGACGCCGTCCTTGATCGCCACATCCTGCGTATCCGGTGCATCAAGCTTGCGTGAGAACTCCACCGTCCAGCGGCCGTTCTGCCAGTAGCCACGCGCCGCGACGTCACCCGCCGGGCCACTCATCGGCTTCGTCCAGTACAGCGCGGGGATCAGGGTGCCAACCGGAATCTTGTCGTCCAGCTCCTTGGAATAGGGCACGATCTCGTCAGGCCCCATGTTGAATTCGGAGCCATGCGACTCGTAGGGCGACTGGCTGGTGCCGAGGCGGGCCTGCAGCTTGGCCAAATCCCTGGGGAGGTACTTGGGCGTGACGATCCGGCTCGGCCAGTTGACCGACCAGCCGTGCGGACCTTTGGCAAAGTTGTCCTGATAGCCACTGTCCTTGTCCTTCTTGTCGCTCGCGTAGCCGGCCGGGTAGCGCACCTCATGCTTGACCGGGTCGTAGGGCACCGGGGGGCCGAACAGCGAGTCTTCCGCCTGGCCGGTGACACCGGTGCGGCTGGCTTTCCAGTGCCACAGGTCAACCACGCTACCGTCGTCGGTGAAGTGATATCCACGGCCCTGTAGTGGCTTCTTGACGCCCGGCAACGGATCCGGACCGAAGTGCCAACCGCCGCCGAAGGGGTTCTGCTTCGGGCTGATCGCGATCGCGAACTTGTCCTCGTAGTAGTCGATGGTGTCGGCGCCGTCGTAGGTATGGCGCGGGTCGTCACCAATCATCCGGACCCAGCCCTGCGCCGTCTTCTTCAGCGGCAGGCGCATGTAGGAGCGCGTGTCGTCCGGCCAGGAGGTGGCGATGTAGATGCGGTCGCCGTGAACGGCGGCACGCACCTCGATCGGGGTTTCGCCGCCGGCCACGTTCCAGCCGTGCGAGGTGTAGACCATCTGCTTCTGCGCGTTCTGCCACACGGCGTCGTCAAGCTTGCCGTCGACTAGCGGCGCGGTGTCGGCCTTGGCGGCGACCAGGTCGCTCGTCGCGCTCCAGTCGAGAGCGGCGAAACCCAGTGCGCCGGAGACCCCCGCCACGCCCATCACTGCGCCGGCTTGCAGCAGGTCGAACCGCGGGATGAATATCTTCAGTAACTGCCAGATGCCACCCATCACGAACTGGGCGATCACGTGGATCAGCATGTAAGCGACCAGCGCCCAACTGGCGATCTCGTGCACGTAGCCGACCAGTTCCAGCCAGCCGAAGAACGGCAGGAAGTACAGCCAGATGCCGGACAGGACGGCAACCACAAAGGTGGCCAGGCCCAGCCAGTACACCGCACGGTTGATCGCCTGCCAGCGCGCCGCCTTGACGGGTGCCTTGAGCATCATCTTGGATACTTTCCAGCGCGCAGCCAGCCTGGCCTTGACCAGGAAGGCGATGTAGCCGGCGACAAGGCCGGTCAGAGCGATCGACGCCCACACGTGCCAGCGCACTACGTCGCCTTGCAGCATGATGGGCTCCAGCGCAGCACGCCAGCCGCCCTTGGCGTGGTCGAAAGCGAGGCGCAGGCCGGTCACCAGGGCGAAGCCCATGAAGAACAGCAGCAAGGTATGCCAGGCCATGGTTGGAAAGTCGGCCTTGCGGTTGGCCTTAGCGATTGCTCGATGCGGCAATGGAGCCGTCATTGTTATTTCTCCCAAGTTGTTGCAAGCCGGCGGCGATACCGCGGCACGGCCGTGTGTAGTGCGCGGCATTCTACATGATAATCAACATCATTCGTATTGTTATCAATGAAGATAAGGCGTGGTGTTGCCGCGCTGCCATGCCCCTTAAGGGGGGCGCAGCGCATTGAGACATGGGAGGGAGCGATTCCGGCAACCCCGGCGCGGGGTTTCGGTCTTGGGAAGTGCCGCGAGCAAAAACGGCCCCGGCGCAGAGGCCGGAAGCCGTTCTATGTCGGGTTTGAGGTGAGCATCGGTGCAATGTGGCTGGAAATGCGGCCACGGATCAGTCAGTCTTGCGAGCCATCACCCGATGGCCCAAGACTCGCGAGACAGGCTGTTGGCATGGCACCCAACGGCCGTCCGCGATGAAACGTCGTCACGCGTCTCGACAGCGCTTCGCAAGTGGGAGAGAAGTTGCCGCCGTCCGTCTTGACAGCGCTCGACTGGCGGCTGATCCAGACCATCGAGCCGCTCATCGACCATGACCGCAGGCACGGTTCTCGGCGGGCCGTCGGCGGCGGCACCGGGCTCGTGCTCCCGTCGCCCGCTGATGGAGTCGTTTCAGCGTGGCGGGAGGAAGCGCAGGTAATCGCCCTCTTCCACCGCGAGCCGGGCGTTTTGCACGACGCCGATCGACAGCCCCGGCTGCACCTGGGTCAGCACCACGGTGCCGGACAGCGCTTCGGCGATGCCCAGCTCGCCGGTCGAGCCGGCGCTGCGCAACGGACTGGCCGGCTGCGGCTTGTAGAGCAGCAGGCGATCGCCCACGGCGAGGCCGGCCAGGCCGCCGGCGTTGAGGTAGACGCGCTTGCCGGCGTCGACCCGCGCCACGCGCGCCGTGAACGGGATGCAGGCGACGGTGTCGGCGGTCTGCTGCACGGCCCGTTCCAGCAGCTTGTCCACCGCGTGCCCGTAGTCGCTGCGCCAGAACGCGGTGGAACCGAACGGGCGCGGCGCCGGTGGCGCCACCTGGCCGGTGCCGCTGGTGCTGAGGTGGTGATTGGCGAGCAGGCCGCCGGTAAGGGCATCGTAGACCCAGACCTCGACGTCGAACTGGCGCACCGTGGGGCGGTAGCGCACCGCGCCGCCCAAGAGGCCCGAGAACGGGCCGTTGTAGAACACGCCCTGTTCGCCGCCGTGGTCGCCGTCGAACAGCGAGGCGCGCAGCCCCTTGGCGGCGACCGCGGTATCCAGCACGCGCCCGGCGATCACGAACTGCGCCCCCTCGCGCCGCCCGATCTCGCGCACGGTGTCGGCACCGGCCTGCGGCTCGGCCAGGCGCGGATCGGCCAGCACCGAGACCTGGCCCGCGGCGCTGGCGAGGAACGGCCCGCCCACCGGCAGGCGGCGGGCCAGCTCGACCGGCAGCTGGGTAGCCAGCTCCGGCATGTCCGAGGCGTCGGCGGGGTGCTCGACGTTGAAATAGGTGGCGACCACGCGCCGCTTCAGCTCTCTGCCGCCGGACGGGGCGCAGCGTTGCGGGGCGGCGCGCATGGCGTCGGTGTCGACCTCGACCTCGACGTAGTAGAGATCGTCACGCTGGTATTCGCGCAGCACCGTCACTTTTCCCGACAGCGGCGCGGCAGTGAGCCGGGTGCTGTCGCCGAGCTGGCCGTTGTCGGCGTATTCGGTCGACTGCACGCTGGCGCCCTGCGTCAAGGCGGCCTGGCGCACGGCGTCCTGGATGGCCAGTTCGCGCGCCGCCGGCACGCCGTTGTCGAGCGTGGCCATGCCGGTGCCCAGCAGCTTGGCCGCACCGGCGGGCGCCAGCGGCAAAACAAATGCCGCCACGAGGGCGGCAAGGCGGCAGGTGCGGCGCAGCAGCTTCATCACTGCGCTACATAAAAGTTGCTGTCGTAACGGCTGGCACCGCAGTTGCCGTCGGTGCAGGCGACACCGTCGACCGCGCTTTGCTGCGCCGCCTTCATCACGCTGCCGCTGCGGTCCAGCGCCTTCTTGTATTCGCGGTAGAAGTCGTTGTCGAGCACGATCTCGGCCACCGCCTCGGTGGTGCCGTCCGGCGCCATGGTGTTGGAGAGCACCTTGACGCCGCGCAGGTAGGCGTCGACGTAGGTGCGGAAGGCGTCGTTGGTGGCCAGCATGTTGGAGACCGAGCTGTTGCCGACCAGCTTCATGCCCTGCACTTCTTCGGCGACGGCGCGGAAGGCGTCGAGCTTGGCGGCGCGCAGCCCCAGCAGCTTGCGCTGCGACGGGCTCAGCGTGGTGCCGAGCGGCGCGGCGCCGACGCCGGTGACGCGGATGGTGACCGGCTGGTAGGGGTTCACTTCCTTGACCACGACCTTGGGTGCTTCCGGCTCGATGCCGGCCCCGACGTAACCGGCCCCGCTGATCGGATCGCTGCCGGCGGCGGCGGTCGTCTGGCGCGGCGCGGCGCAGGCACTCAGGGCGAGCGCCAGGGTCAACACGGAGAGGGGAAGCAGCGAGGCAGGTTTCATGGCAATTACCGAAGATTATTTTGACCGGATGGTATGAATCAACGTCATGAAGCGTCAACCGGTTTATCGGCGCTGCGGCAAAAAACTTGAGCCGGCAGTGCGGTTTTACGCCCCGTGCCGCTCGGCCCGCCCCAGCTGGCGCGCCGAAGAGAAGCCGGCCGACAGCGCCGCCTTCTCGCGCGACAGCCCGGCGGCGAGCCATTGCCGTGCCCGCGCCAGGCGGATCTGCTGCTGATAGTCGTGCACCGACACCCCGGCGTGCTGGCGGAACAGCCGCGCCAGGTGGCGCGGGCTGACGTGCACCGCTTCGGCCAACGTTTCCACGCTCCAGGCCTGCTCCGGCTCGCCGGCGATCAGGTCCTGCGCGCGGTGCACCGCCGGGTGCAGGTGGTTGCGGTGGCTGAGCCAGGGCGACAGCTCCGGGTCCTGCGGCGAGCGACGGAAGTACACCACCATGTGGCGCGCCACGTCGCGTGCCAGCGCCGGGCTGGCGAGACGGGCGATCAGATGCAGCGCGAGGTCGATGCCGGCGGTGACCCCGGCGCTGCTGAACACCGGGCCGTCCTCGACGAACACGCGGTTCTCGCGCACTTTGGCGCTGGTGTCGAACTGGCGCAGGTGTTCGAGGTGGACGTGGTGGGTGGTGCAGTCGCGCCCGGCGAGCAGGCCGGCACGCGCCGCCAGCAAGGCGCCGGAGCACACCGTCGCCAGCAGGTGACGGTGCGGGTCCACATGGGTGGCGAGCCAGCGCGCCATCTGGCGTGCCTCGTCGCAGTCGTACACCTCGGCCGAGCCGGTCACGCCGGGGATCACCAACAGCGTGCCGTCGGTCAGCGTCTCCGGCAGCGGTTCGATGCCGCCCAGCGGCAGGCCGAGCGAGGAGGTGACGCTGCCGCCGACGCCGAGGTAGCGCAAGGCGAACTCGGCGCCGAACTGGTTGGCGATGCGGAACGCCTCGGCCGGGCCGGCCAGGTCGAGCAGCAGGAAGCCCGGCGTCAGCAGGAAACAGACCTCACGCACCGGCGGCCTCCCGCTGGCGCCAGTAGTCCCGCAGGCGCTCGCCCAGCACGTTGATCACCAGCCCCCCCAACAGCAGCAGGCTGCCCACCGCCTGCCCCGCGCTCAAGCGCTCGCCCAGCAGCAGGCTGGCGGCGATCAGCCCCACCACCGGCACCAGCAGCGAGAACGGCGCGACCTTGTTGGCGGCGTGACGCGCCAGCAGCCGGCTCCATAGACCGTAGCCGAACAGCGTCGCGACGAAGGCGAGATAGGCCACCGCCAGCAGGGACGACAGCGAGAAATGGCCGAGCGCGGCGGCGATGCGCTCGCCGCCTTCCAGCCACAACGACAGCAGCAGGAACGGCACGGGCGGCACCAGGCTGGACCACACCACCAGGCCGAGCGGCTCGACGCGGTAGCCGGCGCGGCCGATCAGGCGCACCACCACGTTGGACGCGGCCCAGCTCAACGCCGCCGCCACGGTCAGGGCGAAGCCGATCAGCGTCATGTTGCCGCCCTTGCCCACGCCGATCAGTGCCAGCCCGGCCAGCGCGCACAACAGGCCGACCAGCTGCGCCGCCTTCCAGCGCTCGCCCAGCACCAGCGAGGCCAACAACAGCGTGAAGAAGGCCTGCGCCTGCAGCACCACCGAGGCGAGGCCGGCCGGCATGCCGAGCTTGATGGCCGAGAACAGCAGGCCGAACTGGCCGACGCCCACGGTCAGCGCGTAGGCCGCCAGCCAGCGCCACGGCACCGCCGGGCGGCGCACCAGCAACACCGCCGGCAACGCCGCCAGCGTGAAGCGCAGCGCGCCCAGGAGCAGCGGCGGCACGTCGGCCACGCCCCACTTGATCACCACGAAATTGACGCCCCACACCAGCACGATGGCCAGCGCCTGGGCGATATCGGTCAACGGCATGTCGCCTCCAGTCGATTGATTACAGGGTATCGGCGAGATACCCGTCCATGTCCGGCGCGTCGCTCAGCAGATGGCGCACGCAGGCCTCACGCTCGTGCCAGATCACCTGCAGATCCCACACGCAGAACGACTCGGCACGCGCCGCACGCCAGCCGTGCTCGTCGCGCACCCAGACCCGCACCAGACACTCGTTGTCGTTATCCCAATAGACTAACACCAGATAGTCCATGCCGCGCCCGGCATGGCGGATCAGCGCGCCAACGCCGGGGCGCTGTGTCGTCAGCGCCGGCTGCGGCAGCCCGGCCAGCGCGCCGTCCACCCCGGCGGTGAAGCGGGCCTCGTCGAGCGGCAGACTGTCATAGGCGATATCGTACAGCTTGAGGCGCCAGCCGCCCGGCGCCACCAGCACGCCACGGGCGGCCAACGGCCGGGATTGGTAAGGCGTTGGCCGAAACAGGTCCTGAATCATGATGGGACTCTCCCTCTAGCGCTGCTCGGGCGGCAGCGCACGGAGCGACGCGACGAAGGCCGCGTGGGCCGCGACGTCGACCGGGCGGTAAACCACCCGCTCGCCCGCGGGGTAGTTGCCGAGGTGGTTGCCACGCCCCCAGTCCCGTGCCGGGCGGATCGGCCGGGGCGCGAAGCCGCCGCCGCAGTTCGGGCAGACATTGCCCAGCACCTCGTCAACGCAGCGGGCACAGAAGGTGCATTCGAAGCTGCAGATGCGCGCCTCGGGCGAGTCGGGCGGCAGCGCGGTGTTGCAGTGTTCACAGCTCGGTCTGAGTTCCAGCATGGTGTTGGCTCCGTATCTTGGCTCCGTATCGGGGAATCGGGCTCACAGCGCCGCCAGCGCGTCCTCGACGCTGGCGATGCGGGCGAAGCGGCCAGAGAGCACCAGCTCGGTCTTGTCGCGGATCTCGGCGGGGCTGTAGCGGCGGCCGCTGACCGGGTGCGTCATGGCGAAGGTCAGCGTGGCGTCGGTGACGAAATCCACCTGGTAGCCGAGATCGGAGGCGACGCGGGTGGTGGTTTCGCAGCACTGTTCGGTGCGGATGCCACTGATCACCAGCCGGGTGATGCCGCGCTCGTCCAGCCACTCCTTCAGACCGGAACCAATGAGGGCGTTGTGCACGTGCTTGACGAAGGTGGCGGCAGGTACGTGAGTCAGCCAGTCGAGCGGCGTGACCAGGCCGGAAGCGGCGGAGAACGGGCCGTCGCCGTCTTCGTGCAGGATGTTGACCACCGGCACGCCGCGCGCCTCGGCCCCGGCGATCAAGGCCTGCAGGTGATGGCGGAACACCGGCAGCTCGGCCTCGTCCCAGTACGGGCGGTGCAGGAAGGATTGCTGGACGTCGATCACCAGCAGGGCGGTCTTCGGCTTGCTCATGGGTTTGGGCTCCTGTAGGAAACAGCCCTCAGCATAACCATCGCCCGGCCTTGCCACGAGGCCGCCGACGGACAACACCCTGCCAAAAACGGACATCGTTCACAGCAGGCCGGCGTGGCGGATCTCGTCGCCCAACAGCCACAGCGCGGTGCCGGCCATCAGCACGGCCATGACCGTGTTGAACGCCTGCCGTGCACGCTCGCCGTCCAGCCAGCGGCGCAACCGGTCGCCGGTCCAGGCCCACACCCCGATGCAGGGCAGGTTCACCAGCGCGCAGGCCAGGCTCAGCAGCGCCGCCGTCCACAGCACCTGGCCGGCCTGCGGCGCGAACAGGATGGAGGTGTTGATCACCATCACCCAGGCCTTGGGGTTGAGCCACTGGAACAGCGCGGCGCCCAGGAAGCCCAGCGGCCGGGCCTCGCTATCGGCCTCGGGACGGCCGGCGCGCAGGATGCACCAGGACAGCCACAGCAGGTAGAGGCAGCCGGCCACGCCGAGCGGCAGGCGCAACGAACCCAGGCCGTTCAGCACGTAGGCCAGCAAGGCAGCGGTGATAAACAGCTGCAGCGCCACGCCCAAGCTGATGCCGAGCATGTGCGGCACGGTCCGGCGAAAGCCGAAATTGACGCCGGAGGCGGCCAGCATCAGGTTGTTGGGGCCGGGGGTAATCGACATCACGGCGAAATAGGTCAGCAAGGGCAGTTCGAGCATGGCGGCGCTCCTTCATTGAGTGGGTCTGTCCACCATGCTAATGAGTCGCCGCACCTTGATACAGTCGCAACAATGGCAAATTGTCATGGTGACAGTTTGTTCTTCCATCACTCTGTCACCTTCGCCTATCATGGGCTCTGTCACCGTCTACGATCCTGCCTCGCCATGGAAACGCTCGCTTCGGCCAACCTCACCTTGTACCAGCAACTGGCGGAAGACCTGTCGCTGGCGATCAGCCGCGGCACGCTGCCGCCCGGCTCGCGCCTGCCGTCGGTGCGGCGCACCGCCGAGAGCCGCCGTCTCAGCCTCAACACCGTGGTGGCGGCCTACCGCGTGCTGGAGGACCGCGGCCTGATCGAGGCGCGGCCGCAGTCGGGCTATTACGTGCGCTCGCGCCTGCCGCTGCCGGCGCGCCGCGCCGCGCAGGCCGCCGGTCCGGCGCGCGGTACCGACGGCGCGGTGCTGGACCTGATCGGCGCCTCGCTCAAGGCGCAGCAGACCCCCGGCTACATCGACATGGCGCTGGCCTGCCCGCACGGCGGCGAGTTCTACCCCGGCGCCAAGCTGGCACGGCTGATGGGCCAGCTGCTGCGCAAGAACCCCGGACTGGTCAGCACCTACGCGCTGCCGCCGGGATCTGAGCGGCTGCGCACCCAGATCGCCCGGCGCGGGCTGGAACTGGGCATGGCGCTGCAGCCGGACGACATCGTCCTCACCCACGGCTGCATGGAGGCGCTGCAACTGGCGCTGCGCGCCATCACGCGCCACGGCGACACCGTCGGCATCGAATCCCCCACCTACTTCAACCTGCTGCCGCTGTTCGCCAGCCTGGGACTGAAGGCGGTGGAGATTCCCACCGACCCGCAGCAGGGGCTGTCGCTGGATGCGCTGGAACGGCTGCTGGCCGAGGGCCGCCTCAACGCCGTGATCGCCATGCCCAACGTGCACAACCCGCTGGGCTCGACCATGCCGCTGGAGAACAAGAAACGGCTGGCGGCGCTGGCGAACCAGTACCGCGTGCCGCTGATCGAGGACGCGCTGTACGCCGAGTTGCAGTTTGCCGACTCGCTGCAGCCGGCGGTGAAGGCCTTCGACCGCGACGGCTGGGTGATCGTGTGCGCCAGCTACACCAAGACGCTGGCGCCGGATTTCCGCGTCGGCTGGCTGGAAGGCGGCCGCTTCACCGAGGCCATCCGCAAGCTGAAGTTCGCCACCTCGATCGCCGAGCCGCTGGTATTGAGCGAGACGCTGGGGCTGTTCCTGGAATCGGGTGGCTACGACCATCACCTGCGCGCGCTCAAGCGCCGCTACGCCGTGCACGTCGACAAGGTACGCGCGCTGATCGCCGACCACTTTCCCGCCGGCACCCGCGCCACCCGCCCCTCCGGCGGCTTCCTGCTGTGGGTGGAATTGCCCGAGCCGTGCGACACGGTGGCGTTGTTCCACGCCGCCATCGCCGAGCGCATCAGCATCTCGCCCGGCCCGCTGTACTCGCCCAGCGGGCGCTACCGCAACGCGCTGCGCCTGTCGTGCTGCCAGCCGCTGGACGAGCGCTTCCTGGCGGCGCTGGTGCGGCTGGGCGAGCTGGCGCGGCAGCAAGCCGGCGGCTAGGACGCGCCTCAGCCGCGCCGCTCGATCAGCTCGCGCAAGGGCCGTGGCAGGGGCTGGCGCAGCCACTGGCTGATCGCCGCCTCGTGGCGCTGCCAGACGATGCCGAGCGCCACCACGCCCAGGCCGAGCAGGGTCAGCGCGAACGGAAACAGCAGGCTGTCCTTGAACACGTCGTAGGCCAGGTGGCCGAGGTAGCCCGCCGTGCCCAGCGCGCCGTACACCACGAACACGCGGCGCGACAGCACCGCGCCCACCACGATCAGCCCCAGGTTGACGCACAGGTAGAAGAACTTGCCCAGCTCGCTGTCCGAGCGCAGCAGCGACAGACCGCACCAGAACGCCATCACGCCGAACAGGTAGAGCCAGAAGGCGAAATCCTGGTCGCGGCGGCTGCGGATATCCACCCACAGCGCCAGCAGCACCACGGCCAGGCCGAACCACAGCGACACCAGCTTGCGCAATTCCCAGCCCACGTCCGGATCGCCGGCCAAAAACGGCGTCAGGTCTATGCTCATGTACCACAGCGTGACGGCGACGGGCATCACCAGGAACGGCAGGCGGTAGCGCCACAGGGCAACGGCGCCGACGGCGAGCGTGGCCAATTCCATCATGAGCCAGCGCCCGTCGATGAACACGTGGTAGTCGCGGTAAGTGAACGGTCCGGCCCACCAGCCCAGCAGCTGCTGCAGGCCGTACACGGCGAGCGGCGTGAGCACCACCACGAAGGTGGCGGTGATGCCGGCCGGAATCGGCAGCCGCCGCTGCAGCAGCCACTCCGTGAGCGCGATGCCGGCCACGGCGTACACCAGGCAGATCAGCAGCAAGCCGCCGCCGCCGAAGCGCTCCCAGCCCAGGGTCATGAACAGGCTCATGGCGCCGATCGCGATCAGCCCGCCCAGGTAATAGAGGATATGGACGAAACGGAAGCTCGGCGTGTCGTGGCCGCTCTCCGCCAGGAACTGCCACAGTCCTTCCGCCTGCTCGGCGCTGATCACGCCGCGCTTCACCGCCTGGTCCAAGCGCTCACGATCCAATTCCATGCCCACTCCTCCGTTCGGCCGCCGGCCCGCACGACCGGCCTTGCAAGCACTATAGCCAAGCCGGCGGAGTGCGCTCCTTGAGCGCCCTCTTCGGCCAACGTTGGCCGAAGCCCGCAACCCGGCCGTCAGCCGCGCCGCGCGTTCAGCACCAGCAAGGCCAGCGTGCCGCCTACCAGCCCCCAGAACGCCGAGCCGACGCCGAACAGCGTCACCCCGGAGGCGGTGATCAGGAAGGTGATCAGCGCCGGCTCGCGCTCGGTGTCATCCCTCATCGCCGTGGTCAGGCCGCCGGCGATGGTGCCGAACAGCGCCAGCCCGGCGATGGCCAGCACCAGCTCCTTGGGAAAGGCCGCGAACAGCGCGCCGACGGTGGCGCCGAACACGCCGAGCAGCAGGTAGATGCCGCCGGCCGCCACGCTGGCGAGGTAGCGCCGCGCCGGGTCTTCGTGCGCCTCGCGGCTCATGCACAAGGCGGCGGTGATCGCCGCCAAATTGACGGCAAAGCAGCCGAACGGCGCCAGCACCAGGTTGACGAGCCCGGTGCCGGTCATCAGCACCGAGATCGGCGGGCGGTAGCCGGCCGAGTGCAGCACCGCCACGCCCGGCACGTTCTGCGAAGCCATGGTCACCACGAACAGCGGCAGCCCCACGCCGAGCAGCACGCCGGGCGAGAACACCGGCGTGGTCCACAGCGGCGTCGCCAGTTTCAAGGCCAGGCCGCCCAGATGCAGGCCACCCTGCAACGCCGCGATCAGCCCGCCCAGCAACAGCACCAGCACCACCGCGTAGCGCGGCAGCAGACGCTTGAGCACCAGGTAGGCGACGAACATCGGCAGCACCAGCGCCAGGTTGGCCTGCATCGCGCCGAACACGTTCATGCCGAACTTCACCAGGATGCCCGCCAGCATCGCCGCCGCCATCGGCAGCGGGATGCGGCTGATGGCGCGCTCGAACAGCCCGGTGACGCCGGACAGCGTGATCAGCCCGGCGGAAAACACGAAGGCGCCGATCGCCTCCGGCAGGCTCACCCCGGACAGGCTGGTGATCAACAGCGCCGCGCCCGGCGTCGACCACGCCGTCACCACCGGCACCTTGTAGCGCAGCGACAGGCCGATGCAGGTCAGCCCCATCGCCAGCCCCAGCGCCATCAGCCACGAGCTGATCTCGGCGGGGTTGGCGCCGGCACTGCGGGCGGCCTCGAACACGATGGCGGCGGAACTGGTGTAGCCCACCAGCACGGTCACGAAACCGGCGGTGAGCGCGGGAAGGTCTTGGCGGGTCAGCATGGTGGCATCAGAAACAGGAAAAACGCCCAGCCTGCCGTGCCGGCGTCATGTTGTCCAGCCCGAACAGGCACTCCGGACGGCGGGTAGCCAGAACCGCCAACGTTGCCTCAACCAGCATCCTGGCATACAACGAAACGTTACCCACCCTCCGTAACGGACCCCACCATGAAGAAAATCCTGTTGGCCCTGAGCCTGTCCCTCGCCGCCGCCACGGCGCTGGCCGCGGAACGCGTCTACTTCGTCGAACCGGCCGATGGCGCGGCCGTGAAGAGCCCGTTCAAGGTACGCTTCGGCGTCGAAGGCATGGCGATTGCCCCCGCCGGCGACATGAAACCCGGCACCGGCCATCACCACCTGATCATCGACGGCAGCCCCGTGCCCCTGAACGAAGTGGTCGCCACCGACGACAGCCACCGCCATTTCGGCAAGGGCCAGACCGAAACCGAGCTGACGCTGCCTCCGGGCGAGCACACCCTGACGCTGCAGTTCGCCAACGGCGCGCATCAATCGTTCGGCCCGGCGATGAGCAGCAGCATCAAGGTACGGGTTGTCCCCTGAGAACCTGCTCACGCTCTTTTTACGCGCTGCGCGGGGCCGGCACATGGCCAGATACGAGGCGAATGAGGCGGCTTTGGCATTCCAAGACCAAGTCGACCGACGACGCCGATGACCATTTGCCGGACCCGCCCCGCTCGCGTCCCCCGCAGCGGGAGCCC